>NZ_VJZZ01000002.1:310616-621232 GCF_009659535.1 Aggregicoccus sp. 17bor-14
GTGGGTCACCCGTCACCTCCCGCAGCCGCGCGAGCGCACGGCTCATCGCGGAGGGACTGAGGCGCAGGCGCCGCGCCGCGCGCGCGACGCTGCCCTCGGTGAGCAGCACGTCCAGGGTCACCAGCAGGTTGAGGTCCGGCGTCGGCATGCCCTCCATATATGGCGTCAAACGCACGGATACAGTGCAAATGCTGCACGTTCCGCCATGTCTCCCCGGCGCCTAGCTTTCCTCCAGCTCCACTTCGGGAGCCGTGAGGAGCCGCCGCATGGTGTCGCAAGAGATTCGAGAGAGTCGCGGGGTGGGGCAGGGCGCTGCGCTGCGCGGGGCGCTGGCCAGCCTCTCGCTGAGCATGCTGATGCCCTCGCTCGACACGAGCATCGCCAACGTGGGGCTGCCCACCCTGGCCCAGGCCTTCGGCGCGTCCTTCCAGGCGGTGCAGTGGATCGTCCTCGCCTACCTCCTCGCGCTCACCGCGCTCATCGTCAGCGCCGGGCGGCTGGGGGACCTCTTCGGCCGCAAGCGGCTGCTGCTCTGCGGCATCGGCCTGTTCACCGCGGCCTCGCTGCTGTGCGGCGTGGCGCCCTCGCTCGGGGTGCTCGTGGCCGCCCGCGCGGCGCAGGGGCTGGGCGCGGCGCTGATGATGGCGCTCACGCTCGCGCTGGTCTCGGAGACCGTTCCCCGGGAGAGCACCGGCAGCGCGATGGGGCTGCTCGGCACGGTGTCCGCCGTGGGTACCGCGCTCGGCCCCTCGCTCGGGGGCGTGCTCATCGCGGGGCTGGGCTGGCGGATGATCTTCCTCGTCAACGTGCCCCTGGGCCTGCTCAACCTCGCGCTCGCGCAGCGCACGCTTCCTCAGGACCGCGCGGTGGCGCGGCGCACGCAAGCCGGCTTCGACGCGCGGGGCACGCTGCTGCTCGCGCTGACGCTCGCGGCGTACGCCCTGGCGATGACGCTCGGGCACGGCCACCCGGGCCCGCGCAACGCTGCGCTGCTCGGGGCTGCGGCGCTCGGGGGGCTGCTCTTCGTGCGCTCCCAGCGCAGCGCGCCCTCGCCCCTGCTGCGGCTCGCGATGCTGCGAGACGCGGCGCTGGGCGCGGGGCTCGCGATGAGCGGGCTCGTCTCCACGGTGATGATGGCGACGCTGGTGGTGGGGCCCTTCTACCTCTCGCTCGGGCTCGGGCTCGATGCGGCCCGCGTGGGGCTGGTGATGTCCGCGGGCCCGCTCGTGGCGGCGCTCGCGGGCGTGCCGGTGGGCCGCCTCGTGGATCGCCTCGGCACCGCGCGGATGACGCAAGTGGGGCTGGGCGGCATGTGCGCGGGGCTGCTCGCGCTCGCGACGGCGCCGGGCGTGTTCGGCGTCGCGGGCTACCTCGGCTCCGTCGTGGTCGTCACCGCGCACTACGCGCTGTTCCAGGCCGCCAACAACACCCGCGTCCTGGGCGCCGCCGGGCCGGAGCAGCGGGGCGTGGTGTCCGGGATGCTCGGGCTCGCGCGCAACCTCGGGCTCGTCACCGGTGCGGCCGTGCTGGGGGCGGTGTTCGCGCTCGCCTCCGGCACCGCGGAGCTCGCGGCGGCGCGCCCCGAGGCCGTGGCGGCGGGCATGCGCACCACGTTCCTCGTCGCCGCGGGGCTGGTGCTCGCGGCGCTCGGGATGGCGCGGCGGCGGGGGGAGGGCGGGGAGGCGCGGTGGAGGCGCGCTTCCCTCACCCCGACCCTCTCCCAGCGGGAGAGGGAGGACTAGTAGGCCTTGGAGAAGATGATGCGGCCCGGGCTGGGCTGGCCGCACACCGCGCACTTGCCCGGCTCCTGCTTCAGGTCGAAGGGGCGGTTGCGCGTGGTGACGGCGAGGTCCTGCTTCGCCTTCGCCTCGCACGCGGGCGAGGTGCACCAGTGGGCGAGCATGAAGCCGTCCTCGGCGCGCTTCGTCATCTCCTCGTAGGAGTTGACCTCGAAGGTGTGCGCGTCGCGGAAGGCGCGCGCCTTCTGCAGCAGCTCCGTCTGCATCGTCTCGAGCGTGGCCTGCACGCGGGCGACCACCTGGTCGAGCGGGACGAAGTCCTTGGCGCGCGTGTCGCGGCGGGCGAGCACGCAGGTGCCCTTCTCCAGGTCCTTGGGCCCCAGCTCCAGGCGCACGCACACGCCGGCGAGCTCGTGCTCGGCGTACTTCCAGCCCGGCCCCTTGCTCTCGTCGTCGTCCACGAGGACGCTGAGTCCCGCCTTGCGCAGGTCCGCGGCGATGCCCGTCACCTTCTCCATCACGGCGGGCTTCGCCTCGGCGGCCTTGCCGAAGATGGGGATGATCACCACGTGCGTGGGCGCGAGGCGCGGCGGCACCACGAGGCCCGCGTCATCCGAGTGGGTCATGATCAGCCCGCCGATGAGGCGCGTGCTGACGCCCCACGAGGTCTGCCACACGTGGTGCTGCTTGCCGTCGCGGCCCTGGAAGGTGGTGTCGAAGGCCTTGGCGAAGTTCTGCCCCAGGTTGTGGCTGGTGCCGGCCTGCAGCGCCTTCTTGTCCTGCATCATCGCTTCGATGGAGTAGGTGCGCAGCGCGCCCGCGAAGCGCTCGGTGTCGCTCTTCTGGCCGGTGAAGACCGGCATCGCCATGTAGTCCTCGGCGAACTGGCGGTACACCTCGAGCATCTGCCGCGTCTCGCGCTCGGCGTCCTCCTCGGTCTCGTGGCAGGTGTGGCCCTCCTGCCAGAGGAACTCGGTGGTGCGCAGGAAGAGGCGGGTGCGCATCTCCCAGCGCATCACGTTGGCCCACTGGTTGAGCAGCATCGGCAGGTCGCGGTAGCTCTGGATCCACTTCGCGAAGCTGCGGTTGATGATGGTCTCGCTGGTGGGGCGGATGACGTAGGGCTCCTCCAGCTTGGCGCCGCCCGCGTGGGTGACGACCGCGAGCTGGGGGCTGAAGCCCTCCACGTGCTCGGCCTCCTTCTTCAGGTAGCTCTCGGGGATGAGCAGCGGGAAGTAGGCGTTCTTGTGCCCGGTGTCCTTGAACATCTTGTCCAGGACGCGCTGCATGTTCTCCCAGATGGCGTAGCCATTGGGGCGGATGACCATGCAGCCCTTGACGTCCGAGTAGTCCGCCAGCTTCGACTTGAGGACCACGTCGACGTACCACTCGGAAAAGCCCTTCTCCCGGGGCAGCAGCTTCTCGGCCATGTGTGTTCCCTGAATGCCCCAGTGGGGCGGGTGTGGAAAGGCGCCTTGCGTACGCGGCTTTAGAGGGGGACGCAACCCCTAGAAAGCCCAGCCCACGCGCGCCCCGAAGAGCACCCAGCAGTGCAGCGCCGGGCTCTGCACGGACACGCTGCCCGAGCCCGTGCCCAGGCGCGCCGCGCGCGAGGCGTAGCGGCCGAAGGTCCAGGTGAGCGCGGGGCCGAGGCTGAGCCGGGGCGTGAGCCGGTAGTCCCCGCCGAGGCTGGCCCCCAGCCACTCGAGCCCCGCGTGCTGCGTCTCCACGTCCACCCCGTGGCCGCTGATGCGCACGCTGCTGCGCTCGTAGCCCAGCCCCAGCCCCACCCAGCCGTGCAGCCGGCGGCGCGCCGCCAGGTGGTACTCGCCCGCCAGCCCTGCGCGCAGCCCCTCTGCCCGGCACTTGAGGCCCGCGGGGCAGTAGGTGTGGGTCGAGAGGGGGGCGTACATGAAGTACACCCCTGCGCGCAGCGCCGGCGAGAAGCGGTAGCCCACGTCCAGCTGAGCGGGGACGGCGAAGTCGTACACGTCCGAGAGCGCGCGCCGCTCCGCGCCCCGCTCGAAGCGCCCCAGCGGCACCCCGAGCCCGAGGCGCAGGTTCGCGTAGGCGCCGCGCTCGGGCGGCAGGGGCGGGGCGGAGGGCGCCGCGTCCGGCTCGGACGCTCCGGCGGCCGCCCCCTGCTTCGCGCTCGCCTCGGCCGGGCTCGCGGCCGCGCGCGCACGCGCCGGCGCGAGCAGCAGCAGCGCCGGGAGCAGCGTCAGCAGGGCGGAGGGGACGTGCGACACGCCCTCTAGAATGCGGCCTGCACGCGCGCGCCGAACATCATCCAGCAATGCAGGGCACGGTTCTGGACGCTCTCGCTGCCCTGGCCGTCGCCGATGCGCGCGTGCAGCGTGGAGTACCGGGCGAAGGTCCAGGTGAGGGTGGGGCCCAGCGACCAGTTCGGCGCGAGCCGGTAGTCCGCGCCCCCCTGCAGCGCGAAGAGCTCGAGCCCGGTGTAGCGGCTCTCCACCTCGGTGCCCTTCTGCGTGGTGAGCAGGGCGCTCTGCTCGTAGCCCGCGCTCAGCCCTGCCCACGCATCCGTGCTCATCTCGGGCGTGACGTGGAGCTCGGCGCTCACGCCATAGCGCACGCTGCTCGCGCGGCAGTCCACGCAGAAGGAGCTGGGCTTCACCAGCGCGTAGGAGGCGTAGGCGCCGGCGCGCACGTAGCGGTTGAAGCGGTAGCCCAGGTCCAGCTGCAGCGGCAGCGAGCCGTCGTAGCTGTCGCTCAGGAAGGTCTGGTCCGGCTTCGCGTTGAAGCGCCCGAGCGGGAAGCCGTACGACGCGCGCGCCCCCACGTACACGCCGCGCTCCGGCGGCAGCTGCGAGGGCTCCAGCTGGTCCGCGGCGGCGGGCAGGGCGAGCAGCAGCGAGAGGCACGCGAGGCGGGAAAGGTCGGACATGCAGGGACTCCACGGCAGGGGACGAGGGCCTCGTGTACACTGCGCGGCCCCGCTTCCGGAAGCCCCCCCGGGAGTCCCCCGCAGCACACACCCCCGGTGCCCCGTGTCCCTTCGCTCCCTGCTCCTGTCCGTCCTGCTCGCGGCGCTGTGTGGCTGTGGTGAGACCTCCGAGGACCTGGCGCTGTGTGAGGGCGTGCGCTGCAGCGCGGGCACCTGCCAGGTTCACGACGGCGCGGCCACCTGCGTGTGCAGCGCCTACGAGCAGGCGGCGGGCGTGGTGTGCCAGGACCTGGGCGCGGACCCGGACGAGGGAGACCTGATCCAGACGGCCGAGCCGCTGCTGCCCTCGAGCGAGCCGCACGTGGGGGTGCTGCAGCGCTGCGGGGGGCGGGTGGTCCAGGACGTGGACGTCTACGCCTTCGCCGCCACGGCCGGTCAGGTGTACCACTTCCGCACCACGCTCCAGCCGGGGATGCGGGTGCGGGTGGTCCTGATGGACGCCTCGGGGCGCCTGGTGAAGGAGGGCCACTACCCGATCTTCTCCTGGCCGACCGCGCGGATGGCCTTCCTCGCGCCCGCGACCGGGACCTACTACTTCTCCGTCACCTCGGAGGCCGAGTGCGGGCCGGGCAGCGTGGACGCCGAGTACCGCATCCTCTTCGAGGCGCTGGGCGCGGACGACCACCCGGACGAGGCCGCCGCGGCGACGCCGCTGGTGGCGGGCCCGACGCAGCAGGGCCGCCTGGAGCTGGGCACGGACCGCGACTGGTTCTCCTTCGAGGCCGAGGCAGGCCACGTGTACCGCTTCACCTGCCGCTTCCCCACGGGCGGCTACTGCAGGCTCCGGCTCGTCGATGCGCAGGGGCAGGAGGTGGACGCCGACGGGGGCACGACCAGCCGCGCCGGACTGCCCTCCTTCGTGGCCGTGGAGGCGCCGGGCGCGGGCTCGTACCGCGTGGAGCTGCGCCGCAACGTCGGTGACGACGACGAGGAGGAGCAGTGGGGGACCTACGACTACACGCTCGAGGACCTGGGCCCGGACGACTGCGGCGACACGCCCCAGGGCGCCGCGCCGCTGCCGGGCCTCAGCCAGTGGGTGACGGCGCGCATCGAGCGGGGCCAGGACCAGGACTTCTTCTCCGTGGAGACCGAGCCGGGGCACATCTACCGGGTGCTCGTGCAGAGCCCCGGCTCACTGGGCTGGACGCAGGTGCAGGATGCTTCCGGTGCGCCGCGCAGCGACTCCAGCAAGTCCTTCGCGGGCGGAGGCACGCGCTTCGTGCGCATCGCACCTGACGGCTCCACGGCCGGGGAGCGCCATGCGTTCGGGCTCTTCACCTTCCAGGTCGTGGACCTGGGGCCGGACGACTTCGGAGACTCCCCCGAGACCGCCGCGCCGCTCGCGCTGGGCGACACGGCGGGCCGCTTCGAGCTCTCCGCAGATCGGGACGTCTTCGCCCTCCAGCTGGACCCGGACCGCTACTACCGGATCACCTGCCAGGGCTGCCAGCTGTCCTTGAACACGGGCTCCGCAATGCTGCGGACCGCGCACGACTTCGAGCCCGGCATCACGGATGGCTATGCGCTGTCCGCGGACATGGGCGGCACGGCGTACGCAACGGCCACCCCCTACGGCAGCTCGGACTACGTCCTGCACCTGGAGGACCTGGGGCCGGACGACGTCCCCGACATCGCCGCGCGCGCGCAGTTCATTGCGCTCGGCAGCGAGGTGCGCGGCACCCTCGAGCGGCTGGGAGACCTGGACGTCTTCCTCGTCGAGCTCACGCAGGGCCAGAGCTACACGTTGAGTCTCGACCCCGGGGGATTCTATGCCCGGCTCACGGCTCCGGGCGGCGCAAGCTGGTTCACGAGCACGTCGGGCACGCCCACCTTCACCGCCGCGGAGAGTGGAACCTACGTGCTCTCGGTCTACTCCGAGGCCCCTCCTTTCGCTCCGGGCACGGGCAGCTACCGCTTCACCCTGCGCTAGGCGCCCGCGCGAGCTCTGCGCGGAAGAAGGCGCTGCCCTTCGCGAGCGCCTCCATGTACGGGCGCACGTCCTCCTGCGCCTCCGCGGGCAGCTGGGCGAAGGGCACCACGTGCGCGTCCGGCACGAAGCGGAAGGTGAGGTTGATGCGCCGGGTGCGGAAGTCCGGCAGCTCGGGCGGCAGCGTCAGCCCCTTCTTCGTGTCCACGCGCTGCACGCGGTGGAAGGTCTGCTCCTTCCACTGCGCGCCGCCGAAGAGCTGCAGGGAGCCATCGTCCAGCCACTGCTCGAGCACCACCGCGTCGCGCTCGCCGGGGCGGCTGGAGGTGACGAACTGGATGAGGGCGCGCTCGCCGAAGGAGAGGCTCGCCACGGGGCCGGGCTCGAAGTCCTTGTGCTCGCCCACGCGCGCGGTGTCCACCCAGCGCCCGTCCTCGAGGCGGCTGCCGTAGAAGTTCACGAGGCAGGTGTTGAGGTGCCAGCCGGGGGGCAGGTCGGGGCCGCGGAACATGCGCCGCGCGAGCTGCTCGATCTTCTCCACCTGGCGCCGCAGCACCGCGGGGAAGGGCTCGGCCTTCACGCAGCGGTTGTGAATCCCGCGCGGCGGCCGGTAGTAGTCGAGGCACGCGAACTGCCAGTTGCCCAGCCAGTACACGGGGCGCAGGAGGCGGCGCTGGGTTTGGCCCTCGGGCGGCGGGAAGTGCTTCGAGTAGCGCAGCTCCCACAGCGGGTGCAGGTGCGCGAGGTAGCTCAGGCACTCGGCCTTGTCCGCGGCGGACAGGAAGCTCGCGTTGTAGTGGTGCCCGGGGGTGCGCTGGCGCGCCTTGGCGGCGAGCAGCCCGGCGGGGCGGCGGGGAGGGAAGGCCATGACGCCGCCAGCCCTACCACGCCCGGCGCGGGCGCGCGCTCACTCGGCGCGCACGCTCGGGGCGAGCGCCGGCTCCGGCTCCACCAGCACCAGCGCCGCGCAGGCCACCTGCTCGGCCTCCAGCGGCTTGTCCAGGACGAAGGTGGCCCCCAGCCGCTCCGCCTCGCTGTAGTCGCCCGCCTCGCCGCGCTCGCTCAGCAGGATGAAGGGCGTGCTCCAGCCGATGCGCCGCACCCGCGCGAGCACCTCGAGCCCCGTGCAGCCGGGCATCTGCACCCCGCTGATGATGAGCTCCGGCACCCGCCCGTCGCGCTCGAGGCTGAGGATGATGCTGCGCACGAGCAGCTGCCCGTCCGCGGCCTCCAGCACCTCGTAGCCCTCGCAGCGCAGCGCGGCGGCGAGCGCCCGGCGGAACTCGGGGTCCGCCTCGGCGAGCATCACCCGCGCCCTCGGCCCCCCCCTGCGCCAGCGGCCCCCCGCCGCGGCGCCCCGTCCCCCGCTCCCCGTGTGGTCCGCCTCGAGCTCCACGCGTGTGCCCCCTTCCGGGCTGAGCCCCACCGAGCCTTCGACGGCAGCAGGGCGCGTGCCAGCTGCGCACATCGACTCTGACGCGCCGCGTCCTACTCCGGGAGCCCTGCGGGAGCGGTTCGGCGGGCGGGGGTGGCCGTCCGCTGCCGGACACCCGCGAGGTGGGGCAGCGTGCCCCACTGTCCCGCTTTGCCCCGGGGCGATCGAGTGCTCCGGGCCCCTCCGGGCCGGGGCGCTTTGCACCGTTGCGGCGCGCGGGCGGGTGCGCCCTAGTCCCCGGCGCCGTAGCGCTCGAGCTTGCGGTAGAGCGTCTTGCGGTCCAGGCCGAGGGTGCGCGCGGCGAGGGTGCGGCTGCCGCCCACCGCCTCGAGCACGCGCAGGATGTGGCGGCGCTCGACCTCCTCGAGGGGGACCAGCTCGGTGAGGTCCACCAGCTCGCGGCCGCTGCGCGCGCGCCGGTGGTCGCGGATGCGGGCGGGCAGGTCCTCGAGCTGCACCACGTCCCCCGCGGTGAGGGCCACCGCGCGCTCGATGCAGTTCTGCAGCTCGCGCACGTTGCCGGGCCAGGGGTAGTCCAGCAGGCGCGCCTCCACCGCGGGGGCGAGCGCGCGCACGGGCTTGCCGCTGCGCTGGGCGAAGTCCTCGGTGAAGCGGCGCGCGAGCAGCAGCACGTCCTGGCCGCGCGCGCGCAGGGGCGGCAGCTCGATGCCGATGACGTGGATGCGGAAGTAGAGGTCCTCGCGAAAGCGCCCCTCGTTCACCGCGCTCTCCAGGTCCTGGTTCGTGGCGGCCACCACGCGCGCGTCGAAGGCCACCTCCGCGTCCCCGCCCACCGGGCGCACGCGGCGGCTCTGCAGCGCGCGCAGCAGCTTGGGCTGCAGGGTGAGGGGCAGCTCGCCGATCTCATCCAGGAAGAGGGTGCCGCCGCTCGCCTGCACGAAGAGGCCGGTGCGCGCGCTCTTCGCGTCCGTGAAGGCGCCGCGCGCGTGGCCGAACAGCTCGCTCTCCAGCAGGGCCTCGGGCATGGCGGCGCAGTTGATGGCCACGAAGGGGCCCTCGCGCCGGCGGCTGCGCTCGTGCAGCGCCTGGGCGGCCGCCTCCTTGCCGGTGCCGCTCTCGCCGAGGATGAGCACGCTGGCGTCCGAGTCCGCCACCCGGTCGATGAGCGCGTACGCCTCGCGCAGCGCGGGGCTGTCGCCCAGCACCTCGACCGCGTCGGTGCTCGTGGCCGCGGGCGGCGCGCGCGGCGCCGGGGTGGGCAGGGAGGCGCGGCGGGGGCCCTCGCGCAGCAGCGTGCGGGCGGCGCGCTGCAGGAGCCCCGCGAGCGCCTCCACGTCCAGCGGGCGCAGGAGGAAGTCCCAGGCGCCCGCGCGGATGGCGGCCACGGCCGCGTCGCGGTGGGCGGGCTCCGCGAGCACCACGGCGGGCACCTGCGGGTGGGCGGCGGCCGCGCGCCCGCACAGGTCCACGCCGTCCAGGCCGGGGGTGTCCAGGTCCACCACCAGCGCGTCGAAGGCCTCCTGCGCGAGCAGCGCGAGCGCCTCCTCGGCGCTGCGGGCGCCCACCGGGGTGAAGCCGCGCGGGGCGAGTGCCGCGTCCAGGGCGGGCCCCGCCCCGATGCGCTCGTCCGACACCCGCAGGATGCGTGTGGCCATGCGCCCTCCCGTGCAGGCCCTCTGGCATAGCGCCTCCGGGCGCGCGGGGCGAACCCGCCGCGTCGCGAAGCGTCCGCTGCCGAGCGTCGCCCTACGGGCCGGGTGCGACGCGGTGCAGGGCGAGGAGGCCGCGCGCCGCGTCCAGCGCCTGCTGCAGCGTGCGCGCGCTCTCGCAGATGACGAGCAGGAGCAGCCGCTCGTCCGGCGCGAGGCTCCAGGGCTGCACGATGCACAGCGTGTCCTCGCGCAGGAGGATGAGCTCGCGCCCGGCCGCCTCGCCCTCGCGCCCCACCGCCACGGTGCGCAGCGCGGTGGGCAGCCCGCCCGGGTCCTTCTCGCCGTGCAGCAGCGACTGGGCCACGTTCCAGAGCGCCACCAGCGTCTGCTCGCTCTGGCCCTCGGCGAGCCGGGTCGCCACCAGCGCCCCGTCCGCCTCGCGCAGGAACGCGAGCGCGAGCGCCGCGGGGGCGCGCGCCCCGAGCGTGGCCAGCAGCGCGTCCAGGTCGGGAGCGGGCATGGGCGGAGGGGGCCTAGGGCTCGGCGCCGCCGTCTTCGGCGGGCTCGGCCGCAGGGCAGGGGGCCAGCTGCAGCAGCTCGGCGAGGCGGGTGCCCAGCTTCTGCAGGATGGTGAAGAGCTGGGTGCGGTCCGCGGGGTCCAGCAGCCCGAGCATGCGCTGCAGCTTCTCCTGCAGGTGGGAGTCCAGCTCGGCGTAGGTCTGGGCGCCCCGGTCCGTGAGCCGGCAGCGCACCACGCGCCGGTCCGCCGTGTCGCGCTCGCGCTGCACGTACGCCTCGCGCTCGAGCCGGTCCACCACGCCCGTCACCGTCTTCTCCGTCACCCCGAGCCGCCGCGCGAGCTCGCCCATGGTGAGCGCGCCGTCCTCGCCGAGCCACAGCAGCGTGTGCAGCTGGGGCGGGGTGAACTGCATCTGCTCGCAGGTGCTCGCGAGCGGGTCGCGAAGGCTGCGCTGGCGCCCCAGGGCGATGAGGAGCGCCTTGAGCTGGGACGCGTCCGCCGCGACTTCTTCCTGCGCTGGGAAATTCCGGGCCACGGAGCATCTATGTACGCGGACCCGCGCCCGGTCAAACCTTCACCCCCGCTCCTGCTCCCTGGGCCAGGGAGGGTCCGGCGGACCCCAGCCCCCGGGCCCGCCTCCGTTCAGTGGCGAGCCCGTGCGGTTGACGGTGGGGCGCGGGCGCCGAAGCTTGCCGGGCGTGAGCGCGCGAGCACTGGCCGAGGGGATGGGGCTGCCGGGCCGGGACCTGGCCCTGGTGGCCCTGGGTGAGGCGCTGCGCGCGCAGGGCTACCGGCACATCACCGTCACCCCCGAAACCCACCGGCGGGTGAACGCGCGGCCCGACAACGCACAGGCGAGGGACCTGCGTGGGGTGTTCGGCTGGAGCCGCCCCTTCGCCTCCGGGCTCCTGCCCGCGCCCCTCGAGCGCCTGCTGGAGGAGGCGGGCGAGCTGCGGCGCGAGCCGGGGGGCCTGCTGCGCAGCGGGGTGCGCTTCTCGAGCCTCGGGCGCGCGCTCTTCGTGCACGACGCGTGGCCCACGCTGAGCGAGGACTCCGTCTTCTTCGGGCCGGACACGTACCGGTTCGCCGCGCAGCTCGCGCGCCTGCCCGGCAGCTTCGGCCGCGCCGTGGACGTGGGCTGCGGCTCGGGGGCGGGCGGGCTCTCGCTGGACGGGCGCGTGGCGCGGCTGCTGCTCGCGGACGTGAGCGGGCGCGCGCTGCGCTTTGCCGGGGTGAACGCCGCGCTCAACGGCCAGCAGGATGCGGCCTGCGTGCACAGCGACGTGCTCGACGGGGTGGAGGGGGACTTCGACCTCATCGCCGCGAACCCGCCGTACATCGTGGACACCGAGGGGCGAACGTACCGCGACGGCGGCGGGCTCTACGGCGCCGAGCTCTCGGTGCGCATCGTGCGCGAGAGCCTCCCGCGCCTCGCCCGCGGCGGCACCCTGCTGCTCTACACCGGCGCGCCCGTGGTGGACGGCGAGGACGTGCTGCTGCGCGCGCTCGAGCCGCTGCTGGGCGCGCACGACGTGGAGGCGCGCTACGAGGAGACCGACCCGGACGTCTTCGGCGAGGAGCTGGAGAAGCCCGAGTACGACCCGGTGGAGCGCATCGCCGTGGCGGTGCTCACCGTGCGCAGGCCCTGAGCGCCCTCACGCGATGGGCAGGGTGTGGGTGACCAGGCCCTCGCCCTCGCGCCACAGGTGCAGCTGCAGCGCCGGCGGCTCGGGGACCATGGTGAGCGAGCCCGCGGGGCGCAGGTCCAGCGCCGCCTGCAGCATCGTGCTCGGGCAGGTGCCCGCGAGCGTCCCCGCGAAGCGCCGCACCACCGCGCGGTGCACGTGCCCGCACAGCACCCGCTCCACCTGCGGGTGGCGCTGCAGGAGCGTGGCGAGCGCGCCCGCGCCCTCGAGCCCCATCGCATCCAGCACCCGCATGCCGGTGGCGAAGGGCGGGTGGTGCAGCGCCACCAGGGTGGGCCGCGCGGGCTCTTCCTTCAGCTGGGCCTCGAGCCACGCGAGCCGCGCGTCGCACAGCTGTCCTCCGTGCTGTCCCTCGACGAGCGTGTCCAGCGCGAGCAGGCGCAGCGGGCCGAGGTCGACCGCGTAGTGCAGGAAGCCCTGCGGCGGGAGGTAGCCGCGGGGCGCGAAGGCGCGGCGCAGCGGCTCGCGCCGGTCGTGGTTTCCCGGCAGCACGTAGAGGGGTGCATGGAGGGGACGCAGCAGCGCGAGCAGCCGCGCGTACTCCTGCTCCGTGCCCTCGTTGACCAGGTCTCCCGTGCACAGTACCGCGTCCGGCGCGGGGTCGAGGCGGTTCAGGTGCGCCACCGCGCGCGCGAGGTGCGCGGCCGAGCCGTAGCGCAGGTCCGCCGCGCTGCCGGGCGCGCAGATGTGCAGGTCGCTGAGCTGGGCGAGGAGCATGCGGAGACCTCCGGAGCGCCACGGTTCGACGCTCCGACAGCAGCGCATCCGCGCGCTCGGGGCGCAAGGGCCATTGCGGTGTGCGCGCGACGGGCCACTGCGCAGGATCGCGCCGGCGTGGTGGAGCGGGGGTCGCGGCTTCGTCGAGGCGGGTGTCGCCCGCTCACCTCGCAGCGATCAGCGCTCGAAGCGCCGGGCATGTCTCGAGGTCGCGCGTCTGCCGAGTGGCTGCGTGGGCGCGCTGGGAGGAGCACGCACGTCGCTCGCGCTCGGATGAAGTCCCGGACGGGACGGGCTCTTTCGCCTGAGCCCAGCGCGGAGGGGCGTCGGCCTGCGCGACGCTCCGGGGGCGCACGCTGGCGAAGCAGGGTGCGCCCGCCCTTTCCCCCCCCCAGGGCGGGGCGACGCGCTGGACGAAATGTTCCGTCCACGCCCGCCGCACCCCGCTCCGGGTGTGCGCGAGCCCCCTCGTCCGGCTCTCCGCTGCGCTCACGGCGCGCGCGCTCGGGAGGCGCTCGGCCGGACGGAACATTTCGTCCACGGCCTCTGGTCCGGAGGGGAGCACCCCTCCCGGGCGCAGGTCGGTGCGGTGCTGAATACAAACCTCGGGACTTTCGAAATCTCCCGAGGTTTGTCGTTAGCTCCGCGCAGCACCTCGCCCGACACCCCCTCCCTCCCGCGCATCCCCGGAGCGCCGCGCAGGGCAGCGCCCGTACGCGCTCGGCGCAAACGACGGGAGCCCGTCCCGTCCTGGCTCCTCCACAGAGCCGATGCGCGCGGGGCACAGCGGGACAGCTTCGTCCCCCCAGAGGGAGAGTGGACAGCCGCGCCTCATGAACAGCGCTACGCAGAGATGGGCTGCACGTCGTCCGCGAGCTCGCGGCGCACCACCGGCTCGGGGCGGTGCACGCGCGAGACGAGGCACGCCGCGCTACCGCCCGCGAGGTGGAACTGGTCGAGCTTCACGCGCACCGGCTTGCGCCCCAGCGCACGCAGCAGCTTCTCCACGTACGGCGCCTGCGCGCCCACCAGCACGCGCTCGCCCACCTCGACGAGGTTGAGGCCGAAGCCCAGCGCCTCCTCGCGCGGCACGTGCAGCACGCGGCTGACGCCCTCGGTGCGCGCGAGCTGCGCGAGCGCCCCGGGCGTGAAGGCCTCGGGGCACACCAGCGCGGTGCCGTCCGAGAGCACGGTGAGCGCGGTGTCCAGGTGGTACAGGTGCGGGTCCCTCAGCTCGAGCGGCGTCACCGGCGCATCGAGGAAGCGCTCGAGCATCGGCGCCGCGCTCGCGCTCGAGCGCTGCCCGTGGCCCAGCAGCGCGCCGCGCGCCCCGGGCAGCATCGCGAGGTCTCCGCCCTCGAAGGGCGCGGGAGGCGGGCTGCAGATCTCGAAGCCCTGCCGGTCGAACACCTGCGCGCGCGCCCGCTGCTCGCTGCGCCGCTCGCCGTACAGCATGGAGGCGAGCAGCGCGCGCCGGCGCCCACCGCGCTCGTGCAGCAGCGCGTTGTCCTTGGAGAAGACCGAGTCGAAGGCGCCGTGCACGAAGGGCAGCTCGAGCAGGCCCGCTCCCGCCTCGAGCAGCGCGCGGCGCAGCGCGCGGTGCTGGCGGCACGCGCGCCTCCAGTCGACCGCGCCCACCTTCATGTGCGGGTTGATGGACCAGGCGACCTGATAGGCGCAATCGCGTGAGCGTGTATGGGTCTTGTCACACCTGAGGGCGCTGAGGGCGAAGGTCGCGGGCATCACGTGGCGAAACTCCAGAGACGTTCCCATCCTTGTACTCGCGGGCACTGAAGCCCGCCCTGACACAAAGGGTGTGCACCATGAGCGGGCTTGGCGAGGTGGGCAGGGCAGAGCGCTTCTCTGGGGAGCGTTCGCCCGAGGCCCTGCATCGCTACCTCCTGCGTTTCAACCAGCACCGGCTTCGTCCGTCCTTTCCCTCGGAGAGCTGGCAGGCGGACGTGGAGGAGGAGCTTCGCGGGCGGCTCGCGGAGGGCGACTTCGTGGAGAGCGCGCGCGCCGAGGTGGCCACGCGCGCGGCGACGGCCCCGCGCGACGTGGACGGCTTCCTCGCCTGGTTCGAGGACCTGAAGCACACGGGCCCCGGCCAGCACGACCCGCTCTTCCCCTGGCTCGCCACCGAGGCGAGCCTCGAGCAGCTGCGCTGGTTCCTCACCCAGGAGGTGGCCGGCGAGGCGGGCTTCGACGACCTCGTCGCCCTCACCCAGGTGAAGCTGCCCACGCAGGCGAAGCTGGAGCTCGCGCGCAACTACTGGGACGAGATGGGCCGCGGCCGCGAGAACGCGATGCACGGGCCCATGCTCGAGGAGCTCGCCCACGCGCTCGACCTGCAGCCGCGCGAGGAGGAGACCGTCTGGGAGGCGCACGCGCTGGCGAACCTGCTCGTCGCGCTCGCGGCCAACCGCCGCTACACCTTCCACGCCGTGGGCGCGCTGGGCGCGGTGGAGCTCACCGCGCCGGGGCGCGCGCTGCTGGTGAACGAGGGCCTGCAGCGCCTCGGCTTCGGCATGCCGGTGCGCCGCTACTACGCGCTGCACTCCACGCTGGACGTGAAGCACTCCGAGGACTGGAACCGCGAGGTGCTGCGCCCGCTCGTGGCGGAGGACCCCGCGCGCGCGCGCGCCATCGCGGAAGGGGCGCTGATGCGCCTGCAGGCGGGCGCTCTCTGCTTCGAGCGCTACCGGCGCGAGCTGGGCCTGAGGCTGCACCCCGTGCACTGAGGTCCACCCCCACCCGCTCCCCTTGACAGCTGAGGGGAGGGGTGTGAGAGCCTTCCCCTAAGCAAACAAGGGGAAGGCATGGCCGAGACGACGCTGGAGCTGCTGCAGGGCACGCTGGACGTGCTCATCCTCAAGAGCCTCTCGTGGGGCCCGCGCCACGGTTATGCCGTGGCGGACTCCATCCGGGAGCGCAGCGGCGAGGCCCTGCGCATCGAGGAGGGGGCGCTGTACCCGGCGCTGCACCGGCTGGAGAAGCGCGGCCTGCTGAGCGCCGAGTGGGGCGTCTCCGAGAACAACCGGCGCGCCAAGTTCTACAGCCTCACCCCCCGCGGGCGGGCCCAGCTGCGCAGCGAGACGCAGCAGTGGGTGGCGTACGCGGCGGCGGTGAGCCGCGTGCTGCAGGCGGCGTGACGTCATGCGGCGCGCCCCTCCCTTCAAGCGGCTGCTTCGCCCCTTCCGCGCGCCCCTCGAGGACGACGTGGACGAGGAGCTGCGGCTGCACCTGGAGCTGAGCGCGGAGGCGCTGCGGCGGCGCGAGGGGCTGGACGCACGCGAGGCCGAGGTGGAGGCGCTGCGGCGCTTCGGAGACGTGGGGCGCGTGCGCGAGGCGTGCGTGGCGGTGGACAGGCAGAAGGAGCGACAGATGAAGCTGAGCGAGTTCTTCGAGTCCCTGGTGCAGGACCTCACCTACGCGGCGCGCTCCCTGCGCCGCAGCCCCGGCTTCGCGCTGGTGGCGGTGCTCACGCTGGCGCTGGGCATCGGCGCGAACACCGCGCTCTTCAGCGTGGTGCGCGGCGTGCTCCTGCGCCCCTTGCCCTACCCGCAGCCCGAGCAGCTCGCGCGCTTCTATCCGGCCAACCCCAAGGAGGGCATCGAGCGCGGGGTCATCAGCCCCATCGACCTGGAGGACTGGCGCACGCGCTCGCACAGCTTCGAGGCGCTCGGGGGCTACTGGAACGCGGAGGGCATGAGCGGGGTGGACCTCACCGGGGACGGGCCCCCCGAGCGGCTGCCGTCCACCTACGTCACCGGCGAGCTCTTCATGGCGCTGCGCGCGCCGCCCCTGCTGGGGCGCGCGCTGCAGCCGGAGGACATGGTGGAGGGGCGCAACCGGGTGGCGGTGATCAGCCACGGGCTGTGGCAGCGCCGCTTCGGCTCGGACCCGGGCATCATCGGGCGCAGCCTCATGCTGGAGGCGAAGCCCATCACGGTGGTGGGGGTGATGCCCGCGGGCTTCCAGTTCCCGGACGAGCGCTCCCAGGTGTGGCTGCCCACGACGCTCATCCCGGAGGACGGCATCCCGCGCAAGCGCGTGGTGCGCTGGCTCAGCGTGGTGGGGCGGCTCAAGGGGGGCGTGGCGCTGGAGACGGCGCGCGAGGAGCTCGCGCGCATCGCCCAGGAGCTGGAGCGCGAGCACCCGGAGAGCAACGCGAAGTGGAGCGGGGTGACGGCGCAGGGGCTGCAGGAGTCCGTGGTGGGCGAGATGCGCGTGGCGCTGCTGGTGCTGCTGGGAGCCGTGGCGCTCATCCTGCTCATCGCCTGCGCGAACCTCGCGAACCTGCTGCTCGCGCGCGCCACGGTGCGCGCCCGCGAGCTCGGGGTGCGCGCGGCGCTGGGCGCCTCTCCCGGAAGGCTCGTGCGCCAGCTGCTCACCGAGAGCCTGCTGCTCTCGCTGCTGGGCGGGGCGCTGGGGCTGCTCTTCGCGCACTGGGGCGCGGCGGGCCTCATCGCGCTCGCCGAGGGGCAGCTGCCGCGCGCGGATGAAGTCCACCTGGACGCGGGGGTGCTCCTCTTCGCGCTGGGTGTCTCGGTGCTCACGGGGCTGGTCTTCGGGCTCCTGCCGGCGCTGCGCGCAGGCAGCCCGCGGCTCAACGAGCTGCTGCGCGGCGCCGGGCGCAGCGTGGGCGGGGCGGGGGCGCGGCTGCGCAACGGCCTGGTGGTGGCCGAGGTGGCGCTCGCGGTGATGCTCGCCGCCGGCGCGGGGCTCGCCACGCGCTCGCTCCTGCACCTGCTGCAGGTGGACCCGGGCTTCAAGCCGGAGGGCGCCGCGGTGGTGACCTTCTCCGTGCCCGACGCGCGCACGACGCCGGAGGCGGGCGGCGCGCCCTACATCAACCAGGTGCTGGACGCGGTGCGCGCGGCGCCGGGCGTGCGCGTGGCGGCGGGCGCCAAGTCCCTTCCGCTCGACAGCGCGGGCGAGCCCTATGCGTACGGGCTCCCGGATCGCCCGGCCGCGCGCACCGAGGAGTACGTGCGCGCCGAGACCACGCCGGTGAGCATCGACTACTTCAAGGCCATGGGTACGCCGCTGCTGAAAGGCCGCGACTTCCAGGCCTCGGACGACTGGGGCGAGAAGTCGCCGCTGGTGCTCATCGTCAACCAGGCCTTCGCGCGCCGCTACCTGCCGGGCAAGGACCCCATCGGGCAGACGCTGCTGCTCAACGCGCCGAACAACCCGGGCACGGTGATCGGCGTGGTGGGCGACATGCGCACGACCGAGCTCTCCAAGGCCGCCGAGCCCGCGGTCTACGTGCACTACTCGCAGATGAGCCGCTCGCGGGTGAACCTGGTGGTGCGCGGCGAGGGCAAGCCGCTGGAGCTGGCGGCGCGCGTGCGCGAGGCCATCTGGCGCGTGAACGGCCAGCAGACCCTCACCCGCATCACCTCGCTCGAGGCGATCAGCAGCCGCGCGGTGGCGCGGCCGCGGCTGCTCGCGGTGCTGCTGGGGCTCTTCGCGGGGCTGGGCCTCGTGCTGGGCGCGGTGGGCATCTACGGGGTGCTCGCGTACACCGTGAGCCAGCGGCGCCAGGAGATCGGCGTGCGGCTCGCGCTGGGCGCGGCCCCGCGCGACGTGCTGCGCCTGGTGGTGGTGAGCGGGATGACGCTCGCGGGCGTGGGCGTGCTCGCGGGGCTCGCCTTCGCCTTCGGCCTCTCGCGCCTCATGCAGAGCGTGCTCTACGGCATCGCCCCCACCGACCCGCTCACCTTCGCGGCCGTCGCGCTGGTGCTGCTGGGCGTCGCGCTCGCCGCGTGCTGGCTTCCCGCGCGCCGCGCCACGCGGGTGGACCCCGCCCTGGCGCTGCGCGCGGAGTAGCGGGCCGCCGCCCGCGACCGGCTAGTGCAGCGTCTTCTTGAGCTTGCTCAGCCGGTCGTGGCTGCGCTGCTGTGCGGGCAGCAGCTCCATGCGCGCGAAGCGGCGCGCCTCGCCGTGCAGGTGGTCCACGTCGCGCCGGTAGTCGGCGAGCCCGTGGTCCTCGCCCTGCTCCAGGGCCTGGATGGCTGCCTTCTCGCCGAGCGCGTCGGCGCCCGCCTGCAGCAGCTCCGTGAGGGCGCCCCAGATGCCCGAGCTCTCGGTCGGCTGGCCGCCCAGCCGCTCGATGCGCTCGCGCAGCGCCGCCACGCGCGCCTCGTGGTCGCGCTCCAGCTCCTCGAGCTCGGTGCGCAGCCGGGCCTCCTTCACGTGGCCCAGGGCCTTCTTGTAGGTCTCCACCGCGGAGATCTCCCCGCGCAGGAACGAGTTGAGGGTCTCGACCGATTCGGTATCCGCGCGCGACATGCGGGTGCCTCCAGAGGAAGGGGATGAAGTCCAAAGGTGGCACCGCGCGGGGCGCTGGCAACGGCCGCGCGGTACCAGGCCCGCGCGTCCCCGGGCGGCACGCGGGGGGGCCGCCTGCTCTGCTGCCCTCCGGGAATCCGGCGGGCTCCGGGAGCGCCGCTAGAGTGGTCCGCGCAGCACCTGCACGCCGCGCTCGCGCGCGAGGCGCTCGGCGCCGCCGGCCGTCACGCTCGTAGCGCGCAGGTCCAGCACCCGCAGGTGCCGCAGCCGCGCGAGCCCCGGCAGCCCCGCGTCCGTCACCTGCGTGCGCGGCAGGTACAGCTCCACGAGCCCGGGCGGGAGGGCCGCGAGGCTGCCATCGCCGAGCGGGTTGAGGGCGAGGTTGAGCCAGCGCAGGCCCGCGAGCGGCGTCAGCGGCGCGAGGTCCGCGTCCGTGAGCCCGAGCTGGCTGAGCTCCAGCGCGTGCAGCTGCGCGAGGCCCGCGAGCGCGGGCAGGGCCTCCGCGCGCACCAGGGTCGCGCCCAGGTGCAGCGTCTCGAGCTGTGGCAGCGCGCGCGCGGCCGCCTCCAGCGTGACGGAGGTCGCGCGCGTGCGGGTGAGCTTCAGCGCGCGCAGGTGCCCCCACGCGGAGAGCAGCGGCGCGCCGTCGTCCGTGAAGCCGGTGTGGCTCAGGTCCAGGTCCTGGAGCGCCGTGAGCCCCTCGAGCGCGGCGAGGCCCCGGGGGCCGACGGGGGTGTCCGAGAGGTCCAGCACCTCGAGCGCGCGGAGCTTGGCGAGGGGCGCGAGAGAGGCGTCCGTGAGGCGCAGCCCCGCGAGCCCCAGCGCGCGCAGGGAGGACAGCCCCGCGAGGTGCGCGAGGCCGCCGGGCCCCACCCGCGTGCGCGAGAGGCTCAGCTCGCGCAGGGCGCCCAGGTGCGCGAGCCGGCGCACGCCCGCGTCCGTGACCCGGGTGCCGTCCAGCTCCAGCTCCTCCAGCTGCGCGAGCGCGCCCAGGTGCGAGAGCCCCGCGTCCGTCACCCGCGTGTCCCCCAGCACCAGCGCGCGCAGGTGCACGAGCCGGGCGAGGTGCGCGAGCCCCGCGTTCCCCACGCGCGTGCGGTGCAGGTGCAGCGCCTCCAGGGTGGCGAGGCCCGCGAGGTGCGCGAGCCCCCGGTCCGTCACCTCCGTGCGCGCGAGCCCGAGCGCGCGCAGCGCGGGCAGCGCGGAGAGGTACGCGAGGCCTGCGTCCGTCACCCGCGAGCCGCTGAGCACCAGCGTGTGCAGCGCGGCGCCGGGGTGGCCCTCTCCGGATCCCTTCGGCGCCTCGAGCGCCGCGAGCGCCGCGTCCGAGAGCGGGGTGTCCGAGGCATCGAGCACCTCGAGCCCGCGCGCCCGCGCGAGCAGCGGCAGGCCGCGCGCGCCCACCGCGGTGCCCGCCACCACCAGCGTGCGCAGCGCCTCGGGCGCGCCGGGGGCCGAGAGCGCGTCCAGCCCCGCGTCCGTCACGGCCGTCTCCGCGACGTAGAGGGCCTCGAGCCCGGGCAGGTGCGCGAAGGCCGCCGCGAGCCCGCGGTCCGTCACCCGGGTGCGGTCCAGCATCAGCACCCGCAGCGCGGGCAGGGTGGGCAGGGCGGCGAGGTGCGCGTCCGTGGCCCCGGTGTCCGAGAGGTCCAGGGCGGTGAGGGGCGTGCGCTCGAGCAGGCGGGTGAGCAGGGCGGGCGGGGGCAGGGGCGTGCCGTCGAAGGCGAGCGCGGGCACGGCCGCCTCGCGCAGCAGCCGCGCGAGCGCCTCCGCGCGCCCCTCCGAGTCCACCGCCACCAGCGGCACCGCGAGCCAGTCCCCGCCCGGGTGCAGGGGGCCGGGAAGGGTGCCCAGCACCACGCTCGCGCCGCCCTCCTTGCGCTGCAGCACCTGCAGGAGCGGCGGCGCAGGGGCCGGGGCGGGCGGCGGGGGCGGGAGCGCGCGCTGCGCCGGGGCCGCGCAGGCGGCGAGCAGCAGCAGCAGCAGCATGGGGCCGGCTCGGCGCACCGCGCGACCTCCTTCCCGTGCCGTGGAGGCCCCACCCTCCCACCGGCCTGCGCCGCGGGGCGCTATTCCCCGCCTGTCCAGGCCTTGCGTGTCGACCAGCCGACAGGACAGGCAGGGGGCCGTATGGGGGAGAGCATTCTCCGCAAGGACGATCGCGCCGGGGCGCGCTGGCGTTTAGCGTCAAGGGTATGTCCAGCCCCGCGCACTCCCTTCCTGCCCCGGCGCTCCGCGCGGTGGCCCGGGGCCTTCCGCCCCACTACGCCACGCAGGAGCAGCTCATCGAGGCGTTCCGGGCGGCGTGGGCCCAGAAGCACTTCAACGTGGAGCGCCTGGAGGACCTGCACCGCGCGGTGCAGGTGACGGGGCGCCACCTCGCGCGCCCGCTCGCGGACTACGCCGCGCTGCAGAGCTTCCGCGCGCGCAACGACGCGTGGATCGAGGCGGCGCTGGAGCTGGGCGAGCGCGTGGCGCGCGACGCGCTCGGCAAGGCGGGGCTCACCCCGGCAGACGTGGACCAGGTGTTCTTCGTCACCGTGACGGGCATCGCCACGCCCAGCATCGACGCGCGCCTGATGAACCGGCTCGGCCTGCGCCCGGACGTGAAGCGCAGCCCCCTCTTCGGGCTGGGCTGCGTGGCGGGGGCAGCGGGGCTCGCGCGGGCGGCGGACGCGCTGCGCGCCTGGCCGCGCGGCGTGTCGCTGTTGCTCGCGGTGGAGCTGTGCTCGCTCACGCTGCAGCGCGAGGACCTCTCCATCCCCAACATCATCGCGAGCGGGCTCTTCGGCGACGGCGCGGCGTGCGCGGTGCTCGTGGGCGGCGAGCGCGCGGCGGAGCTCACGGCGCAGGGCGTCCCGGCCCCGCGCGTGGTGGACACCCGCAGCGTGTTCTACCCGGACAGCGAGCGCGTGATGGGCTGGGACGTGGTGGACACCGGCTTCAAGGTGGTGCTCAGCGCGAAGGTGCCGCAGCTGGTGCGCGAGCACGTGCGCACGGACGTGGACGGCTTCCTCTCCGCGCACGGCCTCACCCGCGCGGACGTGAAGCACTGGGTGGCGCACACCGGAGGGCCCAAGGTGCTGGAGGCCTTCGAGGGCGCGCTGGAGCTGCCGCCGGGAGCGCTCGCGCGCTCGTGGGCGAGCCTCAAGGAGGTGGGCAACCTGTCCAGCGCCTCGGTGCTCTTCGTGATGTCGGAGCTGCTCGAGAGCGGCGAGGCGAAGGCGGGCGACTGGGGGCTGATGCTCGCCATGGGCCCGGGCTTCTGCGCGGAGCTGGTGCTGCTGCGATGGTGACGCGCCACGCCCTCTTCTACGGCTTCATGGGGCTGCTCGCGCTGGAGCGCGGGGTGGAGCTCGTGCTCTCGCGCCGCAACGCGCAGCGCGCCTTCGCCCGCGGGGGCGTGGAGACGGGGCAGCGCCACTACCGGGTGATGGTGGTGCTGCACTCGCTCTTCCTCGCGGCCTGCGTGCTGGAGGTGGCCCTGCTGGAGCGCCCCTTCCCGGGGCTGCTCGGCTGGGCGGCGCTCGCGCTCGCGCTCGGGTCGCAGGGCTTGCGCTACTGGGCCATCGCCACGCTGGGCGAGCGCTGGAACTCGCGCATCATCGTGGTGCCGGGCCTGCCTCCGGTCACGGGCGGGCCCTACCGCTTCCTGCGCCACCCCAACTACGTGGCCGTGGTGCTCGAGCTCGCGTGCGTGCCGCTCATCCACGGCGCGTGGGTGACGGCGCTCGTGTTCAGCGCGGCCAACGCGTGGCTGCTGCGCGTGCGCATCCGCGCCGAGGAGGCCGCGCTGGGCAGCAGCTGGGCGCACGCCTTCGAGGGCCGGCCGCGCTTCCTTCCCGAAGTCCCTGCAGCCAGAGGCAACCCTGCCACGTCCCATCCTGAACGAGGTGCACCGTGAGTGGCGCTGACGTGACTGGCGTGCGCGAGCAGGAGGTGCTCGCGGAGATCCGCCGCATCGCCGCCGAGGAGCTGGAGTGGACCCGGCCCGTGCAGCCGCAGGACGACCTGCTGCGCGACCTGCAGCTGGACAGCCTGGGGCTCACGGTGCTCGCGGTGGGGCTGGAGAACCGCTTCCGGGTGCGGCTCACCGAGGAGGACAGCGCCGGGGTGCTCACCGTGCAGGACCTGATGCGCCTGGTCGCGACGCGTACGGCGGAGACGGCCGCCGCGGCGGAGCAGGAGGTGCGCCCGTGAGAGGCCCCGCGCTGCCCACGCCCCGCTTCGACACGCTCAACGACACGCTCGCGGCCGCGGCGCAGACCGGGCACGGGCTCGTGTTCGTGGACGCGGCCGAGCGCGAGGAGCGCCTGTCCTGGGACGAGGTCCACGCGCGCGCGCGGCGCACCGCCGCAGGGCTGCGCGAGCTGGGCGTGCGCGAGGGGGACCGGGTGGCGCTGCTCCTGCCCACCAGCCCCCACTTCATGGACGCCTTCTTCGGCGCGCTGCTCGCCGGCGCGGTGCCCGTGCCCCTCTACCCGCCGGTGCGCCTCGGGCGGCTCGAGGAGTACCACCGCACCACGGTGCGCATGCTGCAGCTCACGGGCAGCTGCGTGGTGCTCACGGACTCGCGCGTGCGCCTGCTGCTGGGGCCCAGCGTGCAGGCGGCGCGCCCGCGGCTGGGCTGCCGCACGGTGGACGACGTGCGCGAGCGCGGTGGGCTCGTGGCGCCGGCGGCCGTGTCTCCGGAGGCGCTCGGCCTCATCCAGTTCTCCAGCGGCTCCACGGTGGACCCGAAGCCGGTGGCCCTGAGCCACCGCGTGCTCATGGCCCAGCTCGCCGCGCTGCACCTCGAGGTGCCCGTGCCCGAGGGGGCGCCGCGCGTGGGCGTGAGCTGGCTGCCGCTGTACCACGACATGGGACTGGTGGGCTGCCTGCTGCTCGCCATGTACCACCCGGGCGACCTGGTGCTCATCCCGCCCGAGCTCTTCCTCGCGCGCCCCGGGCTGTGGCTGCGCGCGCTCTCGCGCCACCGCGGCTTCATCAGCCCCGCGCCCAACTTCGCCTACGGCCTGTGCCTCAAGCGGGTGAAGGACGCGGAGCTGGAGGGCGTGGACCTGAGCGGCTGGACGCAGGCGCTCAACGGCGCGGAGCCGGTGAGCGTGGAGACCTTCCGCCGCTTCAGCGAGCGCTTCGGGCGCTGGGGCTTCCGCGCGAGCGCGTGCCGCCCGGTGTACGGGATGAGCGAGACGGCGCTCGCCGTCACCTTCCCGCCGCAGGGGCGCGGGGTGCGCAGCCTGGCGGTGGACGCGCAGGTGCTCGCGCGCGAGGGGCGGGCCTCTGCCGGGGAGGGCGAGGCCGCGCGCCACTTCGCCTCGGTGGGCCGGCCGCTCGCGGGCTTCGAGGTGGAGGTGTGGGGCGAGGACGGCCAGCCCCTGCCCGAGGGCCGCGTGGGGCGCATCCGGGTGCGCGGGCCCAGCGTGATGACGGGCTACTTCGGGCTGCCGGAGGCCACGGTGCGCGCGCTGAGCGCGGACGGGTGGCTGGACACCGGAGACCTCGGCTTCTGCGAGGGCGGCGAGCTGTTCATCACGGGGCGCGCGAAGGACCTGGTCATCGTGCGCGGGGCGAACCACGCGCCGCAGGCCTTCGAGGATCCGCTCGAGGGCGTGGAGGGCGTGCGCACCGGGTGCGCGGTCGCGCTCGGCTTCACGCCGCCGGGCGAGGAGGACGAGGCGCTGCTGCTGCTCGCCGAGCGCGCGGGGACGGGCGAGGCGGCGGACGACGCAACGGTGGAGGAGCACATCCGGCAGGCGGTGTTGGCTGCCACCGGCATCCGCCCGCACACCGTGCGCCTGCTCGCCCCCGGCACGCTGCCGCGCACCAGCAGCGGCAAGCTGCGCCGCCAGGAGGCGCTGCGGCGCTACCTCGCCGGCGAGCTGCATCCGCCCAAGCACATGGGCGCGGTGGGCATGGCGGTGGAGGTGGCGCGCAGCGCGCTCGCGTTCGCGAGGGCGCGCGAGGGCTGAAGGTCTCTTCCTCCCGGGGTTCGCGGGCGAAGAGGTCCCCTCTCCCCCTGGGAGAGGGAAAGGGTGAGGGATAGATGCAACTGGACTGCGACATCGCGATCGCCGGTGGAGGCCCCGCGGGGCTCGCGGCGGCCGTGTGCGCAGCCCGGGCGGGACTCAGCGCGGTGGTGCTCGAGCGCGCCTTCACTCCACGCGACAAGGCCTGCGGCGAGGGACTGATGCCCGGCGGGCTCGCGGCGCTCGAGCGCATGGGCGTGCTGCCCCACCTGGACCTGCGCGAGAGCGCGCCCTACGTGGGCATCCGGTACGTGCAGGAGGACGGCACCCAGGTGGAGGGACGGCTGCCGGGCGGGGGCGGGCTGGGCATCCGCCGGCTCGCGCTCTCGGACGCGCTCTCGGCCCGCGCGCGAGAGCTGGGCGTGCGGCTGCAGGAGCGCGCGCAGGTGACGGCGCACCGGCGCGTGCCGGGCGGCATCGAGGTGGACACGGCCGCGGGCACACTGCGCGCGCGGCTCCTGGTGGCGGCGGATGGGCTCGCGAGCCCGCTGCGCCACGCAGAGGGACTCGACGTGCCGGTGCACGGCCCGCGGCGCTTCGGGCTGCGGCGGCACTTCGCGCGGCCCGCGTGGAGCCCCTTCGTCGAGGTGCACTTCGCGGACGGCGTCGAGGCCTACGTGACGCCTGCAGGAACCTCACGCGTGGGCGTGGCCTTCCTGTGGGAGGACGGCGCCGCCCAGAAGGTGAGCTTCGAGTCACTCCTCGCGCGCTTCCCCGTGCTGCAGGAGCAGCTCGCGGGCACCGCGCCCGACTCGGAGGCGCGCGGGGCGGGGCCGCTCGCACGCCGCGCCCGCTCGCGCGTGGCGGACCGCTTCGTGCTGCTGGGAGATGCCGCGGGCTATGTAGATGCGTGCACGGGGGAGGGGCTGAGCCTCGCCTTCACCTGCGCGGAGGCACTCGGGCAGGTGCTGCCCGGAGCGCTCGCGCAGGGCGCAGACGCGCGCGCACTCGCTCCCTACGAGCGCGCGTTCCGCCGGGCCTTCCGGAGCTACGCGTGGACCGCCGGGGCGCTGCTCTTCCTCGCGCGCCGGCCCCGCGCGCGCAGGGCCGTCATCCGCTCTCTCTCCCGCCACCCGCAGCTCTTCGAGCGCCTGCTCCGGCTCGCCGTGGTCTGACCGCAGCCTCCCTCTCCCCCCTGGGAGAGGGCCGGGGTGAGGGAGCCGGGCGAAGCTGCGCACCTGTGCAAAGAGCTGCGCACCTGTGCAAAGAGCGAGAACGGCGCGCGCTCATCGGCACCTGCCGTCCCACATGGAGGAACGTCGACCCGCCGCTCGATCGATGGAGAGTGCGCCCCGCGCGTCGCGGCCGGCACGTGTTCTGCAGAGCCACCTGCCATGCTCACCGCGCTGCTCTTCCTGCCGCCCACGCTGCTGCTCTCGCAGGCCCCCGCTGCGCCCACGCCCGCGCCGAGTGACGCCCCACGCGTCCCCGTCGCCCTCGACGTTGGCCAGAAGGTGCGCGTCACCACGGGTCTGCGAGTGCAGACGGGGCACTACTTCATGCAGCGCGATGGCCTGTTCCATCTCGTGCTTCCGGACGGCCAGAAGGGCAGCGTCCCCGTGGCGGCACTCACCGAGGTGGCGGTGCCCACCCACTCCATGCGCACCGCCGTCCTCATCGGAGGTGGCGCCGGGGCGCTCCTGGGAGGAGCGCTGGCCGGCGGCTACGCGGGTGTTGCCAAGGCGGTGGGGGAGAGCGATCAAACGATCTCCGTCCCTCGGTACGCCGGGTTCGGTGCGCTGACGGGCGCGGCGTTCGGCGCGCTCATCGGCGTGCTGGTCGGCAGCACCTACCCCGACTGGAAGCCGGTCTACGTGCGGCCCGAAGCGGACACTCAGCGCCCGCCGAGGTAGTCGGCCTTGCCCAGGTCCACGCCGTTGTGGCGCAGCAGGGCGTAGGTCATGGTCGCGTGGAAGAAGAAGTTCGGCAGGGCGTGGCCCTTCAGGTACGCCTCGCCGGTGAACTGCAGCGGCTCGCCCGTGCGGCGCGGCACGCTGATGGGCCGCTCCTCGCTGCCGTCGACCTGCTCGGCCTTCACCGTCTTCAGGTAGTCGATGGTCTTCGCGATGCGCGCCTCGAGCTCCTTGAGCGTGGCCTCGTTGTCCTCGAACTTCGGGGCCTCGGCGGCTGCGAGCCGCGCCACGCCGAGCTTCGCCGAGTCACAGGCGATCTGGATCTGGTTCTTGAAGGGCAGCATGTCCGGCGCGAGCCGCGCGGTGAGCAGCGTGTTCGGGTCGAACTTCTTCGTCTCCGCGAACGCCGCCGCCTTGCCCAGCCACGTCTGCATGTTGCCGAGCATCTTCAGGAAGACGGGGACGCTGGCCGAGTACATGGAAATCGCCATGGGGTGCTCCTTGCTGGAGAAGAGGGAGGCCCACCTCTACAGCGCAGCGCGCCTCAGCGCTCGTGAAGTTGCTGCCAGGTGCTCGGGAGGAGGCCGCCGCTAGCGTCCCGCGGACTCGCGCAGCTCGAGGTCGCCCTTGCGCGCGCCCGGCTGCGCGCTCCAGCCCGGAGAGAGCTTCAGCGTCCAGCCCTCGCCCGAGAGCGTGTCCCCGGCCGTCGAGCGCGGCGCCGCGACGTAGGCGTGCTTCCAGTCCGAGGCCATCCGCACGCCCCCTCCTGTCACGGTGAGCGCGCCCCACACGTCCACGATGTGCGCCGTGGGGTACACCGTGCCCTCTGCGTCGAGCGGGACCAGCGTCGCCGGGTTGAACTCGATGTTCATCTTGCGCAGCGGCAGGTGCAGCACCGGGCCCTCCACCAGCACGCTGCGGTAGTGGGCGAGCTGCTTCGCGGCCTCCGCGGCTCGCGCCTCCTCCGTGCGCCGCAGCGCTGCGCCGTCATAGGCGTTCTCGCGCGCAGCCACTTCCTGGGTAGATGGGACCTGAAGCTTCAGCGCGCTGCGCAGCAGCTCGCCGAGGTCCGCACCCTCGCGCATGTGCGGCCGCCACTGCGCGCCCGCCTCATCCAGCAGCAGGCCGTACGCAGGCCCCGAGGCGTACGCGAAGGCGCGCACGAAGGAAGGGCGCTGCGCCGTCTGCTCGAGGTCCCTCAGCGCGAGCGCGTGTCGCTGCGCTGCGGTGGTGCCCCCCAGTCGCACGCCCGTGTACTCCGCGAGCCCCTCGTGTCGCTCCAGCCCGCGCTCCTCCTCCGTGGCCTGGGGAAAGCGCGCACGCCGCGCCGTGCGGAACAGCAGCGCGTCCTGTGCGGCCTCGCGGCGCGCCGCACCCTGCGTGCCGAGCGCGCGGGCCAGCGCACGCCACTCGAGCTGCAGCAGCACCCGGCCCTCGAGCGAGTCCAGGTGCGCATTGCCGCCCTCCTTCCCCGTGAGCCCCAGGCCCTCCTGCACCCGGTGGAAGGACTCGTGCGCGAGGAGCACGCGGCGCTGCGCGGGGTCTTCGGGGAGCGGGGCGCGCAGCTGTGCCCAGGTGGTGCCGCGCCAGTGCATCGAGGTGTTCGCCACGAGCTGGTCCGCAGGCAGCACACCTACGTAGAGCCCGGGGTGTCCGCCGCCCTCGGCGTCCTTCGGGAGCTCGCTCGCGACGAAGGCGCGCGTCTCCGGCTCCACCAGCAGCAGCGGGCCGCAGAGGGACGTGCCCCACAGCTTGCCTCCGTCCTCGCGGCAGGTGCGCGCGAAGTCGTCGAAGGCGCGCTGTGCCTCGCGCGCGTCGATGAGCGGCGCGGCGTGCGCGGCCGGTGAGAGGAGGAGGACGGCGGCTCCCAGGAGCAGGTGTGCGCGGTGGGCCATGGCCTTGTTCTAGCCGCTTGCCGCACTCGTCTGCATCCGGGGCGCGGAGCTGCGCCCTCTTCCCTCACCCCGTCCCTCTCCCAGAGGGAGAGGGGACAGCTTCGCTCCCGTGCTTCATCTTCTACGCTTGGTGGAGCATCGAGAGCCCGGCCTTCACGAGCGGCTCGCGGCGCAGGAACGCGTCGATGCGCGAGCGGCCGTGGTCCGAAAGCACCACGACGCCGCGGTCTCGCTGCGGCGCGAAGCCGAGGAATGCCGAGAAACCTCCGAGCACGGAGCTGCGCCAGAGCACCGGACCTTCATCGATGAGCCAGCCGAGCCCCACCTGCCGGCGCCCCGCCCTCGCGCGCGGCACGTGCGTGAGGCGCAGCGCCGCGGAGAGCGGCGCATGGCCCAGCTGCGCGTCGAGGAAGCGCAAGAGGTCGCCCGCGCTCGAGTACAGCGCCCCCGCCCCGGGCAGCGCCGGGAAGGTCCACGCGGGCAGCGGGCGCCCGCGCGCATCGTGTCCCGCGCGCACCCGCGGCTGCTGCTCGTCCGTCGGACGCGCGTTGGTATCCGTGAGCCCGAGCGGCGTGCACACGTGGTCGCGCACCGCGTGCGCGTAGTTCACGCCCGCGCGCCGCCCCAGGGCGTGGCCGAGGATGCCCGCGCCCACGAGTGATTCCGCATAGGGATGCGGCGGGGGCTTCACCGGGTGCAGGCCTCGCAGCAGCTCACCGAAGTGCAGCGCCGTGAAGGCGCCGAGCGGATCCTCCGGCCGGTGCGCGCCGAGGTTCGGCGGAAGCCAGGGCAGCCCTGCGGTGTGCGTGGCGAGCTGCGCCAGCGTGAGGCTTCCCGCGGCCTCGTCCGGCAGCAGGCCGCGCGGGATGAGCGCGGAGAGCGGTGTGTCCAGCTGCAGCTCGCCGCGCGATGCGAGCACCGCGAGCAGCGCCCCGGTGAAGGTCGGCGTCAGCGTGCCCAGCGCGTAGATGCCCTGGGCGTCCCCGTGCAGCACCCGGTGCACGCCACCCTCGGTGAGGGCGACGGTGACGCCAGGAGCGGACAGTGTGGGGGAGGACATGCCGCCCGCTCTACCACGCTCAGCGCGGAGAGAGCGCCTCGCGGGCGAAGTCCACGAAGCGCCGCAGGGCAGGGGACTCGTCCGAGCCGCGCCAGGCGATGGCCGTCTCGCCCACGGGTGCGTCGCGCGGCAGGTCCACGAAGGCGACGCCCGGGTAGCGCTCCACGTCCGGAGTGGTGGGCATGGGGGCGATGCCCAGCCCGGCGGAGACCAGCCACACCTGCGTGGCCACGTTGTGTGTGGTCTGCCGCACGCTGGGCTCGAAGCCCGCGTGGCGGCAGCGCTCGAAGAAGGCGCCGTAGTAGTCGCCCGAGGCGCCCGACTCGATGAGGATGAGCGGCTCGCCCTCCAGCGCGCGCCACTCGGCGACGGGCTGCTTCGCGAGCGGGTGGGCCTGCGGAACGGCGAGGCGCATCGCCTCGCGGCGCAGCACGTGGGTGCGCAGGTTGGCGGGGGGCTTGCGCGGCGGGCGCAGGAAGCCCACGTCCAGCGCGCCGCGCCCCAGTGCCTCCAGCTGCCAGCTGGAGGGGTGGTCTCCCAGGGTGATGAGCACGCCCGGGTGCCGGCGCTGGAAGTCGCGCAGCATGGCGGCGAAGCGCGGGGTGGCGAAGGAGGAGATGAGCGCCACCGAGAGCGCGCCCTGCTCGCCACGGGCGCGCCGCGTCGCGCGCTCCTGCAGCCGCTCCACGCGCTCCAGGATGTCCAGCGCCTCGGGCAGCAGCTCGCGGCCCGCCTCGCTCAGGAGCACGGTGCGCCCGGCGCGCTCGAAGAGGGCGCTGCCCAACTCGTGCTCCAGGTCCTTGATCTGCTGACTCAAGGGCGGCTGCGCCATGTGCAGGCGGCGCGCGGCGCGCGTGAAGCTCAGCTCGCGCGCGACGGCGACGAAGTAGCGAAGGTGGCGCAGCTCCATGCTCCATACCTCCCGGGTATCGAAGTCACATGAAGCATATATTGGATGTATGGGCGGGCGCTGGCTACCTTGACTGCATGGCCACCCCCGCTGCCGCCCTCTCCACGCTCGACACGCCTGCGGCTCCGGGTGCACAGCCCGTCCAGCTGAGCCGGCGCCTGCTGGGGATGCTCACGGCGACGACGGTGCTGGCGGTAGGCAACGTGTACTACTGCCAGCCGCTGCTCGGGGAGATCGCCAGCGCCTTCCACCAGTCCGCGGCGAGCACGGGCCGCATCCCGATGCTGTGCCAGCTCGGCTACGTGATGGGGCTGCTCTTCCTCACCCCGCTCGGGGACGTGCTGGAGAAGCGCCGCCTGCTGGTGGGGCTCCTGCTGCTCTCCGCGGTGGCGCTGGGGATGGCGGGGCTCGCGCCCACCTTCCCGCTCTTCCTCGCGGCGTGCCTGGGGCTGGGGCTCACCTCCGTGCTGGTGCAGGTGCTCATCCCCTTCGTCGCGGTGCTCAGCTCGCCACAGGAGCGCGCGCGCAACCTGGGCACCATCCTGAGCGCGGCGCTCATCGGCGTGCTCGTCTCGCGCACGCTCGCGGGCTTCGTGGCGGCGCACCTGGGCTGGCGCGGGGTGTTCTTCGTGGGCGCGGCGACGATGCTGGTGATGGCAGGCTGCCTGCGCCTGGGCCTGCCGCACTACGCGTCCACCGCGCGCCTGCGCTACCCGCAGCTCCTGCACTCGGTGTGGCGGCTGTTCCGCGAGCTGCCGGCGCTGCGCGCCATCGCCCTCACCGGCGCGCTGATGTACGCGTCGCTCTCGGCCTTCTGGGCCTCGCTCGCCTTCTACCTGCAGAGCGACACCTTCCACATGGGCCCGGGCACGGCGGGCCTCTTCGGCCTGGTGGGGGCGGTGGGCGCGCTCGCGGCGAACGTGGCGGGGCGCAACGCGGAGCGCATCGGGGCGCGGCGCATCGTGCAGGGCTGCATCCTCCTGATGCTCGCGGCCTGGGCGGTGTTCGCGGGCGTGGGCGCCACCTGGGCGGGGCTCATCGCCGGCGTGGTGCTGCTGGACCTGGGCGCGCAGGCGGCCACGGTGTCCAACCAGACGGAGATCTACCGCATCCACCCCGAGGCCCAGACGCGCCTCAACACCATCTACAAGGTCTTCTACTTCGTGGGCGGTGCGTGCGGCTCGGCGCTCAGCGCGCTCGCGTGGGACCTGGGCGGCTGGCGCGCGGTGTGCGCGGTCGGCGCAGGCTTCCTCCTGCTCGCGCTCGCGTGGGAGCGCAGCCGGCCGGTGCCGGTACGCGCGTAAGGCGGGCTCAGCCCGGCTCGGTCGTCTCGAGGAAGAAGAGTGCGTCGCCCACCGTGTCGAACTGCCGCTCGGTGCGGTGGTCGGACTCGCGCGCGGTGCGCTTGAGCTGCATGCGCGTGAGCGACGAGGCCGTGACGACCGCGGCGCGCCGCATCCCGCGCTGGGTGAGCCAGCGCTGGTGCGCGACGATCTCCTTCTGCGTCTCCGGCGGCCAGGCGAGCAGCTCCTGCATGTCCACCAGCAGGTCGAAGCCGGGCGTGGGCAGGGCGCGGATGTGCACCTCGAGGCTCGCGTTGGCCTCGGCCACCTCGTGCGGCTGCACGAGCCCGGACCAGCTCAGTCCGAGGATCTTCCGCTCCGGGTTGATGACCTGAACGCTCCACATCGCTCGCCGCTCCCTATCCCCCCGCCGCGGGCACGCACCCTAGTGGCGGACGTGCCCGCCGTACATGCGGTCCGTAGACGGGGTGACGGAGGCCCCGGGCTCGCGCCGCTCGCCGACGAGCGCTGGGTGCGGCGGCACCCATGGGGTGCACCTGCGGGCGTGTGGGATGGGCCGGGGCGCTACACGTGCGAGACGCGCGAGTCGGGGTCGGGCAGACCCAGGCGCCGCTGCGCCTCGCGCATGCGCTGCTCGCGCGCAGCGGGGTCCTCTTCGGCGGTCTCCTCGTGCGCCACGCCCACGTCCTCGGCGAGCCCGCTGCCGCGCCAGCTCTCGGCGGGCGCGTAGGGCGCGGGCGAGAGGTCCTCGGGGAGCGGCGCTCTGGCGCGCTCCGGACGGCGCGGGCCCTCCGCGAAGGTCGAGGCGGCGTACACGTCCAGCAAGGTGAGGCCCACCGCGCCCGCGAGCGTGCCGAGCTGCCACGCCCGCGCGCGGCGCCTGCGCGAGAGCGCGGCACCCAGCAGCGAGAGGTCGAGCGCATCGCCCGCCACGCGCGCGAGCACCCAGCTCCGCGGCCGGCGGCTCATCAGCAGGCCGAGCCCGCTCGCCAGCTCCCGCGCGCCCATCACCCGCACGAGCGCGGCGCGCCGTCCCAGCGCGAGCCGGCGGCACAGCCCCTCCGCGAGGACGAGGTCCGTCAGCCCCAGCCCCACGCTCATCCATCCGAGCCCACGCGCCAGTCGATTGCGGTCCATGCGATGCCCTTCCTCCGTGCCCCCCGAAGGTGGGGCTCGCGGCAGGACCCCTGCAGCGGACGGAGGCCCGGGGGCTCCGGCGCCTGTCTGCTCGAGGCCCCCGGTCGCACGCCGCGCAGCGGACCGGCCCAGCGCCAGAGTCCGGAGCCGCTGACGCCGTGCGCGCGCCGCCCCACCTTGGCGGGAGACAGGAGGCAGCCCATGGCGCAGAACCCGGAGCAGCAGCGCGGTGCCCAGGGCACACCGCAGCCCAGGCCCCGCACGCTCGAGGAGCGGCGGGCGCTGCGGCGCGAGTCGCGCGCGAGCCAGACCTACGCGGACTTCCTGCGCCAGCTCTCCGAGCGCGGCGGGATGTCGCCGCACGTCGCCGAGCGCGCGGCCTCCTCGGTGCTGTGCGCCCTCGAGGAGCGCATCCTGCCGGACGAGGCGAAGGACATGGAGGCGCAGCTGCCGGTGAAGCTGACCGAGCTGCTGCACCGCTGCGAGCGCCACGAGCACGGCGGGCCGCCCCGCAAGTTCGGCCGCGAGGAGATGCTGCAGCGCGTGGGCGAGGACCTCGCGCTGCAGCCCGAGGCCGTGGAGCCCGTGGTGCGCGCCGTGTGCAACGTGCTGCGCGCGCGCCTCAGCGAGGGCGAGGCCGAGGACGTGATGAACCAGCTGCCCGAGGACCTGCGCGCGCTGTGGCGGCGCGTGAGCTAGCGGCCTACTTCTTCTCGCGCATCACGGTGATGAGCGTCTTGCCGCCGCCGGGCAGCATGTTCTGCTGCACGGCGAGGCCCTCGTCCGGCACCAGGCCCTGGCCCTTGAGCGGAATCATGTAGCCCGTCTCGGCCGAGCCCTGCGCCTTCTTGCCCAGCTTGGCCTCGTAGAACTTCACCACCTTGGCCATCGCGTCGTCGGTGACGAAGAGGTAGGCGCGCTGCGCGTTCATCGACATGCCGGCCGAGGCGCGCGCGTCGTAGCGGGCGCCCGGGTAGAGCGGCAGCCCGAGCTCCTTCTCCGTGGGCGGCTTCGTGCCGAGCTCCTTCTGCGTCTTCTCGAGCTGCGCCTGCATCGCCTGGTCCTGCGCGTCCTCGGCCTCCTGCGTGGACTGGCTCGTCTCGGTGGCGAGCACGATGCGCGTGCGCTTCACGCAGCTCTTCCAGTCCTGCGCCACGCCGCGGTCGTCCAGGTTGACGTAGTAGACGCTGCGGCTGCCGTTCGCGTTGAGGCGCGTCCAGTCGAAGTTCGAGCTGCTCGTCCACTCGCCGCTCTTGAAGGCGGGGCGGCACCTGGCCAGCAGCGCCTGCTTCTGCGCCTTGGAGCGGAGGAGGTGGCCCGCGCCGTCGTCGTCGTCCTCGAGGGAGTGCGGGTACACGTCGTTGTTCACCGGCGTGGTGGTGCCGGGCTTCAGCTCGGACGGCTCCACGTCCACGTGGGCCCCCACCTTCGTGCCCAGCTGCTGCGCGTACCAGCGCGTCACCTCGTCGATGGAGGCGTCCACGAGGTAGGCCTTCACCTCCGGCTTCTTCGCGTTGCCGAGGGTGGACTCCTCCCACTCGCCCTCCTCGAGCTGGGTCGGGCGCGCGCCCGGATACACGGGCAGCTGCGAGAGCTGCGTGGGCAGCGCGGCCCGGGCAGGGAGTGCCGCGAGCGAGGAGGCGAGGGTGAGGGCGGAGAGGAGGAAGCGCTTGTGGGACACGGGAGGGCTCCAGCAGGAGGACGCCCAGGGGTATACGCGGGGGAGCGTGACACGGGCGTGATGCGCCTCCCGCGCCGTGTGGGATGCTGTCGGCCTGCAGCGGCCGGTCACACTTTCGGCCCCCGGCCGTATCTCCTTTCGGCACTGATGCCACTGACGCCAACGAAGGAGGCGCAATCCCATGCGCGTGAAGACGCTGAACCGCTCGCTGCTCTCCGCTGCCCTGCTGTCCCTCTCGCTGCTCGCGCTGCCAGCCGCCGCGGCGGACGCCGGCACCCAGGTCCAGGTGACGATGCCCTCGGGCAAGGGCGAGCTGCCGGATGCGGAGAAGCTCGTGCAGGCGCTCGAGGCTCCGGGCGGCGAGCACCAGGTCGAGGTGCGCGCCAAGAAGAGCCCGGAGCAGGTGCTGCTCACGATGAAGCTGTGGGGCAACACCGTGCCCGCAGCGGACATCCCGCGCACGCTGCGCGACGCCTTCCCGGTGCTCGCCGGGGCGGACATCCAGGTGAGCGCGCTGGATGCCTCCGAGCGTCCGCAGGTCTCGATCGAGGCTCGGGGCGACGAGCTGCGCGACGGCGGCACCGGCGGCAAGCGCGTGAAGATCATCAAGAAGGAGACGCGCGAGCAGGAGCAGAAGCAGTAGGCGCGGCCAACCCATGCCGCAGCTGCCCTGGCCCCTCCGTGATGCGTGGCTCTCCCGGCTCGTCGTGCGCGCCCAGCGCGGCGACCGGGAGGCCTTCCGCGCGCTCTATCAGGCGCTCTACGCGCCCGTGTCCGGCTACGTGCGCCGCCGCGTGCCGGCGCGCGCGGATGCGGAGGACGTCATCGGGCAGGTGTTCTTCCGGTTGCTCGAGGGGCTCGCGCGCATCGACCCGAAGCGGGGCAGCGTGCTCGCCTACGCGCTGCAGGCCGCGCGCAATGCCCTGGTGGACCAGGCGCGCGGGCGTGGCGCGCACGTCTCTGTCCAGGCCTCTGAAGACGAGTCGCTCGCGCGGGTGGACGGCGCGGCGGGCCCGCTCGAGCAGCTGGTGCAGAGCGAGCAGGAGGCGCGGGTGCGCGCGGAGCTCTCGCGCCTGGACCCGGAGACGCGCGAGCTGCTCGTGCTGCGCTACGTGGACGGGCTGCGACACCCGGAGATTGCCCAGCTGCTGGGGCTGAGCGAGGCCGCGGTGCGCCAGCGCAGCTCGCGCGCGGTGCGCGAGCTGCGGGCACGCTTGAACGAGACGGACCCTGCAGGAGCGCTGACCCATGACGGATGACGAGCTGAAGCGCGGCCTGCGCAGCGGACCGCCCGCGGTGGATCCCGCTGCGGAGACGGCCCACCGCGTGCAGCTGGAGGCGCAGCTGCTGCAGGCGTTCGACAGACAGGCGACCCGCGTGCCCTCGCGGCGCCCTGCGTGGCTGCGCTATGCGCCGGCGGCCGCGGTGCTGCTGTGCCTCGTCACGGCGACGCAGGTGCCCGCGGGCTACCGGGTGGAGGTGGGCAAGCGCATCTCGGTGGTGCTCGCCGAGGACGCCGCACCGCCTCAGCGCCTGGGCGAGCAGGTGGTGGGCGTGCTGCGCGGGCCGGGTGGACGCGTGTTCGAGGTGAACCTGCGCATGCTGCGCGGCAGCACGGGCGTGAAGGTGCTGCGCGTGGACGTGTGGGGCGATGCGCTCCCGTCGGACGCCGAGGCGCTCGAGGGACTGCGCGCGCTGCCGGCCTTGAAGGGAGCGCAGGTGGGCATCGAGCCGCTGCAGGGGCGGGTGCGCGACTCGCTGCTGGGCGCGCTGAGGCACGGGCTGTTCCGCGCAGGGGCGAGCCCCGAGGAGCGCGCGGCTGCGCGCCAGCGGCTCATCGAGGAGCTGCGGCGGCGAGAGGGCGGTGACGCCGAGGTCGATGTGCAGGTGGACGAGCAGGAGGGCAAGGTACGCGTGCAGCAGCGGGTGCGCCGGCGCGCGGGGGAGTAGAATTCCGGGGCGCATGCCGATGCCCCAGCTCGAGCGGATCGACGACCCCATCGCGGAGGACTGGTGGGGCTACACCACGCCGGATGGCCAGGAGCGCCTCACGCGCATCGTCATCGGCCGGCCGCGCCCCATCCCCGAGGACCCGAACGGCGACTGGTGCTGCCCGCTCGTGCTCCCCGAGCTCTTTCCCCACGTGGAGTGCGTGGGCGGCGTGGGGCCGGTGGACGCGCTCGCCAACGCCATGTCCCTCGTGAAGGTGTTCCAGGACAGCGTGGGCGGCATCACCCCGCGCGCCGCGCCCCCGGCAGGCGTGGAGCAGCCGAGCTGAGGAGCTCTGCTGCTCGTCAGCGCCGCGAGGAGGTCTCCGCGTCGAGCAACTGCGCGATGGCCTGCGCGAAGCCAATCGGGTCGTCTTCGGAGAAGCCATGGCCCGAGCGCTCCAGCGCGACGACCGGGATACCTGCCTCCGCGACCTGGCGCGCCGTCTCGTGGGTGTTCGCGTCGCTGCGGCCGCCGAGGATGTAGCCGCGGTGTGCCACGGGGAGTGATGCGAGCCGCGGGATGAGGCCGCGGCCCTCGTGCACGAGCGAGCGCGCGCTGCGATGAAAGGCCACCGGGTCCGCCTGCTCCACCGTGCGGCGGTAGTGGCCCTCACTCTCCGCAACCCACGCAGGCCACTGCGCGACGAAGTCCTCCTCGCGCATCGCCGCGGCACGCTTGCTGCCCACCGCGTCCTCGGCGCGCAGGTTCGGCTCGGCGAGTATCAGGGCCTCGGGTGGCGTGCCGCGGCGCACGAGCTCCTCGGCGAGCAGCAGCGCGAGCGTTCCGCCCATGCTGTGGCCGATGAGGGCGACAGGCTCCTGCGAGAGCGCTGCGGCCAAAAAGCTCGCGACCTCGCGCAGGTCGTAGCCGAAGTCGTGCGGGCGCGGGCTGAGACCGAAGCCGGGCAGGTCCAGCCACAGGCTCGCGCGGCCTTTCAGCGCCGGTGCCTCGGCCACCGGCGGCCAGTCGCTGCTCGCCGCGCAGCCCAGCCCGTGCAGGTAGACGAGGAGCGGGCCTTGGCCCTCGCGGCGGCCGGAGGCGAGCGGAGCGGGGAGGCCGGGGACGGAGAGCGTCATGGCGCACAGCTTAGGCAACTTCCCTCACCCCGGCCCTCTCCCAGGAGGAGAGAGGACGGCTTCGTCCGTGTTCGTCCACCCCATCAGGCCTAGACTCGAAGGCGATGTCCTCTGGAACCCGCCTCCTCGTCATCGCGCTCAGCACGCTCGCGCTCGGCTACCTGCTCTTGTGCGTCCTCGTGTGGGCGGGGCAGCGCGCGCTGATGTTCCCCGCGCCTCGCGCCGCGGTGCCGCTGCCCGGAGGGCGCGGCTATGCGCGGGTGGAGGCGGGCGTGCTGCTGGTGCGCGCGCCGCCGCAGGAGCCCGCGCCCTGGGTGGTGTACTTCCACGGCAACGGCGAGCAGCTCTCGGACCTCGAGGGCACGGCGGAGGCGCTGCAGGCGCGCGGGCTCGGCTTCCTCGGGGTGGAGTACCCCGGCTACGGCTGGGCGGGGGGCGCACCCACCGAGGCGGGCCTCTATGCCGCGGGGCGCAGCGCGCTCGCGTGGCTGCAGCGCGAGCGGGGCGTGGGCCCCGAGCGCGTGGTGCTCCTCGGGCGCTCGCTGGGCTCGGGCGTCGCGGTGCAGCTGGCGCAGGAGGGCCGTTGCGCGCGGCTCGTGCTCGTCTCGCCCTACACGAGCATGGGCGACATGGCGGCCGCCGTCTTCCCGTGGCTCCCGGGGCGGCTCCTCGTGCGCGACCGCTTCGACTCCCTGAGCAAGGCGGCCGGGCTGCACGTCCCCACGCTGGTGGTGCACGGCACGCGCGACGAGGTGGTGCCGGTGGCGCAGGGAAGGCGCCTCGCCGCGGCCATTCCCGGCGCGAGCGCGCTGTGGGTGGAGGGCGCGGGGCACAACGACGTGCTCGAGCGCGGCTGGGGCGGCGCGCAGCCCTTCGAGCGCGTGGTGCAGTTCGCGCGAGGGGACTAGTGGCCCGAGGCGGCGGACGCGCTGAGCTCGTCCACGTCCGAGCCCATCTGCCAGGTGAAGCGGAAGCCCCGCGCGGCGCGGCGCGGTGCGGCATCCGGACCGGGGGCGGCCGGCGCCACCGCGCGCGCCTGCGCCGCCCTCCAGCCGAGCACCCCCAGCGCGCCGAGCCCGAGGAGCAGCGGGCTGAGCAGCAGCGCGCGCAGCGTGCGCGGCCGCGGGGCGCCGAGGCCCCAGAAGCACACGGGCATGAGGAGCGGGACGGTGAGGCGGCTCGAGCCGAGCTGCCGCCGGAGCGTCTTCGAGGAGAGGGCCATGATCCGCTAACACTGCGGCGCCCCGCGCCTTCTGCCACCCCTCGCCCCGCACGCTTGCCCGCCCAGGGGCGCGGCGCGCTAGCGTGGGCGCATGACCGCTCCCGACCCCCGGCTCAGGCAGGTGCAGAAGCTCGCGTACCTGCTGGACTCCTCCATCCCGCTGCCCGGCGGCGCCAGCGTGGGCTGGGATGCGATCATCGGCCTGGTGCCGGGCCTCGGGGACGGGGCGGGCGCCGTGCTCTCCACCTTCATCGTGATGCAGGCCGCGCGGCTCGGCGCCCCGGGCTCGGTGCTGCTGCGCATGGTGGGCAACGTGGGAATCGAGGCGCTGGTGGGCGCGGTGCCCTTCCTCGGAGACCTCTTCGACGCGGCCTTCAAGGCGAACGTGCGCAACGTGCGCCTGCTGGAGCAGCACCTCGCGGCGCCCGGAGCCGCCCGCCGCGCGAGCTTCGGGTGGCTGGTGGGCATCGCGGCGCTGCTGGTGGGCGTGCTGGTGCTCGGCGCGGTGCTCGCGGTGGTGCTGCTTGCAGCGCTCTGGCGCGCGGTGCGCGGGTAGGGCTCAGGCGATGCGGCGCAGCACGGCGGCCACCACGCGGTCGCAGCGGCTGGCGTGGAAGGCGAAGAGCTCGCCCGCGGCGGCGCCCGCGCGCGCGTAGAGCGCCTCGCGCAGCAGGGCGCGGGCGCGGTGCAGGCGCGTGCGCACCGACTCCTCGCTCACCCCCAGGCTCTCGGCGGCCTCGGCGGTGCTCATTCCCTCCACGTCGCGCAGCACGAAGGCGGTGCGGCAGCCGGGCGGCAGCGTGTCCACCGCGCCCTCCAGCAGCTCGCGCAGCTCGCGCGCCTGGGCGGCGTCCTCCGGCGAGGGACGGGACGTGTCGGACGCGTGCATGGCGGGGGACTCCTCGGGCTGCTGCGGGTCGTTCTCCAGCGTCAGGTCCACCTGCGGCAGGCGGCGGCGCAGGCGCATCAGCGCCTCGTTGATCGCGATGCGGGTGAGCCAGGTGGACAGGCGCGCCTCGGCGCGGAAGGTGTGCAGGTGGGTGAAGGCGCGCACGTAGGCGTCCTGCATCGCGTCCTCGGCCTCGCTCTCGTCGCGCAGCAGGCTGCGCACGGCGCGGTACAGGCGCGCGTTGTGCCGGCGCATCACCAGCTCGAAGAGCTGCGGCTCGCCCGCGCGGATGCGCGCCACGAGCTCGGTGTCGCTCAGCTCGCTGCTCAGCGCGCTGGCCGGCGGCAGGGGTCGGAGGGGGAGGGGGTCCATGGCGAGGCCTCGGGTGAAGAGGAGCTCCGGTGCTCCGATGCGCGAGGATGCCACGGCGTGACATGGCCCTGCAGGGTGCCCCTAGTACGCGTGGGCGCCGCCGCTGCGGGCGTCGTCCGCGTCGTCCTCGCGCGCCTGGGCCCGGCGGTGCGCCTCCACCAGCTGCTCGAGCAGCCCGAGCAGCAGCCCCCGCGCGCCCGCGTCCAGCGGCTGGAGTACCGCGGCGAGCCGGCGCTGCACCCAGCGGTCGGCCTCCTCCGCCGCCGCGCGCCCGGCCTCCGTGAGGCGCAGGCAGAGCAGGCGGCGGTTGCGCACGTTGCGCTCGCGCAGCACCAGGCCGTGCTCCTCCATGGAGTCGATGAGCCGGGTGGTGCGCGGCACCGGGATGCCCATGCGCCCGGCGAGCACGTTCACGCTCACCGCCCCCTCGCAGCGCAGCCACCAGGCGGCCTCGAGGTGCAGCGGCTCGAGCTGGGGGTGCGGCAGCTCCAGCAGCGGATTGCCCAGCGTGCCCAGCCGGGTGCCGTCCACCAGCAGCTGGCGCAGCCGCGCTACGAGGATGCGCAGCTCTCCGGGCACTTCCTCCGGGATGCTCGGAACGCCGTGCTGTGTCGTGCTCGCCATCTCGCCCCCAGAGGCTCTGCTGGGCGCACGCCGGCCGTGCGCTGCGGCGCAGGCCCGTCCTGCTGGCCTCTCGAGGCTGAAACGGACGAACGCGCGTGCTGTATCGGGCGGGGCGCTCGCGCGCGCCGCTGCGGCGCGCGGCCGCCCCACGCACGGACAGGGGATGCACGCGACCGCCTCGCAGTGACCTCGCGCGCGGCCCGCTAGCGGGCGCGGTAGGACGGCGCGCACGGCCCCTGTTTACGCCGCGTTGCGCCGTCCTGGAGGGCGGGCGCCCTCGCCCCTGCCCGGCTCCTCCCCAGCCAGGGGCCGCAGAAGAGGGGAGACAGCGCCGGCTTTCTTCGTCACGATGGCGGGCCGTTTCCGTGCACTGGACGACGGATGAGGAGGACTGCGTGCGCAGGGTGGGAATCTTTGGCTGGGGCGTCGTGGCACCGCGTTCGCCGAACGTGGAGGCTTTCGAGCGCAACCTCGCGGAGGGCGGCAGCTGGCTGTCGGCCTTCGAGGGCTTCGGCCCGAGCAACTTCCTCGTGGGCAACCCGCAGTTCGACCTCGCCGACTACAAGCCGTGGATCGACGCGCGCTTTCCCCCCACGCGCTTCGCGCAGCTGGGCAAGAAGATGGGGATGCCGGCGCAGATGGCGATCGGCGCCTTCATCCAGTCGCTCGCGCAGAACCCGGGGCTGGAGGCGGAGCTGCAGGCGCTCGGCACCCAGGCGCACGTGTACGTGGGCAGCGGGCTCGGGGACCTGAACACCACCTACGAGGCCACGCTCGCCCTGCACCGCGCCCAGCGCCGCTGGGACCGCTTCTGGGCGGACCCGCAGCGCAACAGCGCGCTCGCCGCCTGGCGCGCCCTGCCGCCCGAGGCGCGCACCGCGGCCGGCGGCCCCCCGGCGCCCGAGGACGCGCCGGACGCCGAGCGCGAGGAGGCGGAGGAGGCCTTCTGGCACCACTGGGCCGCGCGCAGCCCGCAGCTGCAGGAGTACCTCTCGGAGCTGCGCGAGATCGAGAGCCTCGGGGTGGAGGGTGACGTGGAGAGCGCGAAGCTCGCCGTCATCAAGGAGAAGCGCACCCGCACCGCGCGCCTGCAGAAGAAGTGGGAGGCGCCCGAGCCGCCCTGGGCCGCGGTGAGCCCGAACCTCCTGTGGAACATCCACAACGGGGGCGCGGCGCAGATCTCCATGATGGGCAAGATCACCGGCGCCACCTTCGCGCCCGTGGCCGCCTGCTCCACCTTCGGCTACTCGCTGAAGCTGGGCATGAACGCCATCGCGCTGGGCGAGGCGAAGGCGGTGGTCATCGGGGCCGCCGACCCGCCTCCGCACGCGCTCACCGTGGGCGGCTTCTACAGCGCGCGCGTGCTCGCGGCCACCGGCGTGTCCAAGCCGCTCACCGACCTGCGCGGCACGCACGTGGCCGGCGGCGCCGCGGTGTGGGTGCTGGGCGACTACGAGCACATGACGGCGCGCGGCTTCAAGCCGCTGGGCATGGAGCCGCTCGCGGTGGGCCTGTCCTCGGACGCGGACCACATCATCACCCCGTCCAAGGAGGGCCCCACCGCCGCGATGCACCTGGCGATGAGCCAGGCGCACGTGCGTCCCGAGGAGGTGGCGAGCTGGGACCTGCACGCTACCGCCACCCCGGGAGACCACCTGGAGGTGCAGACCCTGCGCGAGAGCCTGCCCGAGCACGTGCTCGTCACCGCGCGCAAGGGCACCTTCGGCCACGGCATGGGCGTGTGCGGCGGCTGGGAGCTCACGGCCCAGTACATGGGCTTCGCGCGCGGCGCGCTGATGCCCACCCCGCTGCAGGAGGGCGAGCTCAACCCGGAGATCCGCAAGGTGCACGAGCGCTTCGTGTACGCGGGCGGCGCCAAGGCCCCGGTGGGCGTGGCGGGCAAGATGTCCATGGGCGTGGGCGGCACCAACGCGTGCGTGCTCAGCCGCCCCTGGAAGGGGTAGTCGCCTAGAAGCGGTCCTCGACGACCGGCGCCGGCTCCAGCGGCGCCGTCTCGAGCGTCGCGGGCAGCAGCGAGCGCAGCCCGTCCGCGTGGCTCGCGAGCGTGGCGCTGGTGCTCGCCACGTCCGCGCTCATCTCCGCCTGGGCCTGCAGCTGCTCGCGCAGCCGCGTGGTGCTCTCGGAGAGCTTGCCGCTCGCCTCCGCCTGGCTGTCCGCGTCCTGGGCGTTCTCGCGCATCGCCTCGCCCAGCGCGTGGACGATGTCGTGCACGGCCTCGAGCGTGGAGCGGGCCTGGCCGAACACGGCGGTGAAGTGGCCCGTGCGCGCGCGCACCGACTCGATGGCGCCCAGCAGCTGCTGCATCTGGCGGCGCAGCTCGGCCACCACCGCGTTGATGGCGAGCGCGCCCTTGCCGCTGTCCTGCGCGAGCTTGCGCACCTCCTGGGCGATGACCGCGAAGCCGCGGCCGTGCTCCCCGGCGCTCGCCGCCTCGATGCCCGCGTTCACCGCGAGCATGTGCGTCTGGGCGGCGATCTCCTGCGCGCTCTCCACGAAGGTGCCGATGGCGTCCGCGCGCTCCTGCAGCTGGCGGAAGCTCGCCTCGCTGCGGCTCACCGCCTCGTCGATGTCCTTCACGCCCGTCTCGATGTGCCCGAGCAGCACCCCCACCGCGCCCGCGTGCTCCTGCGCGTCCGCGGCCGTGGCCGAGCTGTGGCGGCTGCGCTGCTGCAGCGCGAGCGCCCCCTGGGCCACGCGCGCGCTCGCGCTCGCCATGGCCTGGCTCTCCGCGCCGCTCAGCTCCGAGCGGCTGAGCAGCGTGGCGGCGCTCTCCTCCAGCCCCAGCACGCTCGCGCTCAGCACGCTCGCCGTCTCGCTCACCCGCTCGCGGCTCCGCTCCAGCGCCGCCACCGTGCGCTGCAGCTCCTGGCGCAGGGCGATGTTGCGGCGCTGGCTGGTGGCGAAGCTCTCGAAGATGGCCGACACCGTCACCAGCATGCCGAGCACGGCCGCATCCAGCCACAGCCGGTCCTCGAGCGAGCGCGCCTGGGTGAGGCCCAGGTCCAGCCCGACGTGGCAGAGCGCGAGCAGCGCGAAGAGCCCGTTGCGGCCGCCGCGCGTGAGCGGCAGGAACACGCCTGCGGTGAGGAAGCACACCAGCACCACCAGCGCCTGGTAGGCGGTGCCCGCGAGGCCCAGGTGGTACAGCCCCCAGTCCGTCCCCAGCACCCAGAGCGTGGAGAGGCCGAGGATGCTCGCGGGCAGGCCCCGCCACCCAGAGAAGAAGTGCTGCAGCAGGAAGCCCGTCACCGGCACCAGCATCCAGGGCACGCGCAGCGCCGCGTGCTGCGCGAGCGTCCAGTCCAGCCCCAGCTGCGCGCAGAACACGTGGTCCAGCAGCACCAGCACGGGCGTGGCGCACAGCGTGGACGTCACCAGCCGGCGCGTGCGCGCGGGCCAGCGGCTGCGCAGGAAGGCGCGGTAGTCGTCGCTGATCGCGGCGCGCTCGGACTGCACCGGCATGGCTGGGCTTCCCCCCGAGGAAGACGAGAACGTTCGGAAGATGATACGCCGCGTGCGCCCCGCGCCGCGACACCCACCCACACCCACCTGACCGGGAGTTCCGCCCTCATGAGCCGTTCCCCGCGCCCTCCTCCCCGCGCCCTCGTCTCCTGGAGCACCGGCAAGGACAGCGCCTTCGCGCTGTGGCGCGCGCGGCAGCAGGGCGCGCTGGAGGTGGTGGGGCTGCTCACCACGCTCTCGCCCGCGTACGGGCGGGTGAGCGTGCACGGCACGCGCGAGGCGCTGCTGCGCGCGCAGGCCCGGGCGCTGGGGCTGCCGGTGCACGCGGTGGAGCTGCCCACCCCCTGCACCAACGCGCAGTACGAGGAGCGCTTCGGCGCTGCGCTGGACGCGGCGCGCGAGCGCGGGGTGAGCCACGTGGTGTTCGGGGACCTCTTCCTCGAGGACATCCGCGCCTACCGCGAGCGCCTGCTCGCGCGCCACGGGATGACCGGCGTGTACCCGCTGTGGGGCGAGGACACGCGCACGCTCGCGCAGGAGATGGTGGCGAGCGGCCTGCGCGCGCGCCTCACCTGCGTGGACCCGCGCGCGGGCCTGCGCGCGCTCGCGGGCGCCACCTTCGGCCCGGGCTTCCTCGAGCGCCTGCCGGAGGGCGTGGACCCCTGCGGTGAGAACGGCGAGTTCCACACCTGCGTCACCGAGGGGCCCATGTTCGCAGCACCCTTGCGCGTGCAGGAGGGCGAGGTGGTGGAGCGCGAGGGCTTCGTCTACGCGGACCTGCTGCTCGAAGAGTGACGGCTCGAGCGCCTGAGGGCCCCTACGCCGCGCAGGTGAAGTGCGCGCCCTCCACCCACCCGCGCGCCGAGAGGAAGGCGCGGCACTCCTCGCGCGCCCCCGGCGCTCCCACGCTGAAGAGCAGGTGCTCGCCCGGCTCCGGCGCCCCGAGCGCCTCCGGGTGCACCACGGGCGCGCCGTGGATGCGGGTGCCGAGCTTTCGCGGGTGCAGGTCCACGAGCCGCGTCACCGCCACGTCCTCCGCCTGCAGCAGCCGCGTGAGCAAGAGCCCCGTGGCGCCCGCGCCCCACACGGTGACGCGGAGGCCGCGCAGCCGCGGGGCGAGGTGGCGCGCTTTGAGCCAGGTGAAGCGCTTGAGGTGGTAGCGCGGGTCGGTGCGGCTGAGGCGCGTGTCCCCGTCGCGCCAGCGCAGGAGCACCTCGGGCAGGGTGCGAAGCCGGTGGCCGCGGGCGAGCAAGGTGAGCCACAGCGCGTAGTCCTCGGGAAAGTCCCCTTGGGCGTAGCCGCCGGCCTCCACCACCGCCTCGCGCCGCAGGCACACGGAGGGGTGGCAGAGCGGGCTCTCGATGAAGCACTCGCGCTGCAGGCGCTCGGGGGTGGTGAGGCCGTTGAGCCAGGCCGCGTAGGCCTGCAGGGACGGGCTCACCGGGCGGTCCTCGCGAAAGAGGGTGACGCCGGTGCCTACACCCGCGAGGCGCCCATCCTGCTCGAGCGCCTGCACGCTGGCCTCCAGGCGGCGCGGCAGCGCCTCGTCGTCTGCGTCCATGCGCGCGACAAAGGGAGAGTCCGCGTGGGCGAGGGCGAGGTTCAGCGCCGCGACGATGCCCTGCCCGCCCGAGTCCAGCACCTGCACCCGGGCGTCCTGGCGCGCGAGCGCCTCCAGCGCGGCGCGGCTGCCGTCCCGGGAGCCGTCGTCCACGCAGAGCACGCGCACGCGCTGCAGGGTGCCCTCGAGCAGGCTCTCCACGGCGCGCGCCACCGTGCGCTCGGCGTCGCGCACGGGCAGCAGCACGGTGACGAGGGGAGGGCGCGACATGGGCAGGCCCGGGGTGTGCCGCAGCGAGGGGGCGGACGCAAGCTGCCCGCCCGCTGCAGCCGTGCCGCCGTCCGCTGCAGCGCGGTGCGGTGAGGCTGCAATGCGCGGCAGCCCCGTGCGGCGGGGTGCAGGTTGAGGGGTGAAAGAGAGGGTCTACACATGCTTCGCCCGCACGGCTTCAACCACTTCCTGCACGAGAGCGACCTGGAGTTCGGAGGCGCCTTCGTCGCCTGGCTCGCCTTCATCTGCCTCACGCTCGCGGTGTTCGCGACGGCGCACTGAGGCCGAGGCGGCACCTGCGGCTCACCCGGGGCGCAGCGCCCCTGGCAGCCGCACGGTGAAGGTGGTGCCCGCCTCGGCGCTCGAGCGCACCTGCACGCTGCCCTCGTGCGCGCGCACGATCTCGCGCACGATGAACAGCCCCAGCCCGAGGCTCACCTTCACGGTCTCCTCCGTCTGTGCGCCCCGGCTGAAGGGCTGGAAGAGGCGCGGCAACAGCGCGGCCGGCAGCGGCTCGCCCTCGTTGTGTACCTCGAGCACCAGGTCCCCCGCCTCGGCGCGTGCGGTCGCGGTGACGGGCGCGTCCGCGCGCCCATACTTGAGCCCGTTCTCCACCAGGTTGGCGAGCACCTGGAAGAGCCGCTCGCCGTCCACCTGCGCGTGCAGGGGCGCGCTGCAGCGTACCTGCACCACGCGCGAGGGCTGGGCCGCCCGGAACTCGTCCGCCACGCGCGCGAGCAGGTCGCACACCTCCGCGTCGCGGCGCACCAGCGGGATGCCGTTGCCCAGGCGGGCGCGGGTGAAGTCCAGCAGCAGCCGGATGACCTGCTCGATGCGCCAGGCGCCGCGCTGCACCCGCTCCACCACGTGCCGCGCGCGCGGCTCGGCCACCAGCGCTTCCAGCTGGCGCGCGCTCATGGTGATGGCGGACAGCGGGCTGCGCACGTCGTGCCCCACGATGCCGATGAGCTGCTCCTGGAACTCCTCCGCCAGCTTGCGCTCGGTGATGTCCGTGCTGGTCCCGTACCAGCGCAGGAGCTCGCCCGAGGGCGAGCGCTCGGGCCTCGCCCGCGAGAGCATCCAGCGCCAGCTGCCGTCCGTGCTGCGGCAGCGGAACTCCTGCTCGTAGGGGGAGTGCGTGCGCACCGCCGCCTTCCAGGCCTCGATCACCCGGGGGCGGTCCTCCGCGTGCAGGGCCTCGGCCCACGCGTCCCCGAGCGACTCCTCCTCGCTGCGGCCGGTGAGCGCGTACCAGGGGCGGTTGAAGTACTCCACCCGCCCCGCCGCGTCCGTCACCCAGACGATCTGCGGCATGCTCTCGGCGAGCGCCCGCAGCCGGCGCTCGCTCTCGCTCAGCGCGTCGTGCAGGCGCGTGCGCTCGAGCGCCTGCGCGCACTGGTGCACCATGGACTCGATGTGCGCGCGCTCCACGGCGCTCACGCTGCGCGGCAGCTCCCAGGTGAGCCAGATGAAGCCGATGACCCGCTGCTCCACCCGCAGCGGGAGCACGGCGCGCGCGCCCGGCCCGTGGTTGCGCGCCCAGCCGGCGAGCTCCGGGTAGGCGGCCGCGTACTCCTCGAAGGAGCGCCACCACAGCGCGCTGCGCTGCCGGGCGGCCTCGGCCGCGGGCGGCATGGAGGTGAGCGGCGCGCGCAGGAAGGTCTGGACGGTGAGGGGGTCGTACCCGAAGGTGCGCAGCACCTCGAAGCTGTCGCCTTCGAGCAGCGAGACGCTGCCCCGGGTGGCGCCCACCGCGCGCAGCCCCACCTCGATGATCGCCTCCGCCACCTCCACCGAGCGCGAGGCGCCCGCGAGCGCGGCGGTGATGGCCTGCAGTTGCTCGGCGCGCGCCTGGGCCTCGCGCGCCTCGCGGTAGAGCAGCGCGTTGTCCAGCGAGAGGCTGGCGCGGCGCGCGAGCTCCTCCACCAGCTGGATGGAGCCCGGCCCGAAGCTGCGCCCGCTCTCCGCCTGCATCAGGGCGAGCGCGCCGAGCACCCGGCCGCGCGCCCTCAGCGCCACGATGAGCAGGGCGCGCGGCGCGAGCGCCTGCAAGAGCGCGAGGTGCTCCGCGTCGCGCGCGCCCGCCTCCACCGCCTCGGCGGGAATGGCGGGGTAGACCTGGGTGCGCCCGGTGCGCAGCGTCTCGGCGATGCCGCCCGGGGCCTCGGGCCCTCGCGGGTAGCGCTGCTCGAGGGCGCGCACCAGCGCCACCTTCTCGGGGTCGCGGTGCGCCACGCACAGCGTGCGCCCGCTGCCCGGTGGGCCCTCCGGGTCCGCGAGGTAGGCGCCGCTGTAGTCCGCGAGCTCCGGCACCGCGAGGCGCATCACCTCGGCCAGCACCCCCTCCACGTCCAGCGTGGACACGAGCCGCTCGGTCGCGTCCGCGAGGAAGTGCAGCTGGCGCTCGGGAGGGATGGGGGGCACGGGGTCTTCGCTTCGCACATCTTGTACCCCGTGACGCCCTCAATCTCTCCCCGCGGCTCCGCCACCGCCGCGCGCCGCCGCGTGCAGGCGTAGCGCAGTGAGCAGATCCCCCCACCACAGGCCCATCATCCGCAGGAAGGGGCCATCCTCCAGCCCGTGGCGCGCCGGATGGTCCTTGCGCAGCGCCTCCCAGCCGCGGTGCTCCACCGTCACCCGCGTGCCGCTCGGCGAGGGCTCGAAGTGCACCTCCACCTCGGTGTGCTCGTGGGGGGCGAAGTTGGTGTTGCGCCACTCGAAGTGCAGCCGGCGGGGAGGCTCCCACGCGAGCACGCGCCCCACCTCGAGCACCTGCGCCGCCTTGCCCGTGCCGGCCACCGGCTCGAGCGTCTCGAAGAGGCGGCCGTTCGGTCCGGGCTCGAAGGTGAGCACTCCCGGCCTGCGCCCGCCGGGGCGAAAGCGCGGGCCGCGGCGCCACCACAGGTCCGTCTCCTGCGTGAACACCTCGAAGGCCACCTCGGGCGCCACCGCCACCAGCACGGTGACGCGCGCGGTCGCCGCGGGCGCGCTCATGGCTTCTCCCGGCCGCGCGTGCGCTCCGCGTGCGCCTTGAAGGCCTCCAGCTCCAGGGTCCAGAACGCCTCCACGCCCTCCACCCAGTCACGCAGGGCGTGGAAGGGCTCGGGGCGCAGCCGGTAGACGCGCACGCGCGCGTCCTCCTCCAGCCCCTGCTCCTCCACCAGCCCGCTCTTGCGCAGCACGCGCAAATGGCGGCTCATCGCGGGGGCGCTCGTCTCCAGCGCGCTCGCGAGCTCGCCGGCGCGCCGCGGACGGCGTCGCAGCAGGTCCACCACGCCGCGGCGCGTGGGGTCCGCGAGCGCGGCGAAGGTCTGGTCCAGCTTGCGCGCGGCGCTCATCGCCCCTGCGCTCCTCCGGACAGGCGCTGCGCGAAGTACCAGTGGTGCCCCTCGAGGTCCTCGGCCTCGTAGCCGCGGTCCACCCAGTAGTCCTCGCCGTAGTCGGTAGTCTTGGGCTCGCTGAGCACCTTCGCGCCGGCGGCGCGCGCGCGGGCGCAGTGGGCCTCCACGTCGTCCACGTACACGAAGAGCGCCTGGGTGTTGGCGCCCCCCAGCTGCCGGGGGCTCTTGTGCCAGGGCTTCCCCTTCGCGTCCCCCACCATCACCACCCCGCCGCCGTACACCAGCTCCGAGTGCTCGATGCGCCCGCCCTCGCCCTCCACCTTCAGCCGCACCTCGAAGCCGAAGGCGCGCTCCAGCCAGTCGATCGCCTTCGCGGCGCTCTCGTAGTGCAGCGAAGTGGAGATGCGGGGCCAGTCGGCGGGGGGATTGCGCATGGGCGACGCTCCTGGGGCCAGAAGGGAAGAAGTTGCGGCCCGGGGAAATGATTAACCAAACGGTTAAGCAATGCAAGGCCGCGTCACCGTCCGTCTCGAGCGGGTGCTTGCCCGCGCGCCTGCCCGGCAGGGTCTCGTGCGAGCCCGGCGGGACGAAGCCAAGTGGCCGCAGCGTGCGTACCTCGCAGGGACGGCCTCTAGACGCGCCGTGAACGACGGGCCCCGAACCCGCCTCCCCGAGCCTCCAGGAACGCACGATGAGCGACGAGAAGAAGAAGCCGCAGGGCGAGCCGACGCTGACCTTGACCACCCGCCAGGGCCACCCGGTCTACGACAACCAGAACAACCGCACGGTGGGCGACCGCGGCCCGACGGTGCTCGAGAACTACCACTTCCTCGAGAAGATCACGCACTTCGACCGCGAGCGCATCCCCGAGCGCGTGGTGCACGCGCGCGGCGCGGGCGCCCACGGCTACTTCGAGGCCTACGGCACGGTGGGCAAGGAGAAGGTCTCCAGGTACACGCGCGCGAAGCTGTTCCAGCAGAAGGGCCAGCGCACGCCGCTCTTCGTGCGCTTCAGCTCCGTCATCCACGGTGGCCACAGCCCCGAGACGCTGCGCGACCCGCGCGGCTTCGCGGTCAAGTTCTACACCGAGGACGGCAACTGGGACCTGGTGGGCAACAACCTGCAGATCTTCTTCATCCGCGACGCGATGAAGTTCCCGGACGTGGTGCACGCCTTCAAGCCGGACCCGGTGACCAACCGCCAGGACCCGCGGCGCATCTTCGACTTCATCAGCCTGTCGCCCAGCGCGATGCACATGATCACCTGGCTGTTCAGCCCGTGGGGCATCCCGGCGAACTACCGCGAGATGCGCGGCTCGGGCGTGCACGCGTACAAGTGGGTGAACGACCAGGGCGTGGCGACGCTGGTGAAGTACCACTTCATCCCCAAGGGCGGAGAGCGCAACCTCACCCAGGAGCAGGCCCAGGCCATCCAGGCGAAGGACTTCAACCACGCGACGGCGGACCTGTACGACAGCATCGAGAAGGGGCAGTTCCCGGAGTGGGAGCTGCAGGTGCAGCTGATGGAGGACGGCGAGCACCCGGAGCTGGACTGGGATCCGCTGGACCCCACCAAGATCTGGCCGCCGGACAAGTTCCCGCTGCTGCCCGTGGGGCGCATGGTGCTGGACAGGAACCCCACCAACTACTTCGCCGAGGTGGAGCAGGTCTGCTTCGGCACCGGCGTGCTGGTGGACGGCATGGACTTCAGCGACGACAAGCTGCTGCAGGGCCGCACCTTCAGCTACTCGGACACGCAGCGCTACCGCGTGGGGCCCAACTACCTGCAGCTGCCCATCAACGCGCCCAAGGTGAAGGTGAACACCAACCAGCGCGACGGGCAGATGGCCTTCTACCAGGACAGCCTCGAGAACGGCGCGAACCCCAGCGTGAACTACGAGCCGAGCATGCACGCCTCCCCGCGCACGCCCGAGCAGCCGTACAAGAACCACCACCCCACCGTGTCCGGGCAGGTGGTGCGCAAGGAGATCAGCCGGCCGAACAACTACACCCAGGCCGGCGAGCGCTACCGCAGCTTCGAGGCGTGGGAGCGCGACGAGCTCATCCAGAACCTCGTCGGCGCGCTGAAAGTGTGCGACCGCGCGATCCAGGACCGCATGGTGCACCACCTCACCCAGTGCGACCCGGACTACGGCCGCCGCGTGGCGGAGGGGCTGGGGCTCAAGGCGAAGTAGGCGCGGCCTCCGGAGCGGCGAGCGGCAGCCACACCGAGAAGGTGCTGCCCTCGCCCTCCACGCTCTTCACCTCGATGCTGCCGCCGTGCTGCTCCACGATCTGCCGCGCCCCGAACAGGCCGATGCCGGTGCCCGGGATGCGGCCCACCACGTTCTCGCCGCGGAAGAAGCGGCCGAAGAGGTGGGGCAGGTCGCCCGCCGGGATGCCCATCCCCTCGTCGCGCACCTCGATGAGCGCGCCCGCCTTCCCCTCGCGCGCGCGCTCCTGCACGCGCACGGAGATCTCCCTGCCCTCCGGGCTGTACTTCACCGCGTTGGTGACCAGGTTGCGCAGCACGCGGCGCACCCGCACCTCGTCCACCGCGGCCTTCACCGCGGTCGCCGGCATGCTCAGCTGCAGCCGGTGCGTGCGCGCCTCCTGCTGCTGCAGGTCCTGCGCCACGTCCCGCGCGAGCGAGGCCAGGTCCACGAGGCTGAGGCGCAGGGTGGGCGGCGCGCCCATCTCGCTGCGCACCAGGTCCACGAGGCTCTCCACCATCGCGGCCATCTCGTCGCTCGCGGCGCCGATGCGCGCGGCGGCCGCCGTGATGCGCTCGGGCGCGATGCCCCCGCGCTCCACCTCGGCGCGCAGCATGCCCGCGCGCAGCGCCACCACGCTCAGCGGGTTGCGCAGGTCGTGCGCGACTGACGAGAGGAAGTCGTCGCGCGTGCGCAGCGAGCGCTGCAGCTCGGTGAGCAGCCGCGCGTTGTCCAGCGCGAGCCCGCAGCGCCGCCCGAAGTCCTCCGCCAGCGCCACGTCCTCGGGGGTGTAGGGCTCGCGGCCTGCGGAGCGCGTGAGCACGAAGGTGCCCAGCACCCGCTCGCGCGCGAGCAGCGGCACCACCAGCATCGACTCCGGCGAGAGCGCCCGCACCGCAGCGTGGTGCGCGTCGTTCTGCACGTGGGTGCGCAGCTGCGCCTCCGGGTAGGGCTGCAGCAGCTGCGCGCGCCCGGTGCGGAACACCTCGAGCACGGGACTGGCGGAGCCTGCGCGTGGGCCGTGGCGGCGCAGCGTCTCCACGTGCTCGGCCAGGGCGGGGTCCGGGTGGAACACCGCCGCGCGCTGCAGGCCACCGGGCGCATTGAGGTCCACCACGCACCAGTCGCACAGCTCGGGCACCGCGAGCCGCACCGCCTCCTCGAGCACCTCGCGCTCGCCCAGCGCGCGCGCCAGCGTGGCGCTCGCCTCGGAGAGGAAGCGCTGCAGCTCCTCGGTGCGCTTGCGCTCGTGGATGTCCAGCCCCGCGCCCAGCCACCCCTCGAGCCGGCCCTCCGCGCCCTTCAGCGGCACCACGCGCGCGAGCAGCCAGTGGTAGCGGCCCGAGGCCGTGCGCACCCGGAAGTCCACCGCGTAGGGGCGCTCCTCGCGGATGCCCTGGGCGCGCAGCTCGCGCAGGCGCGGCCGGTCCTCGGGATGGATGGCCTCCTGCCAGCCCACCCCCGCGCTCACCTCGGGCGTCTGACCGGTGAGCTCGCGCCAGCGCGCGTTGAAGCGGGTGTCGGTGCCGTCCACGCGGTTCGTCCAGATGACCTGGGGCGCGGCCTCGAAGATCTGCCGGTAGCGCTCCTCGCTCGCCCGCAGCTGCGCCTCGGCGCGCTCGCGCTCGGAGACGTCCGTGAACACGCACACCGCGGCGGTGATGGCGCCGCCGGGCTCGCGCACCGGCGCCGCGCTGATCTGCAGCAGCGTCTCGCTCCCGTCGCCGCGCAGGTAGCGCATCCGCTCGTCGCGCACGGTCTCGCCCCGCAGCGCGCGCGCCGTGGGGTAGGCCTCGGGGTCTACCGGCGTGCCGTCCGCGGTGAGCCCCCCGTAGCGCGCGTACTGCGTCACCGCCTCGGAGGGGATGACGGGGTGGCCCAGCACCTGCTCGCTCGCGGCGTTGTAGAGCACCACCCGCCCGCCCGGCGCCTCGGCGGCGATGACCCCCACGGGCGCCTGCGCGAGCACCGCATCCAGCAGCCGCCGCTCCGCCTGCATCCGCAGGGTGTGCGCGCGCTGCGAGCCCAGGGCCACGCTCGCCAGCCCTCCCAGCAGCGCGAAGCTGCCCAGCAGCAGCGCGTCCCCGAGCAGCAGGCCGCGCGGGAGCACGAAGCGCAGCCCCAGCGCGAGCAGCGCGAGCGCCGTGCAGACGAACCCCGCGCGCCGCCCCCCGAGCCAGGCGGCCGCCATCACCGCCGCGGTGAAGAGCGGGAAGGGGACGCTCATCCCGGGCGCGAGCACCTGCAGCGCCACGCTCACCCCCAGCGCGGCGAGCACCGGCAGCAGCGCGCTCAGCGCCAGGCGCACCCCGGGCCGCAGGGGGGCGAGCGGGGCGACTTCGGTGGGGGAGGGGGACAGGTGAGGGCTCTCCAGGGGGCGGCGCGGCCGGGGGGCGCGGCGGCGCTCCCTCCTATCCGAATGCCAACGTCGCGTCTGGTTCTGCATCGCTCGGGCCGGGCGCGCCACCCAGTCGCTGTCCGCCGCCGCACGGACGCCTGCTCGCTCCCCCACACCCGTGGCCGCGCCTCGCTAGCTGCTGAGCGCGCGCAGCAGGGCGGGGTCCGGCCCCACCGTGGTGCGCCCCTCCAGCCGGCGCAGCATGTAGCGGTAGGTCTCCCAGTGCACGGGGTCGCGGATGCGGTAGGCCCGCCGCCACACCGCCTCCACCAGCCCCGCGGCCTCCCGGGCGGGCAGCTCGGTGCGCCGGTCCGCGAGCGGCTCGAGGTACAGCGCGTAGTAGCCCTCACCCCGGCGCGACATCCACGGATGGAAGTAGGGGAAGTCCAGCGGCACCACGCGCCCCTCGCGCACCAGCAGCCGCAGCCAGGCGCTGTCCTGCTGCACCTCGCCCAGCACGCGCGCGAGCTCGCCTGCGCCCGCGTCCCGGGCCTGAGCGCGGAAGGTGTCCACCAGCTGCTCGCGCAGGCTGCGTCCGAGGCCCCGGCCGCGCTGGTCCTCGCGCACCGCGAGGTAGGAGACGAAGCCCGCGTGCACCGCCTCCAGGTACGCGCCCGCCGCGGCCGCGAGCGGCTCGCCCCCGGGCGCCTCCGGGTCCGGCAGCGCGAGCAGGTGGTAGCCGCCGCCCTGCGCGCGGCCCTGGCGCGTGTCGCGCAGCTCGCCCAGCAGGTAGCTCGCCGGGTGCACGTCGCCGATGGCCTCCTGCATCAGGGTGATGGCGTGGCGCGCGAGCGGGCTGCGCTCGTCCTTCACCTCCACGGCGCGCGGCGTGGGCAGCTCAGCGGGCATCGCCGGCTCCCGCGAGCTCCTGCTCCCAGCCGAAGACGCGCGCGGCGTTGCGCCACAGCAGCCCCTCGCGCTCCTCGGGGGTGAGCTCCAGCGTGTCCACCAGCTGCAGGTAGCTCGGGATGTCCGAGAGGGGCCAGTCGCTGCCGAAGAGCAGCTTGGTGGGGTCGTTGAGGTAGGCGAGCACGTCGTCGAGCTGGCGGCGCACGAGGCGCGCGAAGCGGTCGGTGAAGGCGCCCAGGGTGATGCCCGAGATGTCCGCCACCACGTTCTCGTTCTTGTAGACGACCTCCATCGCGTCGGTGAACCAGGGGTTGCCCAGGTGGCAGAGCACGAAGGTCACCTCCGGGAAGGCCACCGCCGCCTCGTCCACCGTGAGCGGATGGGCGAGCCGCACGCGGGCGCCGCGCGCGTAGGTGTCCCCCGTGTGCACCATCACCGGCACGCGGAACTCGCGCGCGAGCGCGTACACCGGGTGCAGCTCCGGGTCCGCCGCCGAGTAGGGCTCGTAGCCCGGGTAGATCTTCAGGCCCCGCAGGCGCCCGCCCCGCAGCAGCGCGCGCAGCTCGGCGAGCTCCTCGCCCCATGCCCCTTCTCGTGCGCGCCCCAGCCGCACGCCGCCCACGACTCCGAAGCGCGGGTCGTCGCCCACCAGCGCGAGCAGCTCCTGCGTGCCCGGGCGCTCGGGCGTCACCGCGTAGGAGCCGAGCACCAGCGCGCGGGAGACTCCGCTCGCCTCGAGCTGCGCGCGCAGCAGCGCGAGCCGCTCGGCGGCGCTCGCGGGCTCCTCGGCGGAGTAGCGGTTGAGGTGGGTGTGGCTGTCGATGATCACCACGCCAAAGCTCGGGAGCGCGGGCCCCGATCGCAACACGCCCGCGCGTCTCCCCGGCTGCCGCGCGGGCAGGAGGCCGGATCTGCCCAGGCGGCCGGGCCGTGGGGCAGTGCCTAGCCCCCGAGCGCGAGTCCCACCAGCCCCAGCCCCATCGCGAGGCACAGAGGTGAATAGACCCACGTGTCGCGCCGGGCGAAGCGCGTGCCCTTCACCCGCTTGAAGAAGCCCACCCGGCGCAGGTCCCCCACGGCGCGCAGGAGGAAGAGCGCAGCGAGCACCCAGGTGCCCACCGCGAACACGGGGGGCGGAGGCCAGGGCGGAAGCCACAGGTGCGCGCGGCCCAGCACCGTGAGCGCCGCGGCGCTGAGCCCCAGCGCCACGAGCAGCGTGGCGTTGGGCCCGGGCACGAAGGCGGGCCGCCCCTCCACCTCCGGCACCGCCGCGTCCGCGCCCGCGCGCCCGCCCGCGGCCCAGTACACGTGCAGCAGCGCGAGCGCGATGAGGACGGCGGCGAGCGTGAGGGCGAGCGGGACCATGGTGACGCAGCACAGCACACCTGCGGCGGCGCCGGTGTGCGCGCTGTGCCTACGCCGCGACGGCGGTTGCCAGCACGGCCCCCCACAGGCGAGCCTCCCGTCCCGCAAAGCCTGTCCCCTCTGCAGGAGTCGCCCGTGCGCTCACTTGCCGCCCTCTCGCTCTCCCTCGTCCTCTCCGCCCCGGCCCTCGCCGCGGACGCGCCCGACCTGCAGATGCAGACGCGCATCCGCCAGGAGGGCTTCCGCAACTCGAAGGTGATGGACTACGCGCAGCAGCTCACGGACGTCATCGGCCCGCGCCTCACCGGCTCGCCCGCGATGAAGCGCGCCAACGACTGGACGCGCAGCACCTTCCAGGAGCTGGGGCTGCAGAACGCGCACCTCGAGCCCTTCAAGTTCGGCAAGGGGTGGACCTCCGAGGGCTGCACGCTGCGCATGCTCGCTCCCGGCGTCGAGAGCCTCTACGCGCTGCCCAAGGCGTGGAGCCCCGCGACCAACGGCCCGGTGCGCGGCAAGGTGGTGCGCGCGAAGCTCGAGTCCGCCGAGGACCTGGCCAAGTACAAGGGCAAGCTCGCGGGCGCCATCGTGCTGCTCGCCGAGCCCAAGGAGCTCAAGCCCCAGGAGAAGGCCGCGCTCGAGCGCTACGACGACAAGGAGCTCACGGAGCTGGGAACGTACAAGGTGCCCGCGGCCACCGACACCGCGCGCTTCCAGGAGTACATGAAGCGGCGCGCCTTCCGGAAGGCACTCGCGCAGTTCGCGCAGGACGAGCACGTGGCGGCGCTGGTGGACCTGGGCGCGGGCGACGGCGGCGTCTTCCGCGTGCAGGCCTCCGGCACCTGGAAGGACGACGAGCCCCTGGGCGTGCCCAGCGTGGGGCTCGCCCCCGAGCACTACGGGCGCCTCGCGCGCCTGCTGGACAAGGGCGTGGACGTGCAGCTGGAGCTGGACCTGAAGGCCACCTTCCACACCCAGGACCTCAGCGCCTACAACACCCTGGCCGAGCTGCCCGGCACGGACAAGAAGGGCGAGGTGGTGATGCTCGGCGCGCACATGGACTCGTGGCACACCGGCACCGGCGCCACCGACAACGCGGCGGGCGTGGCGGTGATGATGGAGGCGATGCGCATCCTCAAGGCCGTGGGCGTGGCGCCCAAGCGCACCGTGCGCGTGGCGCTGTGGAGCGGCGAGGAGCAGGGCCTGCTGGGCAGCCGCGCCTGGGTGTCTCAGCACCTGGCGAGCCGCCCCGAGCCCAAGGACCCCGCCGAGGCGATGCTCCCGGCCTCGATGCGCAAGGAGAAGCTGCCGCTCACGCTCAAGCCGGAGCAGGCCAAGGTGTCTGCGTACTTCAACCTGGACAACGGCACCGGCAAGGTGCGCGGCATCTACGCGCAGGAGAACGCCGCGGTGATGCCCCTGTTCCGCGGCTGGCTGGACGCGGTGCAGGACCTGGGCGCCACCACCGTCACCGCGCGAAACACCGGCTCCACCGACCACACCTCCTTCGACGACGTGGGCGTGCCCGGCTTCCAGTTCATCCAGGACGAGGTGGAGTACTCGGCGCGCACCCACCACACCAACTGGGACACCTTCGAGCGCCTGCAGCGCGAGGACCTGATGCAGGCCAGCGTGGTGGTGGCCACCTTCGTGTGGGAGGCGGCGAACCGCCCCGAGCTGCTGCCGCGCAAGCCCCTCAAGCCCGAGGACCTCGCGCAGCCGGGCAAGAAGCCCACGGTGAAGGTGGCCCCGGTGGCGCGCGCCGCTCCGTAGCGCTTCGCAGGAGGTCCGCATGGCCAGGGACGGGAAGCCGAGCCTCTTCCTCTTCGCCGCCGGCGCGCTGCTCTGCGCCGGCGCGCTCCTCCTCGCCGTGCAGCCGGGCGCGCACGGCGGCGAGTGGGGCGTGTTCGCGTTCTTCTGCGTGTGCACGCTGGTCCTGCTCTCCGAGCACGTGGAGGAGTGGTGGGAAGCGTGGCTGCGGCGGCGCTACCCGCTGCGCCCCGCGCCTGCGCTCGCAGACGAGGAGCTCGAGCGCCGCCGCCCCGTGTGGGTCGCCTGGTCCGAGCTCTTCCTGGACACGCAGCTGGACGCGAGGGACCACGCGCGCATCGCGGAGGTGCTGGGCGACTCGGGCTACGCGGACGGGGAGCTGCTGCGCATCCTGAGCGATGAGGTGAGGCCGGTCGTCGCGGCGAACCTCCTCTCGATGGCCGGCGTGTGGGCCGGCTTCGACGCGGCGTGGCTCGAGGAGCGCATCCTGGCGCTGCGGGCCGCGGGCCTGCCCACGCGCCCGCGCCGCAAACCCGCGCTGGGGCCGGTGCAGCAGGACGCGGACGCGGTGATGGCGGCGCTCGCCCGCCTGCGCTCAGCCGCGCGCAGCAGCGCTTGAGGCCGCGCGCGGAGGAAGTCGCGCGAGCTTCGGGCTCATCCGCATCAGCCACACCCACAGCGCGAGCACCACGAACGTGTGCACGCCCGGGGGCAGGCCCGGCTGCGCGAGCAGCCAGTCGTAGAGCGCGTGCGCGGCGGCCGAGAGGGCGAGGCCCATGGGGAGCGCCAGCGCCCAGGGCCTGCGGCGCAGCACCGCGAGCGCGAGCCCCAGCCCCGCGGGCGCGGCGAGCAGCGCGTGGGTGAGGGGTGCGGCGAGCGCGCGCGCCACCGCCTCCTGCGCGCCGAGTGCGCCTCCGCTCCACATCACCGCGTTCTCCGCCAGCGCGAAGCCCACGCCGGCGCACGCCGCGTACACGATGCCGTCCAGCACCTCGTCGAAGTGGCGGTCGGTGAGAGCGAGCAGCAGCACGGGCAGCAGCTTCGCCACCTCCTCCACGCCGCCGATGCGCAGCGCCGCGCCGAGCGAACGGCGCAGGGTCGGGCCCGCTACGTCCTCCCACGCGGTGCCCACGCCCAGCGCCTCCAGCCGGTCGAAGCCCGCGAGCGCGAGCAGCGCCGCGGCCGCCCCGCCGCCGAGCACCAGCAGTAGCAGCACCCAGGGCTCGGGCCGGCGCCGGTCCTTCCAGCGGAAGTAGCCCACCCACGCGAGGGCGCTCGCGCAGAAGAGGGCGCTGACGAGCAGGGGCGCCATCGCTAGTCCCACCAGAAGAACCACACGGGCGCGCCGAGCAGCGTGGCAGCGAGCCCCTCGATGCTTTCCACGCCCTGGTGCACGATGTCCGAGCAGTAGGCGTAGTGCTCCACCGCGAGGCGCAGGGCGGCCGCAGCGTCCTGGGGAGGCCGCGCCACGCGCAGCTCCACCGTGTCGTGCGAGATGCCCACCACCTCCGCGCCGAAGCGCTCGGCCCAGCTGCGCATGAGGCGCGCGTTCTCCTCGGGGAGGGGGCAGGCGTTCCAGCCGCCGTAGCGCAGCTGCAGGGGCACCTCCCACGGCGCGCTCGCGCGCATCACCGCGAGCGTCACCTCGGGGAGGAACTTCCCGGACACGATGTCGGTCGGGATCGTGAAGCTGCGCAGGGGCTGCACGTCGGCGGGCAGCACCACGGGCCCGGTGGCGTCCAGCAGCGGGAGGACCGACTCGTCGTGACGCGCAGCCTCCTCCTCGCCGTATTCGCGCATCTCGGCGGCCTCTCCGGCCAGCTTGTCATGCGCCCACTCGCGCGCATCGAAGGGCGGCCCCGAGAGCACCTCGCGCACCCGCGGGGCCGCGGAGCCGGTCGCGTCGTCCAGCGTCTCGGCGTGCCGCGCGAGGCTCTCCTCGTCGCCGAGGAGGACCGGGTAGAGCCCGTGGGCCGCGAGCAGCGCGCGCAGCCGCGTCCACTCCTGCACGGCCTCTGCGCCCGGCACCCGCACGTGGGCATGCACGTCCTCACCCACCTGAATCCAGCGCGGCGATGGCAGCCCTGCGGCGCTCAGCACCTCGCGCATCGCAGCATCCGGCACAGCCTCGCGCATGGGCGGGGCCTGTACCTGCGGACGGGCAGCGGGCGCCTCGCGCCCCAGCAGCTTCGACCAGAATCCCAAGAGCGTGCTCCTTGCGGCGAGTTGCGCGCGCAGAAGGCCCGGACGCTAGCGCAGGCCCGGCGCTCCCGGTGAGCGAGGCCTCGAGGGCGCTCCGGGGCCCATTCCCGGGAGGGCTCTCCTCCGCCTGGCCCGGGGACGGCCTGCCGAGGGCGTTGCACTCCGGTCAGGGTGGCCCCGCGCCCCGTGCGCGCCCACTGCAAGAGGCCTCACACCACCAGGAGCCGCCCCCATGGCCATGAAGGACCCGAAGCAGCTTGCCCTCCTCGCGGAGCTCGTCCACATCGACCTGGACGCCGTCACCGTCTACGACGCGGCACTGCGCATCGTGAACGTGCCGGTGGTGGAGCAGGCGCTGATGGAGTTCCGCTCGGACCACCTGCGCCACGTGCGCGAGCTCAACGATCGCATCGAGTGGCTCGGCGGCGCGCGCGCCCGCAGCGTGCCGGACTCCGAGGCCTGCCAGCGCCACGGCTTCAGCGCCGTGCAGGACGGGCTGCGCACCGAGGAGCTCGTCACCGCGCTCGCGGAGGGCGAGCAGGTGACGAACGCCGCCTACGCGCGCGTGCTCAAGGTGGACTGGGACGAGGAGACGCGCGCGCTGCTCGACCTGAACTTCGCCGACGAGCAGCGGCACCTGCAGTGGGTGCTGATGGCAGCGCGCAGCCGGCTCTGGGAGCAGGGGGCGCCGCAGCCCGGGGCTTGAGCGCGCGGAAGGATGGCGCCCGGGCGGGGGAACGACGAGGATGGAGCTTGCGCCTCACCGAGCCCCCAACCCCTGCCCGTGGATTGCCGACGATGAGCTCCTGCCCCACCTGTGGCGCCGCCCTGAGCGCGGACGCCCGCTTCTGCCCCGCCTGCGGAACCGCCGTCTCTCCGGGCGCGCCGCCTCCCGCAGCCGCGACGACGGGCGTGCCCCTGCCGGGCAACGCAGCGCCGCGCACCTCGGCACCGCGCACTTCGACAATGGCCATCGTCGCGCTGGTGCTCGCGAGCATCCCCGCGTGCCTGCTCAACGTGGTGGGCATCGTGCTCGGCGTGGTGGCGCTCAACGAGATCAAGCGCCAGCCGGCGCTGCAGGGCCGCGGCCTCGCGAAGGCGGCGATCATCGTCGGCAGCGTGTGGCTCGCGTTCATGCTCGTGGGCGTGGGCGCGGCCATCGCCATCCCCAACTACATCAAGTTCCAGGCGCGCTCGAAGCAGGCCGAGGCGAGCAGGAGCCTGCGCGCGCTCAACGTGCAGCTGGAGCAGGCCGGCGGCGAGGTGCAGTCCTTCTCGCAGCTGAGCTGGTCCCCCGGCGACAAGCGCCGCTACTCCTACTTCCTCGCCGACGACGCGCTCCCGGCCACGCTCGGCGGCCCCTACTCGCTGCCCGACGAGGACGCGCTGCCCGAGGGCTGGCGCGCGGTCGCCGTGGGCAACGTGGACAACGACGACACGCTCGACGTGTGGGTGGTGGAGTCCGACGGGACGCTCTCGCACCCGGTGGACGACCTGACGGAGTAGGCCTTTCAGAGGCTGCGCTTCATCCCCTCGTGGCTCGCCTCGAAGCCGAGCCGCGCGTAGAAGCGGTGTGCGGCCTCGCGGCGCTTGTCCGTGGTGAGCTGGATGAGGCCGCAGCCGCGTGCCCGGGCGCGCGCCATCGCGTCCTGCATCAGCTGCTCGCCCAGGCCCTGGCCGCGCAGGTCCGCGCGCACGCGCACCGCCTCCACCAGCGCCCGGCGCATCCCGCCGCGGCTCAGCCCCGGGATGTACGTGAGCTGCAGGCAGGCCACGGGCGCGCCGCTCGGGTCCCCCTCGAGCTCTCCGACAATCAGCTCGTTGTTCGGGTCGCGCGAGATCTCCTCGAACGCCGCCTGCACCGCGGCGGAGGGCTCGGCCGCATAGCCACGGCGCTCGCGGGCGATGGCGTCGTCGGCGAGCAGGGCGAGCAGGGCGGGGAGGTCGGAGGCGGTGGCCACGCGCAGGCGAAGGGACATGCGGCCATCGTGGCGCACGCCCGCGCGCGGGGGCAGCCCCTTGTGCGCCGAGGCCCGCGCTTCGTGCACGGCCGACCCGAGCGGCTCCCACTCCCGGCCTCTGTCGCTCGCCCGGCGGGCGTCCTCCTTCGGGACGACGGTGGACGCTGCGTGCGCCCGGCCGCAGCCACGCAGGGCGAGCGACCAGGCGCCGGAGGCCCGGGAATGCGGGCGACGGAGCAGGCGCGGCACCCGGAGGGGCGAGGGGAGGACAGTCAGGCGGCCAGCCCCGGGCCTTTGGTCAGGGCAGCTTGTCGCTGGGCGCAGGCACGCGAGATTGACGAGGACGGCCCGCATCGGGCCCGTCCACCGGCGCGGCTCCGCGCTCTCCCGGCCGGAGGGGCGTGGACGGGACGCGGGCCGGCAAGGGGGTCGGAGATGGAAGAGAGCGAGGGGCCGGAGCGGGGCACGATGCTCTCGCTGCGCGCCTTCCCCCTGGGGGCACAGGCCGAGGCGCTGCCCTCCCCCCGGCAGGAGGCCCGCGTCGTCCCGCTTCCCCTGTGGGCACGGCGGCGGCCCGCGCTGCTGCTGCTCAGCGCTGCGCTCGTGGCGCTGCCCTTCCTCGTGGTCACCTTCCCGCCCGTCACCGACCTGCCCCAGCACGTGGCGCAGGTGCGGCTGCTGCACGAGGCGCTGGGCGCGCACGGCGCGGGGCCCAGCCCCTACCGGATCCAGCCCTTCACCCCGTACTGGAGCGTGTACGTGCTCCTCACGGGCCTGTGGGCGCTGCTGCCGCCGCTGCAGGTGGGGCGCATCGGGGTGCTGGCGCTGGGGCTGCTGTGGGTGGGCGGCGTGCACGCGCTCGCCTGGCGCCGGGGGCGCGCCGCCGAGGCCGCGGTGCTCGCGAGCCTGCCCTTCTTCAACCACACCCTGTACTGGGGCTTCTGCAGCTTCCTGGTGGGCTGGCCCGTCTTCCTCCTCTGGCTGCAGCGCGTCTCGCGGCCGCCCGCGCGCACCGTGGGTACCTGGCTCGCGCACGCGGCGCTCGCCGCGCTGCTGTTCTGGTCTCACGCGCTGTGGTTCGCCGCCGGGGGGCTGACGCTCGCGATGCAGTGGGCGCTGCAGCACCGCGGGCGCGACTGGCGCTCGGTGCTCCTGCAGGGCAGCGCGGTGCTGCCCACGGCGGGGCTCGCGCTCTGGTGGTACCCGCAGCTGGCCGAGCGCGGCTTCGACTCGCCCACGGCCTGGTTCAGCGGCTTCTACCAGCGCCTCAGCCTCGGGTGGATGAGCAACGCCACGTTCGGCGGGCTGCACGACACCATCGAGGGGCCCCTCTTCCTCGCGCTGCTCGCCTGGCTGGGCGTGGGGCTGTGGCAGGCGCGCCGCGAGCTGCGCGCGCGCGTGGACGTGCCGCTGCTGGGCACCGCGCTGCTGCTCTTCGCGCTGGTGCTGGTGCTGCCCAACGAGCACAGCAACACCATCCGGCTCGCCGAGCGCTGGATGCCCTTCAGCGCCGCGCTCTTCCTGCTCGCCCTGCCGGCGCCGCGCCTGCGCCCGCACGCGCGCGCCGCCGTGGCGCTGGGTCTCTCGCTGCTGCTGTCAGTGGCCACGGCGCTCGCCTGGCACCGCTTCGAGCGGCGCGACCTCGCGGGGCTCCCGGCCGCGCTCGCCGCGCTCCCCGAGCACCCGCGCGTGCTGGGGTTGGACTTCCTGCGCACCAGCAGCAGCGTGAAGGGGCGCCCCTTCCTGCAGACCTTCGCCTACGCGCAGGTGCTGCGCGGCGGGGAGCTCGCCTTCTCCTTCGCGGACTTCGCCCCCAGCCCGGTGGTGTACCGGGACACCGGGCGGCGCACCTGGACGAAGGGGCTGGAGTGGTACGCCGCGCGGGTGAAGCCCGCGGACCTCGAGCGCTTCGACTACGTGCTGCTGGGCGCGAGCCCGAAGGACCAGGACACCGTGCCCGGGCGCTGGCCCTCGCTGGTGCCGGTCACCACCGAGGGGCGCTGGCGGCTGTACCGGGTGGTTCCGGCGGCGGACGCCGCGGACGGCGCCACGCCGTGAGCGCGAGCGTGAGCAGCAGGCCGAGCGCTCCCAGCCCGAAGGCGAGCCCCAGCCCCGGCTCGCGGTAGCGCAGCTCCACCCGGTGCTCCCCGGGCTCGAGCCACACTCCCATCGCCGCGAGGTCCACGTGCACGAGCGGCGCGGGCCTGCCGTCCACCCACGCCCTCCAGCCCGGGTGGCTCGCGGTGGCGAAGACGAGGAGGCTGCCGTCCGCCGGCACCTGGGCGCGCACGGCCGCGAAGCCCGTGCCGTGCGCCGCGTCGCTCAAGGTGGCGGGGGCGAGCGGGCCCTGCCGTGGCGGAGCACCGCCGGCAACTTCGACGACGGCCTCCGTGAGCGGATCGAAGCCCGGCGCGGCGAGCAGCCGGGCTGCCTCGTCCTCGGAGTGTGCGAGCTGCACGCGCGCGGGGCTGCGCAGGCGCGCGGGGCAGTCGCGCAGCAGCCACAGGCTGGCCTTCAGCTCGGGCCACGCGGCCACCTGCTGCACGCGCGGGTTCTTCGCGAGCACGGGGGCGTGCGGCGCGGTGAGCAGGAAGCAGGCGTTGAGCAGCTGGGCGAGCCGCAGCTCCTGGCCCTTCAGCGCCTGCACCAGCGCCGCCTCGCGCGCGAGCTGCACGGCGCCGTAGCCGCTCAGCTCCTCGAGACCGAAGAGGCTCGCGAGGTTGCTCTTGAGCGTGGCGCGCTCCCACGCCCGCGCCTGCTCCAGCGCGCCCCGGGTGTGCAGCTCGGGCACCGCGCCGCGCAGGCCCAGCGTGTCGCGCCAGAGGCGGAAGGGCCCCGCGGGTGCGTGCGCGCGCACCGCCTCCGCCACCGGCGAGGGCGCGCGAAACAGCGCGGGGTCGCCGAACCACACGATGCGCCGCGCGGCGAGCAGCAGGTCCAGCGCGAGCACCGCTCCGAGCAGCGCGCGCGCGGGCCACGCGCCGGGCCGCCGGCGCAGCAGCGCGAGCGCCCCCAGCGCGAGCGCGCCGAAGCCGAGCGCCTGCGCGAGCGCGGGGCGCAGCGCCGCGGCCGGCGCGTCGGCAGAGAGTGCCTTGCTGCTGCCGCTCGCGCGCAGCGCCCACGCGCCCGCCTCGCGCGCGCCGCCGGGCCACAGCGCGAGCAGCGCGAGCAGGGCCCCTGCCAGCCCGAGCCCGAGCGCGAGCAGGCCGAGGCGCCGGCGCGGCAGGGGCGCAGGCTCCAGGGCCCGCGCGAAGCCCAGCCCCACCAGCACCGCCCAGCCCAGGGTGGCGAGCACCGCGTACTTCTCCGGGTAGCGGAAGAAGCGGAAGGGCGGCAGCCGCGTGTGCAGCGCCCCCAGCCCCACGTGCGAGCCCAGCGCGAGCAGCAGGCCGCCCAGCAGGAGCACGAGTCCGAAGCGCGCCCAGGGTGAGCCGCGGCGCAAGCCCAGCAGCCCCAGGGGCAGCGTGGCGGCGCCGAGGTAGAGGCTGAGCGAGAAGGGCAGGGGCGCGGGGCCCTCCACGGCGAAGCGCGCCCAGAAGGCGGGCGTCTCCAGGTGCCCGCCCAGCGCGAAGGGCAGGAACAGCTCCAGCAGGCGCACCGGGTGCAGCGTCCACTGCGCGAAGTCCGCCCCCGGCGCGCTGCGCGTGGACAGCCGCAGCGTGTTCCAGGCGGGCAGCAGCTGCGGCGCGGCGAGCAGCGCCGCGAGCGCGAGCCCCGCGCCGGCGACGAGGAGCCCCTCCTTGCGCTCGCGCGGCGCGGGGCGCGTGGCCACCCACGCGAGCGCGGCGAGCGCGGCGTAGAGCACCGACTGCGGGTCTCCCGAGAGCGCCTGCAGCGCGCCGAGCGCCGCGAGCCCCGCCACGCGCCGCGCCGGGCGCGCCGTCCCCGAGAGGACGACGAGGAACCAGGGCACGTACGCGAGCCCCGCCATGAGGGGGCCCGCGGTGGCGAGCCCCACCACGTGCCCCGCGGCCATGAAGCACAGGGCCGCGGCCGCGCCCGCCCACGCCTGCCCCGTCGCGCGGCGCAGCAGCACGTACAGCCCGAGCCCGGCGGCCGCGTGGTGCAGCGCGAGGGTCCACGCGTACGCGCGCGGGAAGGGCAGCAGCAGGTAGAGGAGGTTCGGGGGGTAGAGCACCGCGGCGTGGGGGTCACCCAGCAGCGGCACGCCGGCGAACTGCCCCGGGTTCCACTGCGGCAGCGCGCCTGCGCGCCACGCGGCGCTCGCCGCCTCCCGGGTGGGGGCGTAGTAGTGCAGGATGTCGCGGAAGTAGAGGGCGCGCTCGAGCACCAGCGCGGCGCCGAAGAGCACGGCGCTCACGCCTGCGACCAGCGCGCACGGCCCCAGCCATCGCCTCAGCCCCACGCCCCGTCCACCTCGGCTCCACGCAGGGCTGTATGCCCCGCGTGCGCGGCATGCTGTGCTGCCCGCGCGCCCGGGCTCCAGCCCCTTCGGCGCGCGGTGTCGCTCAGCCTACGGGGCTAGTAGGTGCCCGCGTCCCGGTGCGCGCCCTTGTGGGTGCGAGAGCTGCCGCCGTCCATCCCGCCCATCCCGCCGTCGCTCATGCTGCCCGAGCCGCCCATGCCGCTCGTGTCGCTCATCGAGCCCGAGCCGCCGGTGCCGGAGGTGTCGCTCATGCTGCTGCCCGAGCCGCCGGTGCCACTGGTGTCGCTCATGGAGCCCGAGCCACCCGTCCCGCTCGTGTCGCTCATGCTCCCCGAGCCACCGGTCCCGCTCGTGTCGCTCATGCTGCCCGAGCCGCCGGTGCCACTCGTATCGCTCGCGCTGCCGCTGCCGCCCGTGCCACCGCTGCTGCCGGTACCGCCGCTGGCTCCGGTGGTGCTGGTGCCGCGCTGGCGGTTGTCCGAGCAGGCCGGGGCGAGCAGCAGGGCGGACGCGAGCACGCCCGCGAGGGTCCAACGTCCCGAGATCGTCATGGTGTCTCTCCGCGTGAAAAGGTCCGCGGAAGAAGTGCCTACGGCCGCGCCCGATGGCATCCGGCCTGGAACGCGGGGACGGGGTTGCCTGCGCGGCCGTCGCGCAGCGGAGCGCGGGGCGCGCGCGCGCACGCTCCCTGGGCCGCTACAGCTTCAGCCGCTTGAAGAGCCGCTCGGGCACGCAGCGGATGACGAACATGATGAGCCGCCAGAAGCCCGGCAGGTACACCACGTCGCTGCCGCGCTCGGCCGCCTTGACGATGCCGCGCGCCACCTGCTCCGGCGTGGCGAAGAGGGCGTTCTTCTTCACCCCCGCGGTCATCGGTGTGTCCACGAAGCCCGGCTTCACCGTCACCACCGCCACGCCCGAGCGGCTGAGCCGGTTGCGCAGGCCCTGCAGGAACACGCTCAGGCCGCCCTTGGAGGTGCCGTACACGTAGTTGCTCTGCCGGCCGCGGTCGCCCGCCACGCTCGAGATGACCACCAGCGTGCCCTTGCGCTGCGCCTCGAAGCGGTTGGCCAGGTGGGTGAGCAGCGAGACGGGGCCCAGCAGGTTCGTGGTGAGCACGGCGCGGGTGGGCGCGAAGTCGCGCTCGCACGCAGCCTGGTCCCCCAGCACGCCGTGCGCGAGCAGCACCCCGTCCAGCCCGCCCAGCGCCGCTTCCGCGCGCGCGACGAGCGGCCCGTGCGCCTCGAAGTCGTCCAGGTCCAGCGCCTCCGCCTCCGCCCGCGCCGCGCCGCGCGTGGCCGCATCCTGCGCCACCGCCTGCAGGTTCTGCGCGTTGCGCGCCACGAGGTAGAGCGAGGCGCCGCGCGCGGCGTAGAGCCGCACGCAGGCCTGGGCGATGCCGCTGGTGGCGCCGAGGACGAGGATCTTCTTCATGGGGCCCCTCTCTAGCGCGCGGCGGCCGCCGCGTCAGCGCCCTTCACCCGCCGCCAGAACGCGGAGGAGAAGGCGGGGTCCACGAAGCGCGCGAAGGCGCCCACCTGCGGGAACGAGGCCTGGAAGGTCTCCGGCTCCATGCGCGCGTCCTTCGCCGGGTACACCGCGCCGCCCGCCTCGCGCGTCACCCGCTCGAGCTCGTGGAAGAGCCGGTAGGTGCGCTCGCCTGCGTTGGCGAAGTCCAGCGCGAGCGTCACCCCGGGCCGCGGGAACGAGAGCAGGCCCGGGCTCGGCGCGCTGCCGAACTTCTTGAGCACCGCGAGGAAGCTCGCGAGCCGGCTCGCCGCGATGCGCTCGAGGATCTCGCGCATCGCGCCGCCGCCGACCTCGTGTGGCACCACGCACTGGAACTGCAGGAAGCCGCGCCGCCCGTAGATGCGGTTCCAGGCGTGCACGCTGTCCAGCGGGTAGAAGAAGGGGTCGTAGTGCGTGAGGTGCGTCTTGCCCGCGCCCAGCCGGTTCTTGCCGTAGTACAGCGCGTTGAAGGCCGCCACGGTGAGCCGGTTGAGGGTGAAGGAGGGCAGGTCGAAGGGCACCGAGAGCCCGCCCTTGCGCGACAGGTGGCTCTTGGCGAGCGGGAGCGCATCGAACTGCGGCGGGGCGTGGTTGCCGCGGAAGTAGAGCCCGCGCCCCAGCTTGCGGCCGCGGCTGAGGCAGTCCACCCACGCCACCGTGTACTCGAAGTCCGCGTCGCTCTCGGCCGCGGCCTGGAAGAAGCCGTCCAGGTTCGCGAAGGGCAGGGTGTCCTGCTGGATGTACGGGTTGCTCATCCGGCGCAGCTGCACCTCGGCCCAGAGGATGACGCCGGTGAGCCCGAGGCCGCCGATGGTCGCCGCGTACCAGTCCGCGTTCTCGGTGGGGCTGCACACGAGGCGGCGGCCGTCCGAGCGCAGCAGCTCGAAGCGCCGCACGTGCCGCCCGAAGGTGCCCATGCGGTGGTGGTTCTTGCCGTGCACGTCGTTGGCGATGGCGCCGCCCACGCTCACGAACTTGGTGCCCGGCGTCACCGGCAGGAACCAGCCCTGCCAGGTGGCGAGCCGCAGGATGTCCTCCAGCGTCACCCCCGCCTCGCAGGTGAGCACGCCGCTCGCCGGGTCGAAGCCGAGGAAGCGGTCCAGCCCCGCGGTGGTGAGCACCGTGCCGCCCGGGTTGAGGCAGGAGTCGCCGTAGCTGCGCCCCTGCCCGTAGGGCAGCAGCGGGCCCTGCAGCCCCTGGGGCAAGGGCTCTCCCACCCACACCAGCGGGTGCGCCCTCTGGGTCACGCGGGGGTAGCGCCCCCAGCTCTGCAGCGCCTTGCTCATGGGAGGCATCGGAAGCTCGGGACCCGGCTCAGGCGGCCAGCAGGATGACGAGCGTGGCGGCCAGCCCCACCGCGTAGCTCACCTTGTCGCGCAGGGCAAAGACGAGCGGGTCCTCGTTCACCTCGCCCCGGTGCGCGAGCAGCCACACGCGGCTCACCCAGTAGAGCATCACGGGGCAGAGCAGCCAGAGGCGCTCGGGGTGATCGTAGAGCCGGCGCACCTCCTCGCTCGAGATGTAGAGCGCGAGCACCAGCACCGCGAGGTAGCCGCTCGAGGTGCCCAGCTGCCCCAGCTGCTCCAGGTCTCCGGCGAAGTAGCCGCGCCCGTGCGCCACCTCCTGCTTGCTCATGCGCAGCCTGCGCACCTCGCTCAGCCGCTTCACCAGCGCGAGGCTGAGGAAGAGGAACATGGAGAAGCTGAAGAGCCAGCTCGAGGTGCGCACCCCCACCGCGAGCGCGCCGCCCAGGATGCGCACCGTGTACAGCCCGGCGAGCACCAGCACGTCCAGCACCATCACCTGCTTGAGGTAGAACGAGTACGCGAGCGTCACCGCGTAGTACGCGCACAGCAGCAGCACGAACTCGCGCGGCAGCCACGCGAGCGCGATGCCGAAGCCCGCCACCAGCAGCAGGGGCGCGAGCACGAGGCCCACCTTGAGCGGCAGCAGCCCGCAGGCGAAGGGGCGGCGGCACTTGCTCGGGTGCTGCCGGTCCGCCTCCAGGTCCAGCAGGTCGTTGAGCACGTACACGCTGGAGGCGCAGAGGCTGAAGGACGCGAAGGCGAGCGCCGCGTGCACGAGCAGCGCGGGCTCGCGCACCCGGTGCGCGGCGAGCAGCGGCACGAAGAGCAGCAGGTTCTTGGCCCACTGGTGCACGCGCACCGCCTTGAGCCAGGTGCGCGCGCGGGCCCGGGGGCCCTGGAACACCTGCACGGGGCGGCCCAGCGCCTGCGCCGCGCGCACCACTCCGCCCGGCGCGTTCACCACCACGCTGCCCGCGCACTCGCGCCACACCGCCAGGTCGTCGCGCTCGTTGCCCGCGTAGTGGAAGTCCGCGCCGAGGCTGCTGCGCAGGCTCGCGAGCTTGCGCGCACCGCGCAGGTTCACGCCGCCCTCGCTCGCGTGCACGCGCTCGAAGAGGCCCAGGTGCTGCGCCACCGCGTCCGCCACGCGCCGGTCCGCCGCGGTGGCCAGCACCAGGCGCCGGCCGCGCGCGTGCTCCGCGCGCAGGTACGCGAGCAGCCCCTCGTCGTAGGGCAGGTGCGCCGCGTCCGGCACCACGCGCCGCGCGAGCTCCGCCTTCAGGTGCGCCTTGCCCTTGAGCAGCCAGAGGGGCACCAGCAGCACCAGCAGCGGGTGCTGCTTGAGCAGCAGCAGCAGCGACTCGTGCAGCGTGTCCGTGCGGGTGAGCGTGCCGTCCAGGTCCACCACGAGCGGGAGCCCGGGCGGGAGGGGCGCGGCAGCGAGAGTCTCGGAGGGAGGGTTCACGGTCCGGTGCACCCTATACGATGGGGCCGCCCCCGGAAGGCCCGCTACCCCCGTCTGTCGTCCGGGGAAGCAACCACCAGCGACTGCAGCGGCAGGCGGCGCACCGGGCGCACGCGCTCCACCCGGAAGCCCGCCTCCTCGAGCTGCGAGCGCAGCTGCCCGAGGGTCCATGCCGCCGCCCCCGAGGTGAGGAAGAAGTGCAGCCCCACCAGGCTGGAGGCGTCCTCCCCCCCGTCGGCCGCCTGCTCGCCTGCTCCCTCACGCAGGTACTCGAGCACCGCGAGCCGCCCCCCGGGCGCGAGCGCGCGCCGCACCCGGACGAGCAAGGCCACCCCCTGCTCGCGCGACAGGTGGTGCAGCACCTGGAAGAGCAGCACCAGCCCGGGCGCCTCGCCCGCGGGGCCCGTGAGCGCGGTGGCCGGGTCCAGCAGGTCGACCTCGCGAAAGGCCATGCGCGCGGAGAGGCCCGCGGCCGCCACGATCTCCCGCCCCACGCGCGCGCTGCCCGGCAGGTCCAGCACCGTGGCCCCGAGGCCCGGGTGGCGCCGCAGCAGCTCGGCGGCGAACCAGCCGTGGCCGCCGCCCAGGTCCAGCACGTGGCCCTGCACCGCGCGGCCGCCGGGCGCGCGCGGCAGGGGCAGGGCGCGCGCCACCTCGGGCGCGGCGAGGCGCGCGAGCTGGTGCAGGCCGTGGATGTAGTCGCTCCAGCGCGGGTCCTCGGGCGCGAGCCGGTGGATGTCCACGCCCTTCCCCGAGCGCACCACCTCCTCGAGCCCACCCCACCAGTCCCACTGCGCGTAGTTGAAGTCGAGGTAGCCGCCCACGTAGGTGGGGCTGTGCGGGTCCAGCCAGCGCTCGGCGCGCGGCGCGAGCCGGTACAGCCCGCCGCGCCGCAGCTGCACCGCCTCGCAGGCGCGCAGCGCCTCGAGCAGCGCGCGCGTGCCCGCGGCGCTCAGGCCCAGCCGCACGGCGAGCGCGTCCGGGTGCGCGGGGCCCTCGGCGAGCGCCCGGTACACGCCGAGCCGGCTGCCGGCCATCAGCGTGCGCGCCGCCATCATCCCGAAGAAGGCCTGCGCGAGCGGCTGCGGCGCGAGGTTGAGCCAGCCCGCAATCCGCTCCAGCAGGTTGTCCGCCCTGAGGCCCAGCCGCATCGCTCGCTCCCCCTCGTGTGTACTGCGTGCGGCGCGCCCTGGGCGCCCTAGCGGCGGCGCCGGGCAGTGGCCACCAGCCCCAGCCCGATGAGCGCCACCGTGCCCTCGGGCCCGAGCATGCAGCCCACGCGCTTCGCCTCGCGCGTGCCCTGGTAGCGGCAGCGGCCACTGTCGCACGCGAAGCGCGGGCTGCAGTCCGCCGTCACCCGGCACACCTCCACGATGTGTCCGGTGGTGTCCTCGTCGGGCGGCTCCTCGCCCGCGTCCGGCGTGGGGCCGGGCAGGCTCCCCGCGTCCGGCTCCTCGTCCACCTGCGCGAGCGCGGCGCGGGGGTGCGCCACGGCGAGCAGCGCGAAGAGGAGCCCGAGGGTGGGGAGCAGGGTGCGGAGGGGGAGGCGCACGGGGGAGAAGCGGCTGCAGATGCGGTTCACGGGGGGCGCACCCTACGCCTCCTCGGCCCCGCGTGCACCTGGGTCGGTTGCACTCACATCGGCCGATACCCATGTAGGTGAAACCTGTGGGTGCAGCCGCGGGCTTTGCTAGGGTGAGGCGGCGATGGCCCCCCGAATCCTCGTCGTCGACGACAACCAGGAGCTGCTCTCGCTGCTCACGCAGCTCTTCGAGGATGCGGGCTACGAGGTGCTCGGCGCCAGCCGCGGCAAGCAGGCACTGGAGGCCGCGCGCGCCCAGCCGCCCGGCGTGGCGGTGCTCGATATCCTGCTGCCCGACATGATGGGCTACCACCTGGCGGACGCGCTGCGAAAGGAGCAGCCGCAGCTGCCGCTGCTCTTCATCACCGGCGTCTTCAAGGGCGGCAAGCACGCGCTCGAGGCGCGCCAGAAGTACGCGGCCGCCGGCTACTTCGAGAAGCCCTTCGAGGCGCAGAAGCTGCTCGAGGCGGTGACGAAGCTCTTGCCCGCCGAGAAGCGCACCCCCAGCCCCGCGAGCCTCCAGGACGCCTTCGAGGTGGAGCTGGACCTGGACGTGGAGGAGGAGGGGCCGCAGGACCCCATGGAGCTCACCGGCCGCATCAAGGTGACGGGCGGGGAGAACCTCAGCGCCGAGCTGCGCGGGGCGAACCTCACCGCGAGCCCACTCGCCAAGGGCGCCGCCGCGCTGCCGCGCCCCGCGGGGCAGGTGCGCCCCGCGGCCACCGGCAGCCCGCTCGCCTCGAGCGCCCCGGGCGCGCGCCGCGGCGACCTGCGCGACAACCTGCCCAGCCTCATCACCGCCTTCTACCTCTCGCGCGAGACGGGCGAGCTGGGTGTGCAGCGCGGCAAGGTGAAGAAGGTGGTGTACTTCGAGCGCGGCACGCCCGTGTTCGCGCTCTCCAACCTGCTCGCGGACCGCTTCGGCCAGTTCCTCGTGCGCGTGGGGAAGATCCGCCCCGAGCAGCTCGCGGACGCGAGCGCCGTGGCCAGCGCGGGCGGGCGGCGCACCGGCGACGTGCTGGTGGAGCGCGGCCTGCTCAAGGACACCGAGCGCCTGTACTACGTGGGCCAGCAGGTGAAGGCGATCATCTACTCGCTCTTCGCGTGGGAGGACGGCACCTACGTCATGTCCTTCAAGGAGCGCGCGAGCGCCGAGTCCATCAAGCTGGACATCCACCCCGCGAGCCTCATCACCCGCGGCATCAAGAAGCTCTACAAGCCCGAGCGCCTGCGCCGCCTGCTGCGCCCCGAGGACCGGCTGCTGCCCGCGGTGGCGCCGTCCTACCCGCTCAACGAGGTGGAGCTGGAGCGCTGGGAGGCGGAGCTGCTGCCGCGCGTGGACGGCACCCGCACGGTGGCCGAGCTGCTCGCGCTGGCGAACCGCCCCGAGCACGTGCTGCACGGCTTCCTCGTGGCGATGCTCTCGCTGGGGATTCTCGAGCGGCGCGAGTAGCGGCTAGCGCTGCGCGACCATCCAGAACAGGCCGAGCCCTCCGGAGACCAGCGCGACGCCCCGGTGCACCCAGGGCGCGAGCCGGTGCCCCACGCGGCTGAGCCCCTCGGCGAAGAGCAGCCCGACGGCGCCCATGCCCAGCAGGATGCCCAGCGCGAAGCCCGGCAGGTAGCTCCAGCCCGCGTGGTTCATGCTGCCGCCCACGAGCAAGGGGGGCAGCGCGAGCAGCAGCGCGCGCACGCCGCTCACCGCCATCAGCGCGCCGGCCGCGGTGCTCACGTGCACGTGCGCGTGCGGCTCCTTGTCGTGCCCCGGCAGGTGCGGGTGGCCGTGCGAGACGCTGCTGGGAAAGAGCAGCGCCGTCACCGCGAGCGCCACCAGCACGCCGCCGCCGAACACCTCCGCCCAGCGCGTGAAGGTCTCCGAGAGCCCGAGCCCCGCGAGCAGGCACACCGCCGCGACCCCGCCCAGCATCGCCGCGTGCCCCAGCGCGAAGCGCAGCGCCGTGGCGAGCACGCTCTTGCGGCGCCCGCCGTTCAGCGTGCCCAGCGTGGCCATGGCCGCGCAGTGGTCCGGGCCCAGGGCGTGGACGAGGCCCTGCGAGAGGCCGAGTGCGAAGGCGAGGAGGGCGTGGGACACGGCGGCGGACCCTACCCGCGCGCCGAGCCGAGGGCCAGCGGAGTTGCTAGCCTCTGTCCCGTGCACCGCTCTCCGCTCGCCGCCTTCTCCCTCCTCGCGCTGCTCGGCCCGCTGCTGCTGCTCCCCGCCTGCAAGGGGGACGAGGGGCCCGAGCGGCTCGCCCGCGCGGACGCGCGCTACGAGGCCCTGGTGGAGTCGGGCCTGCAGGCCGCGCCCCAGGCCGCGGGGCCCGACCCGCGCCTCACCGCGCTCATCCAGGAGTACGAGGCCATCCCCCGCGACTCGAAGGCCTGGCCCCAGGCGCAGAAGCGGCTCGAGGCGCTGCGCGCGCTCTCGCACCGCCCGCCGCCGCGGCCCCTCGCGGTGCCCGGCGCCACGGGCCCCGGCGCGAGCGCCGCCGACCTGCAGCGCGCCGCCTGCGCGCGCCTCGCCGAGCAGCTGGGCGCAGCGCCCCCGGGAGGCCGCCCCGCGCTCGAGAAGGCCCTGGGCGAGTGCCGCGAGCGCCAGGCCCGCTACGAGGCCCACGAGCACGCGGAGGACGAGGGAGCCGCGCACCCCGCGCTCCCGGACGGCGGCGCCGCGCCGCACCCGGCGCCCTGAGGCGCCCCCCGGCCGGCTGTCGCCCACGTGCAGTTGTGCGCACGTGGGGCTTGCGAGCAGCCGAGCGGCTGCTTCAGCATCGGCCGCACCATGCCCATTCCCCAGACTGGTGACGCCGCCCCGAGCTTCGAGCTGCAGGATCAGCAGGGCCGTTCCGTGAAGCTCTCGGACTTCGCGGGCAAGAACGTGGTCCTCTACTTCTACCCGAAGGACGACACGCCCGGCTGCACCGTGGAGGCGTGCAACTTCCGCGACGAGCACTCGGTGCTGGAGAAGGCCGGCGCGGTCGTGCTCGGCATTTCGCCCGACGACGAGAAGAGCCACCAGAAGTTCACCGCGAAGTTCAACCTGCCCTTTCCCCTGCTCGTGGACACGGACCACAAGACGGCGGACGCGTACGGCGTGTGGGGCGAGAAGCAGTTCGCCGGCCGCACGTACATGGGCGTGAACCGCGCCACCTTCCTCATCGGCCCGGACGGCAAGCTCGCGCGCGTGTGGCCCAAGGTGAAGGTGGAGGGCCACGTGAACGAGGTGCTCGGGGCGCTCGGCCTCACGCCCTCGCGCAAGGAGCCCGAGGCTCCGCCGAGCGGCGCTGCCGGCACGGTCACCCCCGCGCCCGCCCCCCAGGCTCCGCTCGCCCCGGAGGCCGCCCCCGCCGCGCGCAAGACCGCGGCGAAGCGCCCCGCGGCGAAGAAGGGTGGCGGCGCGAAGAAGGCGGCTGCGAAGAGGCCTGCGGCGAAGAAGGGCGCGGCGAAGAAGGCCGCGGCGAAGCGTCCTGCAGCGAAGAAGGGCGCGGCGAAGAAGGCCGCGGCGAAGCGTCCGGCAGCGAAGAAGGGCGCGGCGAAGAAGGGCGCTCCCGTGACCCGCGCCGCGAAGAAGGCCGCGGCGAAGCGCCCCGCGGCGAAGAAGGGCGCGGCGAAGAAGGGCGCGGCGAAGAAGAGCGGCCTGCGCCCCACGCTGGTGGGCCGCGCGCGCGCCATCGCCGAGCGGCTGCTGCCCCGCAAGCGCTAGCCGTCCGACGAGGGATGGACCCGCGGCCCGGGTCCATCCCTCACGGTCGACGTGCGCAGCGGCCAGCCGGCCAGCCGCTCGGCCCTCCTCCCAGGACCCGTGGTCTGGGCGTCCGGGCGTGTGCATCCCTCAAGGGACGACACGCGCGTCCCCGGGGACGCTGGACGACAGAGGACGAGGGGAGAGGGCCATGCACGCACACCGCTTCAACCGTTGGGGACTGCTCGGAGCACTCGCTGCGGCGGGGCTGCTCGCCGGCGCCTGCAACGGCGCCCAGGACGGCAACGGGCCGTACCCGTACCGCAACCGCGCGGGCGGCTACACGCACCACCGCCCGCGCTACAGCTCGGGTGACCCGCGCTACAACGTCACCGCGCAGCAGTCGCCCGGCAGCGTGGACCCGGTCATCCCGCAGCCCGCCACCACCACGGCGATGGAGCAGGGCACCGGCGGCAGCGGCGAGGGGAACCTCCCGGCCGTCTCGATGCGCCGCGACCCTACCGGCGGCACGGGCGCCGCCGGCACCACCGCGTCGGACCCCGCCACCTGGCGCCCGCGCGAGACGAGCCCCGAGTTCGTGCTCCAGGCGCCCGACGGCTCCTTCAAGCAGAACAACCACACCGGCGGCCCCGCGCCGCTGCTCGGCGCTCCCGCGCTTCCGGTGCCCGCGCCCCAGCCGGGCAACAGCCCGCAGGCCCTGCAGCGCCAGAGCGGCAACACCGGCCCCGAGCGCCTGCCCTCGGGCATCGGCGGCAGCGGCGCCACCGGCCCCACCCAGCCGGAGACCGGCGCGGGTGGCTCCGGGGTTCGCCAGGAGGACAACCAGACCGGCGGCAGCATGGCCGAGCCTGCCAAGAGCGGCGGCCAGGCCCAGCCGAAGGAGGGCTCCACCGGCAACACGCGGGTGCACGACCCGGACAAGCCCGGCGTGAAGGACGACTCGAAGTAACCCCACGGGTGCAACCGGGTTGCAGCTGCAGCCCGGTTGCGACTCCGGAGACTCCGCACGCCGCAGTGCACCGCCTGACCGGGCGGGTGCTGCGGCGCTACGCGTTGCGGGGGGCGGTCATCACCTCGGTGGGGTCCTTCCCGGCAAAGGCGCTGGTGAGCCCCTCGGCGAGGGCGCGGTGCTCGGGCGTGCCCAGGGTGGCGAGCCGGTCCTCCGGCGGGTGGGCGAAGCGCGCCTCGAGCCGGGCGAGCCGCCGGTGGGCCTCGGCGATGCGCGCGCGCGGGATGCGCCCGCTCTCCACCGCGTGCACCACGGCCTCGATGGCGCGCCGCTGCACGTCCGCGCGGTGGCACACCAGGAACAGGTCCACCCCGGCCAGCGTGCCCTGCACCGCCGCCTCCTCGACGGAGTAGTGGTCCGCGATCGCCTTCATCTCCAGGTCGTCGCTCACCAGCACGCCGTCGAAGCCCAGCTCGCGGCGCAGCAGCCCGTCCAGCACGCGCGCGCTCATGGTGGCGGGCACCCCGGGCTCGATCGCATCGAAGAGCACGTGCGCCGTCATCAGCGAGGAGAGCCCCGCGGCGGCAAAGGCGCGGAAGGGCACCAGCTCCACCGCGCGCAGCCGCTCGAGGTCGTGCGGCAGCCGCGGCAGCGTGAGGTGGCTGTCCGTGGTGGTGTCCCCGTGGCCGGGGAAGTGCTTGCCGCAGCTCGCCACGCCGCCCGCCTCGAGCCCGCGCGCGAGCGCCACGCCCAGCCGCCCCACCTCGGCGGGGTCGCGGCTGAAGGCGCGGTCGCCGATGACCGGGTTCTTCGGGTTGGTGTCCACGTCCAGCACCGGGGCGAAGTCCCAGTCGAAGCCCACCGCGCGCAGCTCGTGCGCGAGCAGCCGCCCTGCGCGCTCCACGCGCCCCGCGTCCCCGTCCGCGCCCAGCTCGCGCATCGGCGGCAGCGCCGTGAAGGGCGCGCCGCGCAGGCGCGCCACGCGGCCCCCCTCCTGATCCACCGAGAGGATGAAGGGGCGGCGCGCGCGCTCCTTCAGCTCGCGGCACAGCGCCGCCGTGGCCGCCGGCTGTCCCTCGCTCACGTTGCGCTTGAAGAGGATGGCGCCGAACACCCCCTCGTCCATGAGGCGCCCGAGCTCCTCGTCGATGCGCAGGCCGGGAAAGCCCACCATGAAGAGGCGGGCGCAGTCGCGAAACAGGGCGGAGGCGGCAGAGGGCATGAGGGCGACTCTCGCACGCGGCCCCGGCCCACCGAAGCGCGCCGTGGAGCCGCTGCCGCGCTGCGTCCACGACTGCCCGCTTGCTCCTGCCGGGGGCCATCGAGTGGTCCCAACCCCTCGTCATCACAAGGATTACAGTGAGGGGCTAGCAGGCCTACATGCGGCCGCTGCAGGCTCTCTCGCCATGAACAACCGACTCCGCCTCTTCGCAGCTGTCGTGGTTCTCGGCTCCAGCGCCGCCCTGGCACAGGTCTCCGTGGACGTGCGCCTGCCCAGCATCCACTTCGCGGTCCGCCCCCCCGTGGTCACGGTGGAGCCGGGCGTGCAGGTCGTCGAGGACTGCGACGACGAGGTCTACTACGTCAACGAGTACTACTACGTGCGCCAGGGGCCGAACTGGTACCGCACGCGCGACCACCGCGGGCACTGGGTGCGCGTGGAGGAGCGCTACGTGCCGGTGACGGTGGTGCGCGCGCCTCCGGGCAAGTATCGCCGCTACCACCACCGCGACGAGCGCGAGGTGCGCGTGATCCGCGAGGAGCCTCGCCGCGAGGTGAAGACCGTGTACGTGCGCCAGGAGCGCGAGCCCGTGCGCAAGGTGGTCTACGTGGAGGAGCGCCGCGGTGACGACCGCCGCGACGACGACCGCGACGACCACCACGACCACGGCAAGCACAAGGGCCACGGCAAGCACTAGCCGCAGCAGGGCCCGCGCCTACCAGCTCACCGCGTAGGCGCAGGCCTCGTCGCCGCGCTTGCGGCAGTCGCCCGGCGCGTGCTCCACGCGCACGCGCAGCGAGTGCAGGGGGCGGCTCTTCTCGGCGACCGCCTCCACCAGCCCCAGGTCGAAGTCGCAGGGGTAGGGATTCACGCACACCATGCGGCCGCTGCGCGGGCCCGTGCGCTCGAAGCGGTAGTGGCCGATGTCCCCGTTGCGGTGGTTCGTCTCGTAGGCCACCTGCAGGGCCTGCAGCGCCTCCTCGATGGCGCCGGGCGCCGTGCGCGGGAAGACGGCCCACTCGGGCACCTTGCGCCCGATGGCGCGCACCGTGCTCGGCCCGATGCGCTCGAAGATGTTGCGGAACACGTCCAGCACCGGCTGCTGCGCGTACCAGCGGTGGGGCTCCATCGGCGTCAGCCCCTGCTCGGCGAGCAGCTCCAGCGCCCGCACGCGGTTGTTCTCCATGCCCCCGACGATGGCGAGCACCGACTGGCCCAACACCTCGGCTGTGCTCGAGAACGCCCTGTACTGCGCCATGTCCGCTCCTGACCTCCGGTAGGTCGAGCCCCTCCAGCCCGTACTCCTATAGCGCCGCTCGCGCGGTGCCTGGACGAAACGCGCGCGCGCAGGCTCGCCGCACGCAGGGCAGCCAGCCACGTGCACTCCCGCGCCCGCCGGGGGCCGCGTGCTATGGCTGAGCGCGCCATGAGCCCCACCGAGCGCCTCTACTTCGAAGATTCCTTCCTCCTCCGGTTCACCGCGCGCGTCGTGGCGCACGGGGCGTGGCAGGGCGCGCCCTCGCTGGTGCTGGACCGCACCGCCTTCTACCCGGAGGCGGGCGGCCAGATGGCGGACCGCGGCGTGCTCGGGGGCCAGGCGCTCGCGGACGTGCAGGTGGACGACGCCGGGGTGGTGCACCACGTGCTCGCGCCCGGCGCCGCGCTGCCCGCGGTGGGCGAGGCCCTGGAGGGCGCGGTGGACTGGGCGCGGCGGCGCGCGCACATGAGCCTGCACACCGGCCAGCACATGCTCAGCCGCGCGCTGGAGGACGTGGCCGGGGCGCACACCGTGTCCTCGCGGCTCGGCGAGACGCTGTGCACCATCGACGTGGACCTGGAGGCGCTGCCCGAGGCGCAGGTGCAGGAGGCCGAGGCGCGGGTGAACGCGGTCATCGACCAGGACGTGCCCATCCGCGCCTTCTTTCCCACGCCCGAGGAGCTCTCGCGCCTGCCGCTGCGGCGCGCGCCGAAAGTGAGCGAGAACATCCGCGTGCTGCAGATCGGCGACTTCGACGTGTCGCCCTGCGGCGGCACGCACTGCACGCGCTCGGGCCAGGTGGGGCTGGTGCGGGTGCTGGGCGTGGAGCGCAACAAGGGCCGCGCGCGCGTGCTCTTCGACGCGGGGCCCCGCGCGCGCGCCGGGCTCTGGAGCGAGGTCGGCGTGCTGCGCGGGCTCGCGCGCGACTTCACCTGCGGCCCGCTCGAGGTGCCGGCGGCCGTGGACAAGCTGCGGCGCGAGCTGACGGACGCGCGCGAGGCGCTGGGGCTCGTGCGCGCGCGGCTCGCCGAGGCGGCCGCCGCGGAGCTGCTGCAGCAGCTGCAGGCTTCCCCCGAGCGGCGCTGCGTGGGCGTGCTGGACGGGGGCGCGGAGCTGCTGCGCGCGGTGGCCGCGCGCCTCGGCTCACAGGAGCGCGCGGTGGTGCTGCTCGCCGGGCGCACGCCCGAGGGGCTCGCGGTGCTGGTGGCGCGCGGGCCGGGCTCGGACTTCGCGTGCGGCGCCTTCCTCAAGCGCGCCGCGGAGGCTGCCGGCGGCCGCGGTGGGGGGCGCCCGGAGGCTGCCGAGGGGCGCCTGCCCGCGGGCACCGACTGGCCCGCGCTCGTGTCGCGGTTGCTCGGCGCGAGCTAGAGCGGTGGAGACCGTGCTCGCGCCGCCCAAACGAAACCGGGTTGCATCTGGAAGATGCAACCCGGTCGGGTAAAACGCTGACTGCGTGGTGACTACGCCGTGCGACGGCGGCGGCGAATCATCAGCGCGAGCGCACCGAGGCCGAGCACCTGCAGCCCGCCCTGGGTGTCACCCGTCTGGGAGCAGCCCCCGCCCTTCGCCGGCGTGGTCGGCGTCGTCGGCGTGCTCGGAGTGGTCGGCGTCACCGGAGCCGCGCTCACGGTGAGGGTGCGCTCGAGGCTCGCCGTCTGCTCGCCGTCCTTCGCATTCACCTTCACGGTGAAGGTGCCCGTCTGGGAGGGCGTGCCGGAGAGCACGAAGTCGCCGGCCTCCTCGCGCAGCTGCATCCCGGCGGGCAGCGTGCCCGTGGAGCTCCAGGTGCGCGGGGTGACGCCGCCGGTGGCGGTGAAGTGCACGGCCGCGTACGCGCTGCCCTGCTGGGCGGCCGGCAGCGAGGCCGGCGCGCCGAGCTGCAACTTCGCGCGCACGTGCACGACGGCGTCCATCGTGCTGGACAGGCCGTTCGCGTCCGTCACGGTGAGGCCCTCGAGCGTCACGTCGCCCGCCTGCGAGGCGCTGCCCTCGAGCACGAAGGCGCCGTCCTGCTGGGTGAGGGTGAGGCCCGCGGGCAGGCTGCCCGCGAAGCTCCAGGTGAAGGGCGCCGTACCGCCGGAGACGGTGAAGCTGCCCGTGTACGGAGCCCCCAGGATGGCCACGAGCGAGTCGGGCGTCTGGATGGAGGGGACGGAGAGCACCACCAGCTCGAGGGCCGCGTGCGTGGACACGCCGCGCGCGTCCGTCACCATCACGCTGTCGAGCGCGAAGGTGCCTGCCTGGGTGGGCACGCCGGAGAGCACGCCCGTGTCCGCGGCGAGCTGCAGGCCGGGCACGGGGGCCGCGCCCTCGAAGCTCCAGGTGTAGGGCCCGGTGCCGCCGCTCGCCGAGAGCGTGGCCGTGTAGGGCCGGCCGATGACGGCGACGGGCAGCTCGCCCGCCGTCTCCACCACCGGGGCCTCCACGGCCTCGATCGTGTACGCGGCCAGGGCCTGGGCGCCGTTCGCGTCGCGCACGCTGGCCTGCAGCTCGAAGGTGCCCACGGCCTGGGGCACGCCGCCCAGGGAGAGCACGCTGCTGGCCTCGCTCACCGTGAGCCAGCTGTCTTCCGGGTAGTTGACGCCGACCGAGACCGGCGCGGTGCCACCCAGGGCCTGGAGCTGTGCCTGGTACTCACGGCCCACCACCGCGAGCGGCAGGGTGGACGGCGTGAGCGAGGGGAAGGCGGCCACGCGCAGGCTCAGCGCCTGCTCCGTGTGGCGCCCGTCCGCGTCGGTGAGCTGGAAGGTCAGGGCGTAGGTGCCCGGGGCGGTGGGGGCGCCCACCAGCGCCTCGCGCTCGAAGGCGACGCCCTCGGGCAGCGCGCCGTCCTTCAGCGCGAGCGTGGTCAGGCCGGTGCCGTACTCGCCGAGGACGGGCTGCGCGTAGTTCACGCTCACGGTGGCGCCCGGCAGCTCGTGGGTGAGGAACTCCGGGGCGGCCATGGCGCGCACGTCCGCCACGGCGACGAAGCCATCCGAGCCCACGGCCACCACCTTCTCGGCACTCGCGGCGATTGCCGGCAGCGCCGCGTTGGTGCCCATCTCCACCGGGGTCCAGCCGTAGCCGGCCGAGGACACGTAAAGGGGCTGCGTCCCCGGCGACGCGAGCACGAAGCGGTCCGCGGCGAAGGTCAGCGTGGCGCCTCCGGCGTTGGGGCTGCCCACGCCGCTCGCCCAGGTGAGCCCCACGTCCTCGGAGACGAGCGGCGCAGCACTCGTGTCGAGGATGCCCACGAGGCGGCCGTGGCCCGCGACGAGCTGCGTGATGAGCCCCGCGGGCGCGGCGGGCACTTCGGTCCAGGTGAGCGCATCGGAAGAGCGCAGCACGACGCCGTGCGGCGAGTTGGTCACCGGGTCCGTGCCGCTGCCGGTCACGACGAAGGTGCCATTCAGCTCGGCCACGGCCAGCAGGTTCGCGGTCACGGGGACGGTGGTCGGGGTCCAGGTGAGGCCGTCCGGCGAGGTGAGCACCAGGCCCTGGGCGCCCACGACGACGAACTGCCCGGCGGCGAAGGTGGCGTTGAAGAGGGCGCGGTTCTGCGCGTCCGTATAGGTGTTGGTCCAGCTCGCGCCGTCCGGCGAGCTGTAGAGCGCCGAGCTGCCGTTGGAGAAGCCCACGAACTGCCCGGCGCCGCGCACCAGCCGGCTGAAGGTCACGGGCGCGGCGGGCTGCAGCGTCCAGGTGCTCGCGTCGGTGGAGGTGAGCACGCCGTAGGGGCCCGCGGCGAGGAAGGCGCCATCGCCGGCGGCGACCACGCCGAGATCGCTGTTGTCGCCGTTGCGCACGGCCGGCCTGCTCGCAGGCGCGTACCAGTGCGAGAAGGTGCTGCGGGGCGCCTCGCCCACGCGCAGCTCCTTCACTACCGGGGTGCTGAAGCTGACGCCCTGGTAGCCCTCGGGCGTGCCCGCGTCCGCATCCGCCGGGACGTAGTCACGGCTCGTCACGAGGTAGCCGAGCGCGTAGCGGCCGCTCGTCCCCGCCGGCACGTCCAGCTGGAAGGTGGCGCGCGCGGCGCTCTCGCCCGAGACCACCCGGTGCACCGCGGAGAGGCAGTGCCAGGCGGAGCCCGCGCGCGGCTGGCTCTGCTCGGCGAGCGCGGAGAGCTCCGGCTCCGGCGTGCCGTCCTGCTGCACGCCGTCGCCGAAGGCGTAGGTGGCGGCGGGAGCGGGCCACGCCTCGGGCAGCGACACGCAGGCGATGCCCTGCGCGTCGCGGCTGCTCGGGGTCGAGGGCGCGGGCGGATAGCGCGCGTCGAAGGCCACCTGCACGTCCACCGGGACGCGGGTGCCTGCGGCGCTCTGCGCCTCGTGGCTGACGAAGAAGTCTACGGAGCAGGCGAGGCTGCAGGAGAGCAGCCCGACCAGGGGGAGGACACGACGCATGAGGACCGCCAGGGGAGGGGGGAGGCGGGCGGAGGTGTATTGTAATTTTCCAGTATTGGTCAATCTGCGGGGAGGTGGGCCGAGGTGGGTCGCCGCTCGCGCCTCGAGGCACGGAGTAGAACGCGGCATGCTTCCCGAGAGCGCTGCCCCCGCCGTCCCTGCGGCTCCCGTCTCCCGTCCGCGAGTCTGGCCGTCGCTGCTCAGCTACCTGCTGCTCATGGTGGGGATGCTGGTCGGCTCGGCGCTGTTCTTCGGAGCCTGGCTCGCAGCGCAGGCCGCCTCGGCGTACGTCGCGGGGCAGAGCCACGACCAGGTGCTCGCGCAGCTGAGAGAGCAGGGCATGTCGGTGGCCGCCCTGCCGCTCGTGATGGCGCTGAGCTCCCTGGTCACGGTCCTCGTGCAGCTCGCCTGCGCGCTGCTCCCCGCCGCGCTGTCCCCGACGCCGTGGCGCGAGCGGCTGGGCCTGGTTCCGGCCGGTCGCCCGAAGCCTGGCGCCCTGGGGGTGGCCTGCGTGGGCATCCTGTCGCTCGGGTGGACGATGAGCTGCGTGGCCTCCCTGCTCGGAGCGCGAAGGGAAGGCGGCCCGCTGGAGATGTTGGAGGCGCTCGCGAGGCGTGCCTCGACCGGGGAGTTCCTGCTGATGCTCGTGGTGATGGCCGCGGGCGCGGGCCTCGCCGAGGAGCTGTTCTTCCGCGGCTACCTGCAGACCCGCCTCGTGGCGCGCTGGGGCCGGGGGGTGGGGATCGGCCTCACGGCGCTCCTCTTCGGGCTCATGCACCTCAATCCCCTGCACGCGGTGCTGGCCACGGGCGTGGGCGCCTTCCTCGGCTGGGTGCGCGAGCGCAGCGGCAGCGTCCACGCGGGGATCGTGGCGCACGCGGTGAACAACGCGGTGGCCTTCGCAACCTCCCGGACCTGGTCCGCCTCGACCCCGTCGCGCGAGAGCCTCGCGTGGGGGCTGCTCGTGTACGGGGGCATCTTCGGCGCCTGCCTCCTCTTCCTGCGGCGCGCGCGGTGGACGGAGCCCTCCGCGCCCCGCGCGCCACTGCCCGACGTCGCGGGCGGGTAGACGCCGGGAAGGGCCCGGCGTACTGCCCGGGACGCGTTCCCTGCTGCCCTCCGGAGGTCTGCACCGTGCACGTCCGCCTCGCCTCCACCCGCGAAGACCTGCAGGACATCCTCGCGCTGCAGCGCGAGAACCTGCGCGACCACGTCTCCCCCGAAGATGCCCGCAGCGAGGGCTTCGTCACGGTGGCGCACACGCTGGAGGCGCTCGAGCAGATGCACGCGCTCGCGCCCAGCGTGATTGCGCGCGAGGGGGAGGTGCTCGCGGGCTACGCGCTCACCATGCCCCTCGAGGCGCGCGACGCGGCGCCCGTGCTCGCGCCGATGTTCGCGCTGTTCGATGCGCTCGTGTGGCAGGGGCGCCCGCTGTCCCAGTCGCGCTACTACGTGATGGGACAGGTCTGCGTGGCGCGCGCCTTCCGCGGCCAGGGCGTGCTCGACGCGCTCTACCGCGGCCACAAGGAGGCGTACGCGCAGCGCTTCGACTTCATGGTGACGGAGATTGCGACGCGCAACACGCGCTCGATGCGTGCCCACGCCCGCGTGGGTTTCCAGGTGCTCACGACCTACCGCGACGCGCTGGACGAGTGGGCCGTGGTGCTCTGGGACTGGCGCTGAATCCGTCCGTTCATCCCTCACCCTGACCCTCTCCCAGAGGGAGAGGGGACATTCACGCGCTTTGCGGAACGAGTCCACCGGACATGCGCAGCACGGACGGCCACGAGGCCGCGGGAGCGTGGGCGCGCAGCGAGGCGGCGTACGCGGCCGTCTCGGCGGCCGGGGTCACGCCGAGCTCGCGCGCGAGGTGGGCGCGGAACTGCTCGTAGGCGTGCAGCGCGGCGCGCCGGTCTCCGAGCGCCGCGTGCAGGCGCATGAGGCAGTGCGCGGCGGCATCGGACTCGGGCTCCTGGCGCCGCCAGCCGTCGGCGAGCAGCAGTGCGCCGGGCAGGTCTCCGGCGCGCTCGCGGCGCTGCAGCTCCTCGCGCAGGCGGGCCCGCTGCCAGGTGGCCGTGCTGAGGCGCGCGCCGCTCACCCACCGCTCGAACTCCGGCAGGTCGCTGAAGTCCAGGCCCTCGAGCAGCTCGGAGTGGAGCGCGGAGAGCGCGCCCGCCGCGCTGCCCATGCGCGGCTCGCACAGCTCCGCCGCGTCGCAGCGGCCGCCGGCCCCGAGGCGCAGGAAGTCTCCGCTCTCGTCGCGCGCGAGCACCTCGTGCCCGCCGCTCGCGAGGCGCAGCCGGCGCTGCAGGTGGCGCAGGTTGTTGAGGCGCTGGGCGCTCTCGGTGTCGGGCCACAGCAGCGCCGCGAGCCCGCGCTTGGACGCCGTGTGCGAGAGCGCCACATAGGCGAGCGCCGCCGCTGCGCGCCGGTCCAGCCGCTGCGGCGCCTCGCCCACGCGCAGCTGCGGCGCTCCCAGGAGCCGGAGGCTCCAGCGCGCCCCCGCGGCGCCTCCGGTGTGTGCACTGCCCTCAGTCGCGCTCGTCATGGCCTCGCCCCTCCGTGAGTCCTGCTCCGGTGCGGGACCCTACGGAGGAAGGCGCGCGAGGCCCCGGCCTTTGCAGCCGGCCGGCTGGCCCCCCTGGCGAAGCGGCCTGCCGGTGCCGCGAGGCGCTGCTCAGCCGCAGTGCTGGTCCACGTCGGGGACGCCCAGCTCCAGCTCCAGCGTGAGGATGGAGTACACGGGGCGGAAGTCCGCCTCGGCCTGCAGCGCGCCGCGCGGGTGGGTGGTGTCGCCCTGCGCGCGCACGCACATGGGGACGATGCCGCGCTCCGGGTCGTCGTAGCGCGCGCTCACGCGGTAGCGCGCGTAGGGCACCTCGTAGACGCCCACGCCCTCGGGCCCGTTGACGGGCGGCGCGACGAGGGTGCTCCCGCTCGAGCCATCCAACAGCGGGGTGAGCGGCTCGAGCGTGACGAGCACCCGCTCCGGCTCCCACACCGAGCTGAGCCGGCCGTCGATGAACAGCGTGCCCATCGTCGCCGCGCCCGAGCCGCGCTTGCCCCCCAGCCCCGGCCACACGAAGTCGCGCACCGCGCCCTCGTTCTGCGTGAACTCGCTCGCGTCCAGGGGCTCGAAGGAGATGTCGAGCCCCTGCCCGCGGTAGCTGAAGTGGCGCTGCGCCGAGACGGAGAAGACGCCGGGCTGGGCGCGGTTGAGCGCGATGCGGTAGCGGCCGTCCGCACCCGTCACCGCGGTGCCCGTCTGGGGGATGGGGGTGAAGGCCTCGGCGAAGACGCCGATGTTCGGGAGCGGCTGCCCCTGCGCGTCCGTCACGCGGCCCTTCACCACAGAGGCCTCGAGGCCGTCCGACCCCGCGTCGCTCGGGCGCGAGGTGCCGCTGCCTCCGCAGGCGGCGAGGCCTGCGCACAGCAGCAGCAGCGAACTTCTCGGGTGCTTCGTGGGGTGCATGCCTTCCTCCGGGTGGGCGATGGCGCCGCACCCTGGCGGCCGCGGGGGATGGCGGCGGGACGGCCTTGCGTGTGGAAGCTCCTGGACACCCCGCACGGCTGCCCTGAGAGTGAAGACATGAGCCAGGTTCCCGCAGGGTCGCCGCAGGTGCGCATCGGCAGCGGGGTGGACAAGCGCGGCGCCTGAGCCCGCCTTCCCGCCGCGAAGTTGCACCGTGCGCCGCGCTCCTTCAGCATCCGGTGCATGGCAAAGGGCAGGGGGCTGTTGCAGCGGTTCCTCACGGTGTTCGGGGACATCAAGGTGTTCCGGTGGCCGCTCTTCATGATCTACGACCCGGGCAGCTACCGGGTGAAGGGCCAGCACATGCGCGAGGTGATGAGCCGCGTGCAGCCCGGCGACATCCTGGTGCGCCGCTACGACCAGTACCTGGATGGCCACTTCATTCCCGGCTACTTCAGCCACGTGGGGATGTACGTGGGGAAGGTGGAGCCCCGCGAGGTCGCGGCGCTCTCCCCGCAGTTCCGCGAGAACTTCGGCACGGGCGAGCAGACGGTGGTGCACGCCATCGCCGAGGGCGTACTGGCGGAGGACTTCCTCAACTTCTGCCGCTGTGACGGCCTCGTGGTGCTGCGCTTTCCCGAGCTGCTGCGGCGCACCTGGACGCAGCCGCGCGAGCTCGAGCCGGCGCTGCTCGCGGGGCTCTCGGCCGGGGAGCTGGACCTCTACGCGCGCCTGCAGCAGGGGGATGCGGTGGACTTCGCGAAGGAGGCGTGGCCCCTCATCCGCCGCGCGGTGCTCGCGAAGCTGGGCACCGGCTACGACTTCGAGTTCGACTTCCGCGACTTCTCCGAGCTCTCCTGCTCGGAGCTGGTGTTCTACGCGACGCGCTGCCTCGCGCCCTTCCTGGGGGTGATGCCCGAGGAGGAGCGCGTCCTCTTCCTGCGCCGCCAGGTCATCGCGCCGGACGCCTTCGTGCGCTCGGCCCTCGAGCTCGCGTGGAAGAGCCCCTCGCTCGCCCCCGCGCGGCTCGAGGCCCTACGGCCGGCTGCGCAGGACGCAGCCGCGCAGAGCGCGGCGCGCGCCGCATAGCCTGGGCGCCTGCTCCACGGAGCGGCGGACGAGCTCTCCCACGCCGCGGGTCTCCAACCGCGCGCACCGTCACTAGCGTGTTCCTGGGGGAATCGCCCCAGGAGACCGCACATGGCCCAAGCCACACAGCTCACCCCTCAGGACGTCGAGCGCCTCACGGAGAAGCTGCGCGCCGAGCATGACCGGCTGCTGGCGATGTACGCCGACGCCCGCCCGGACAGCGAGGACCCCATCGCGGAGCCCGGTGACACGGCGGACATGGCGCAGGGGGAGAGCGAGGTCAGCGCCTCGCTCTCGCGCGCCGAGGTCGACCACCGCCGCCTCGCCCAGGTGCGCCGCGCGCTGCGCAAGCTCGAGGAGGGGACCTACGGCATCAGCGACCTCACCGAGGAGCCCATCCCGCTCGCCCGCCTCGAGGCCATCCCCTGGGCCACCGCGAACGTGGAGGAGATCAGCGATCGCGACTCGACGCCCGCGGGCGCGCGCACCATCTGAGCGCCTAAGAGGAATCCCGCAGGGTTGGACCCCCCCTCCCCCTGCCTCGCCCGGGATGCGAGAGTGCGGCCCTCCGCATGCGCTCGACCCTGCTGGCCGCCCTCGTCCTCGTCACTCCCGCCTCCTCTGCCCTCGCCGCCGCGCCCGCCACCAAGGCGGCTGCGGCGCCCGCTGCGCCCTCGCCCTGGGAGGGAGCGCCCTTCTCGGCGACCGCCGCCGACGTCGCGCGCGCCGTCGCGGCGCTGCCGGTGCCGCAGGACGCGTACGCGGAGCTGCTGCTCGAGGAGACGCACCTCTCCTTCGACGCGAAGGGCGTGGAGAGCTACCGCTACCGGCGCGTGTTCCGCGTGCTCTCGCAGGAGGGCGCGCGCGGCTGGGGCCACGTGGACGTGCCGTGGTCGCCCTGGTACCAGGAGCGCCCCGAGGTGCGCGCCCGCGTCATCAACCGCGACGGGCAGGAGCACGTGCTGGACGCGGGCACGCTGATGGAGGCCGGCGACGACGAGCGCTCCACGGACATCTTCAGCGATCGCCGCGCGCTGCGCGGGCCCCTGCCGGCGGTGGCCGAGGGCAGCGTGGTGGAGCTGGAGATCCAGGTGCGCGGCAAGGACAGCCTCTTCAGCGCGGGCACCTCCGGGCGCGTGGCGCTGGACGACCGGATGCCGGTGCGCAAGGTGCGCGTCGTCCTCGAGGCGCCGCGCGCGCTGCCGCTGCGCGCGGAGCTGCGCGGCCTGAAGCTCTCGCCCAGGCGCGAGGAGAAGGAGGGCCGGGTGCGGCTCACCTGGGAGGCGGGCCCCCTCGCCGCGCGCGCCGAGGCCGAGCCCTACCTGCCGCCCGAGCTGCCGCAGGGCGCGGCGCTCTCCTACGCGACGGGCAAGGACTGGCAGAGCCTCGCGCAGCGCTACCACCAGGTGGTGGAGGAGCAGCTCGCGGGCGCGGACCTCGCGGCGCAGGCCGCCGAGGCCGCCGGGAGCGAGACGCGCCCCGAGCGCGTGGCCGCCCGGGTGATGGCCTGGGTGCATGCGCGGGTGCGCTACACCGGGCTGTACTCCGGCGCCGCCGCGGTGGTGCCGCGGCCGCCGGGTGAGACGCTCTCGCGCCGCTTCGGCGACTGCAAGGACCTGGCGACGCTGGTGGTGGGGATGCTGCGCGCGCGCGGCATCCCTGCGCACGTGGCCCTGCTGCGCGTGCGCGACGCGGAGGTGGAGCCCGACTTCCCGGGCCTCGGCCGCTTCGACCACGCCATCGTGTACGTGCCGGGCACGCCCGCGCTGTGGGTGGACGCCACGGACCCGTACACCGCGGTGGGCGAGCTGAACCTCGGCGTGCAGGGGCGGCTCGCGCTGGTGGCCGCACCCGGCACGCGCGCGCTGCAGCGCCTGCCGGAGGCGCGCTCCACCGCCAACTCGCTGCGCATCACCCGCACGGTGCTGCTCGCCGAGGACGGGCCCGCGCGCGTGCGCGAGGCCACCGACGCCACCGGCTCCATCGCCGCGACCTACCGCAGCTACTTCGCCGCCACGCCCCCGGACAAGCTCAAGGAGGGCTTCGAGCGCTACGCGCAGAGCGGCCTGCGCGAGGCGAAGCTGGACGGCGCGGTGCGCCCGCGCGAGCTCGCCACCGGGGAGCTGCCCTTCCACCTGGACCTGGAGGTGACCGGCTCGAAGCTCGCCGAGACCGACGGCGCGCGCGCCGTGGTGCGCATCTCCCCGTACCCCGCCATCACCCGCATGCCGGATGCGCTGCGGCCCAGCGAGGAGGAGGACGGGGAGGGGGAGAAGCGCAAGGCGCGCACCCAGGACCTGCTGCTGCCCGAGGCCTTCGTGCACGAGCTGAGCTACCGGGTGGTGCCGCCGGAGGGCTACCGCGCAGCGACGCTGCCGGCCGCGCGCGAGGTGACCTTCGGGCCCGCGAAGCTCTCCTGGCGCTTCGAGCAGCAGGGGCGCGACGTGCTCGCGCGCATCCGCTTCGACACCGGCAAGCGCCGCTACAGCGCCCAGGAGGTGGAGGCCTTCCGCACCGCGGTGCAGGCCTTCGGCAAGGAGGACGCCCCCTGGCTCACGCTGGAGAGCGAGGCCCACGCGCTCATCGCCGAGGGCAAGGTGCGCGAGGGGCTCGAGCAGCTGCGCGCCCGCGCCGCCCGCCACCCCACCGAGGCCCTGCACCACCTGCAGCTCGCCGAGGCGCTGCTGAAGCTGGGCATGGGGGAGGACGCGCGCGCCGAGGCGAAGGCCGCGGCGGCGCTCGAGCCCAAGAGCGCCGAGGCCCAGCGCACGCTCGCGCGCATGCTGATGCACGACACGCTGGGGCGCGAGCTGATGCCGGGCTTCGACGGGCCGGGCGCGGTGGCCGCGCTGCGGCGCGCGAAGGCGCTGGACCCCAAGGAGCCCAACGCGCGCCTCGCGCTCGCGCGGATGCTCTCGCGCGGCACGGATGGCGAGCTGTACGGCGCGGGGGCGCGGCTGCCCGAGGCCATCGCCGAGTACCAGGCGCTGCGCACGGAGCTGGACAAGAAGGACTGGGACGGGGAGCTGCGCGCGGCGCTGTGGCAGGCCGAGCGCTTCGGGGACTTCCTGCAGCTCGCGGGCAAGGGCGAGGAGGCGCGCAGCGCGGATGCGCTCGCGGCGCGCGCGGTGCTCGAGGGCGTCCCGGCGGCGCTGCGCGAGGCCCAGGCGCGCATCAGTGACCCGGAGGCGCGGCGCAGCACGCTCGCGCGCGCGTCCCTGCGGCTGATGGGGCTGCGGCGCTACCCGGAGTGCACCGCGCTGCTGCGCGAGCTCGCGGGCAGCGGCAGCGCGCAGCTGCAGACGCAGCTGGCGATGATGGCCAAGGTGCGCCGCGTCGAGGCGAAGGACCTGACGGACGGAGATCCGCTCAACGTGGTGAAGCGGATGATGCTCGCCTCCGCCGACCCCTCGCTCGTGGACGTGCGCACGCTGTTCTCGCGCTCTGCGCTCGCGGAGGACAAGGACTTCGAGAAGGGCTTCCTCGCGGGCCTGCGCTACGGGACGCGCGCGCTGCAGAAGCAGTCCGGCGGGCTGCCCGCGCGCGTGGCGATGGAGGTGGGCCTCTCCATCATGGAGCTCAAGTCGGACGGCGATGCGCGCACGGGCGTCCGGGTGCGCATGCCGAAGATGACCGGCGGCGAGGGCGAGCAGGCCTTCTTCCTCGTGAAGGAGGGGGCGGCGTGGCGGGTGCGCGCGGTGGCGCCCTCGCTGGGCTCGCTGGGGACCGAAGCCCTCACGCGCCTGGATGCGGGGGACGTGGCCGGGGCGCGCCAGTGGCTCGACTGGGCGCGCGAGCAGGTGCCCCAGGTGGTCGCCGAGAACCAGCCCTACGCGCACTTCGCGCGCCTGTGGCCGCGCGGCAGTGAGACGCCGCGCGAGCCCGCCCGCATGCGCGTGGCCGCCGCGGCGCTCGCCTCCCACGGGAGCAAGAGCCCGCAGCTGCGCACCTTCCTGGAGCAGGAGCGCGCCCGCGCCACGAGCGACTCCGAGCGCGAGCTCTTCGACCGCGATATCGCGTTCGCCTCGCTGGTGAGCCAGGACAAGCCCCGGCTGCTCGCGGCGGCGGACCGGTTGCTCGCGCTGCACCCGGATGACGAGAGCGCCTTCGCGCAGGTGGGCCTCGCGCTGAGCGCGCTCGAGCGCTGGGACGAGCTCGCCACCCGCGCGCAGGCCCGGCTCGCGCGCCTGCCGGACGACGACGACGCGCTCAACGCGCTCGCGACCGCCAAGGTGGGCAAGCACGACTACGAGGGCAACCAGCGCACGCTGCGCCAGCTGGTGACGGCGGGGAAGGCGAACCCGAGCACGTACAACAACCTGGCCTGGTACGCGCTCTTCACCGGCGCCGAGGTCTCGCCCCAGACCATCGAGGATGCCGAGCGCGCCGCGACCCTGAGCAAGTACGAGCGGCCGAGCGTCCTCAACACGCTCGCCACCGTGTACGCCGAGGCCGGCCGCGGGCCGCAGGCGCACGAGCTGCTGCTCAAGTACATGGCGCAGTCGGACGAGCGCAGCGAGCCCACGCCGTCCGACTGGTACGTGCACGCCCGCGTGGCCGAGGGCTACGGCCTGCTCGACACCGCGCGCAGCGCCTACCAGAAGGTGCGCGAGGAGAACCCGAGCCCCAGCAGCGCCGTGCACCTGGCGAAGCGGCGCCTGGAGAACCTGGGCAAGGCCACCCCGGCCCGCGTCGCCGCGCCCGCGGCTCCTTGAGCGAAGCTGTCCCCTCGCCCTCTGGGAGAGGGACGGGGTGAGGGTGTTGGGCGAAGCTGCGTCCCCGCGACGCCCAACACCCCTGCTACCCCGGAGGACAGCCAGGGCTTCGGGACGCGGAGAGTAGGGTGGCCGGTGCCCCTCTCCGCGGAGTCCCCATGCCAGCCCGAAAGCCCGCGTCCGCCCGAACGAAGCGTGCCAGCGCCGCACGTCCCCGGCGCCCGCCGGGAGGCGGCGCCACCGGGTGCACGTACGAGCAGACCTGGACGCAGCTCACCAACACGCGAGGCTACGTGCAGGTGTGGGTGCGCGAGGAGCAGTACGAGAAGATCGCGAAGCACCTGCTGAAGAGGACGAAGGAGAAGTACGCGCGCACGCTGCTGCGGCAGCGGCTCGCGCCCCTGGGCGTCACGTGGAAGTGCACTGGCACCTGCGAGGGCGGGTGGTGCCAGGAGCATGTGATCGGCGAGAACACCTTCGTCTGCGAGTGCGGCTACTTCACATAGGCCGGCCGGGAGCCCAGCCTGGAATCGCGGCGGCTTGCTTCACCCACTCCGCGAGCTGCGCCTCGGGGAACTCACCCTCGTGGAGGTCGAGCCACCGCGCGGCCTTGCCCGTGCCGCCCGGCGGGACGGGCCGCAGGGACGTGCCCCCGAAGAAGGTCACCTTCACGTAGCGGTTGAAGGCGTGGAGCGCGAGGAACCAGCCCTGACCCTCGATGCCGTAGAAGGGCGAGTTCCACTTCACCGCCTTGTGCACGTGCGGCACGGTGCGGACGATGAGCGCATCGAGGCGCTCGCCGAGCGCGCGCTTCCAGCCGGGCATCGCGGCGATGTACGCCTGCACCGGCGCATCGCCGTCCGCCTTGGCGATGCGCGGGTTGCCGCCCGAGAGGAGGACAACCTTCTCGCCTCCGCGCGCATTCTTGGCTTTCGAAGCAGTCCGTGTGGCGGGCTTGCGCGACGCGGCCGGCGTCTTCGGCTTCGCCGTGCCTGCCTTGCGCGCGGGCTTTGCGGTTGTCTTCATGCGGCTCGTGCCTCCACAAGGGCTCGTGCTTCCAACGGCTTCAACCGAGAAGCGCAACGCGAATGACACCGGCCACGACCGCGAAGCTGATGAGCGGCGCGACGGCAAAGCACCATACGAATTGCGCGAGGTAGCAAACCGCGAGCAGAGCATCGTTCTTCGGTGAATCGACATCGCTGCGAACGTAGCGAGATAGACGCAAGCCTGCCCGATACGCCGCTACCACGGATAGGAAGCCGAGCCCCGCGCCCAGAGGTGCGCTGATCATCAGCGCGAGACGGCCTGCACCGAAGAAGAGGCCCGCAGCAAGCGCGCTGCCCAGTGCGTTGCCTCCGGACATCAACGTCAGGAGGTCCCACAAGCTCACGGTGCCCCTGGGGATTGGCAGCCTCATCGCGCGCGCTCAGCAGCCGTGGGCGTGGGAGCTCGCCCAGAAAAATGCGATGACGTTCAGCAGCAGTCCGCCTACCGCGAGGGCGAGTACGGCCAGGCTCGTACCCGAGGAGGCAGACTGCTCCCGGCGCCATGCACGCCACACGAAGACCAGCTGCGCCACGCCGAGTGCGATCGAGACGGGCCAGGCGAGGATGACGTTGTAGCTCCAGTCCATCAGGACCGCGCACAGCAGCGCACCCGCGCCCGCGGCGAGGCTCGCGACGCCGAACGCCAGGTGCACGGGCTTCGCCGGAGAGACCTCTGACGCCGGCTTATGCGGCCCCTGTGCGAGCACGTTGTCGAACATGCCGCCCAGGCTACACCGCAGCTACTCCGCCCGCAGCGCGGAGAGGGGGTTCACCCGCGAGGCCCGCCGCGCCGGCAGCCAGCTCGCGAAGAGCGCGACCGCCACCAGCAGCAGGGCGAGGCTCCCGAGCGTGAGGGGATCCGCGGGGCTCACCCCCATCAGCATCCCGCGCAGGCCCTGGCCCACCGCGAGCGCGAGCCCCGTGCCCACCGCCACGCCGATGAGCGCGAGCCGCAGGCCCTGGCGCAGCACCAGCCCCACCACCTCGTCGCCGCGCGCGCCCAGCGCCATGCGGATGCCGAGCTCGCGCGTCCGCACGCTCACCGCGTACGCGACCACGCCGTAGAGGCCGAGGCTCGCGAGCAAGAGGCCAATGGCCCCCAGCACGCCGGCCACGCTCCCCGCGATCTGCTGCGGCAGCAGCGCCATTCCGATGTAGTGGCGCAGGGGCTCGAGCTGCAGCGCCGCCACGGTGGGCTGCTGGGCGCGCAGCGCCTCCCGCAACAGGAGCACCGCGCGCGCCTCGTCGCCGCCCTGCGCGCGCACCAGCACGGAGGTATGGGCCGAGTAGCTCTGCGCGAGCGGCACCCACACCGCGGGCCGCGGCGCTGCGCCCCAGTCGTGCACCATCGCGTCCTTCACCACGCCCACCACCTGCACGGAGTCCTTGTCCAGGGTCACGCTGCGGCCCAGCGCGCTGCCCTCAGGGAGGTAGCGCCGGACGAAGGCCTCGTTCACCACCGCCACGCGCGGCGCCCCGGGCGCGTCCGTCGTGCTCATGTCCCTCCCCGCCACGAGCGGAATACCCAGCACCGCGAAGGTGCCTGGCGACAGCTCCGCGAAGTCCACCGCGAAGCCGGGCGCACCGGGCGGAGGCGTCTGCCCGGGCACGTTCAGGACCTCCGTCTTGCGGCCCATCTCCAGCGGCACGATGGAGGCGAGCCCCACGGTTTCCACGCCGGGCATGGCGGAGAGCCGGGCGGTGAGCTCATTGAGGAAGACAGCCCCGTGCTGCGCATCGAGCCCGCCGGTGCGCAGGTCCAGGGACGCCACCGCGACGCCATCGGGACGGAAGCCCAGCTCGAGGCCGCGCGCGTGCTGCACCGCGCGCATCAGGAGCCCGGAGCCCGTGAGCAGCACCAGCGCGAGCGCCACCTGTCCCACGACGAAGGCCGAGCGCAACCGCGAGCCGCGCCGGCTGCCCGACGCATCTCCGCGCAGCGCAGGCAGCAGGTCGCCCCGGGCCCCGCGCAGCGCCGGCAGCAGGCCGAAGACGAGACCACACGCCAGCGCAGTGCCCAGCGCGAAGAGCAGCACGCGCACGTCGGGCTGCACGTCGAGCGCGAAGCGCACCGGGATGGGCGGCTCGAGCGCGAGCAGCGCATCGGTGGCCCACACCGAGACCAGGAGCCCCGCGGCGCCGCCCAGCGTGAAGAGGAGCAGCGCCTCGGTGAGCAGCTGGCGAATGAGCCGGCCCTGGCCCGCCCCCAGCGCGAGCCGCACCGCGAGCTCGCTGCGCCGCGACACCGCCCGCGCGAGCAGCACGCCCGCCACGTTGACGCAGGCGATGAGCAGGATGAGGCCCGCGGCGGCAAACAGCACTGCGGCCACCGCCATCACCGGCCCCTGCATCTCGGGCTCCACGCCGCCCAGGGCCTGGAGGCGGATGCCGTGGTCGCGCAGGGTGTCGGGGTGGGCGAGCGCGAGCGCCTGGCCCAGCGCGTCCAGCTCGGCGGCGGCCTGCTTCGCGCTCGTGCCCTCCTTCACCCGCGCGAGGACCTCGAGCCACACGCTCTGCCTCGACTCCAGCAGCGCGCGGCCGGGCAGGATGCGCGGCTGCTGCGACACGCTCACCCACGCGTCGCGCGCCACCGTCACGCTGGGCCCGTGGAAGCCGCGCTCCGCCACGCCCACCACCGTGAACGACTGGCCGTTGAGCCGCACGCTCTGGCCCAGCACCGAGGGACTCGCGCCGAAGCGCCGCGTCCACAGCCCGTGACTCATCACCATCACCGCGGGCGCTCCCGGCGCGTCGTCCTCCGGCGTGAGTAGCCGTCCGAGGCTCGCCTTCGTGCCCAGCGCCTGGAAGAAGCCCGCGGACACCAGCTGCCCGGCGAGGAGCTCGGGCGCCGCCTCGCCCGCGTCACCGAGCGAGAGGGGCCGGTCCGTCCACCCGCCCACTGCCTGCAGCGTCGTCGCCTTCGCGGCCAGGTCCTGCACGGTGGCCCACGAGAAGGCGTGCGGGCCGGAGTCGCCCTTCGAGGTGGCCTGCAGCGAGACGAGCTGCTCGGGGGCGGGGAAGGGGAGTGGGCGCAGGAACAGCGCGTTGATCAGCGTGAAGCTCGACGTGAAGGCCCCGAGCCCCACCGCCAGCGAGGCGATGGTGACCAGCCCCACCAGCGGGGTGCGCACCAGGTGCCGTACGGCGAGTCGTAGATCCTGAGCTACTCCGAACATGCGGGCCTCGAGGGCAGGGGGAGAGCGCCCACACGGCGCCGGCGCTCTGCGAGGAGCGTCGGTTTGCCAGTCGCGTGCCAGGAGCATCTTCGTCTGCCGGCCCGAGGTCCATCGTCGGACGCAGCCCGCGGGAGGGCCCCGGCGCCCCGCGCCGCTGAGCGCAGGTGGGACGCGGGATTCCCGGGATTGAACAGCGCGCCCGACGGCGACTGGGCGGAGGCTTTCGCGCAGGAGGTTGGACGCGCAGGGCGGCGCGCCTGCTTCCTCTTCACGGACCTCGCGAACCCCACCTCCAGCGCCATCCATCCGCAGGTGGGGTACCGACAGCCGAGCGAGGCGCTGCTCGAGCGCGGATGCGCTCCGGCCCGTCCGGCCGATGACGGTAGAGGCCGGAATACGGGAGAAAGCCAGTAGCCCCGCACGGCGTCGATGCGCAGGGTCCGCGCACTGGACCTGGAGCGAGCATGCGATCCCCGTGGCTGTTCTTCGGCTGTGCGTTGTGGCTCGCGTGCTCGAGCGGAGGCAAGGCACCCGTCACGCCGCCCGACACCGGGCGCGATGCCGGCTCGACGACGGTCGAGGTCCCGGATGCCGGGTCGACCGAGGTCGAGACCGTCGAGCCGACGGGCCCTGCCTACCGCGTGGTGGAGCTGCGCAGCGAGCCTGTCCCGTACGGCTCCCCGTCCATCCTGGACATGAGTCCCGGTGGGCTGGTGCTGGTGAGCGCGTTCCCCGCGGCGCCGTGGGTCTACGACCCGAAGACCGGGACGCGCCGGGAGGTGCCGCAGAGGGTGGAGGCCATCAACGACGCGGGCGTCACCGCCGGCATCCGCACCAGCGGGAGCAAGCTGCCCCCGGGTGACTGCGACGAGCGCGAGGTGTTCCTCCACTTCCCGGATGGGACGATCCGCGGGCTCGGGAATCCGGCGCGCGGCCTGGCCGCGGAGCGGTGCATGGAGCCGGGCTCCTCCATGCGCGCCGTGCGTGCGGTGGATGGGGCGAACCGCGTCCTCGTGGACTGGGACATCTTCGAGGAGGGGACCTTCGTCACCGCCGTCTTCCTCTTCGACGGCGCGGCCTGGCACCGGCTGCCCAGCCTCGGCGGTCACGAGGACCAGAGCGGGGGCCTCGCGAAGGGCCTCGCCGTCGGGCGAACGCTGAGCCGGAGCCTGCCCGACGCGCCCATGCGGGTGGACGCCGTGGTGTGGCGCGACGGCGTGGCCTCGGCCCTGCCGGACCTCGGAGGCTGGGGGTTTGCCCACGCCGCGAACGATGCGGGAGAGGTCGTCGGCGAGGCCACGCGCTCCGAGAGGGGTGGCTCGGGCCAGGCCGTCCTCTGGCGCGGAGGGCGGGTGACGGAGCTCGGCGCCCTGCCCGGGCACACGGCCAGCGTCGCGACGGACATCAATGCGAGCGGTCAGATCGTCGGCACCTCGAGCTACTTCGGGTGGGAGGGGCCGGGCAGCGCGCGCGGCGTCCTGTTCTCCGGAGGGCGGGTGCTCGACCTGAACGACCTCGTCGCGGAGCACGACGCCCTCATCAGCGAGGCGCTGCGCATCTCCGACAGCGGCGTCATCGCGGTCCTCCTTCGTGGGCCGGAGCTTCGCCCGGCGCTGCTCGTGCCGACGGGGGCACCGCCGAAGCCCGACGCCGCCTGGCGCTCGAAGGGGACGGTGCTGGCCGAGGCCGAGCTGGCGTCCGCGCTCGCGCTCGACGCGGAGCGCGTGTACTGGGTCTCCCGGAAGGCGGAAGGAGGGCTCGTCATCAAGACCGTCCCGAAGGACGGCGGAGCGGTGACCACGCTCTGGAGCGCCGACACCGGCTTCGGCTACGGGTACCTCGCCGTCGACGAGCAGTTCGTCTGGTTCGACTACCTGCCCTGCGCCGACTCGCGCTGTGACTCCTCGCCCCGCGGCATCTGGCGCGTGGCCAAGAGCGGAGGCCCCGCGCAGCACATGGTCGAGGGCGACAGCCTCTTCGCGCTCGGTGGGGACTGCGTCTACTCCACGCGCCAGAGCGCCCAGTACCCGACGCCGCCCGAGGACCTCATCGCGACGCCCCGCACCGGCGGTGAGCCGGTGCTGCTCGCGGGCGCGGAGTTCCAGGGCAGCCTCGCGGCGCGCGACGGCAAGGTCTACTTCGTCGAGGGCGTCCAGATGGGCAACTTCCACCTCCGGCAGCTCAGCGTCGTGGCGGACGGGAAGAAGACCGTGCTCGTGAGCCCAAGCCTCGAGGGCGCTACCGCTGACCTGGGATACACGCTCGCGCTCGACGACCGCTCGCTCTTCTTCGACGCCGCTTCGGGTCTCCTGCGCATCCCTCTGGAGGGAGGTGCGCCGGAGACAGTCGCCCCGGGAGTGCGCGGAGGCGGCCTGGAGGCGAGTGCAGGCTCCCTCTTCTGGACGCAGCAGCCGGATGGCAAGAAGCCCGGCTGCGTCGCGCACGTGAGCGCGAAGGGCGGAACGCCGGCGTGTCTGGACAGTGGGTACTGGCGCTACGTCTCGGCGCGCGCGGACGAGCACTTCGTCTACTTCCTGCGCGACCTGCAGATCGTGCGGATGCCGCGGTAGGCGAGACCGAAGGGGACCCGCGGGTCCCTTCCGACTGCACATGTTTCGACTGCCTGCTGCCTTGCCATGCAGGCTTTCATGGTAATGTTGTCTGCACTTCCCTCCCCCAGCGAGCCTCGCTCCGGGCAACGGAAGAGCCGTCCCCCCCAGAGCTCGCAGGAGCAACGCTGGCTGCGTCCCCACGCTGCGTTGCTTCCGGCTCACCCCCTACCGAGTCCTCTTTGACCATCGCCCTTGCAGCGCAGCGTCACCCGACCGTCCGCAGCATGCTCCTCTCGCTCCTCACCCTCACGCTGCTCGCGTGCGGCGGCGGCACCCCGGAGGGCAGCGGCACTGCGCCCCTCCTCTCGGGCACCACGCCCGCCGATGGCGCCACCGGCATCTCGCTCAACACGCGGGTGACGGCCACCTTCGACAGCGAGATGCAGCCGCTCTCGGCCACCACCTTCACGCTGAAGCAGGGCAGCACGGTCATCGCCAGCGCGCTCGCGCACAGCACCGACGGCACCATCGCGACGCTCACCCCCACGGTGAACCTCGCGCCCTCCACGCGCTACACCGCCACCCTCAGCACGGAGGCGAGGTCGGCCGCGGGTGACGCGCTCGCCACCGCGCGCACCTGGTCCTTCACCACCGGCACCGAGGCGGACGCCACGCCGCCGCAGGTGAGGTCCACCGGCCCCACCGCGAACGCCACGGGCGTCGCCACGAACCGCCGCCTCACGGCCACCTTCAGCGAGGCCATGGACCCCGTCTCCCTCACCTCCGCCACCTTCACGGTGCGCCAGGGCAGCACGCCCGTCTCGGGCAACGTCACCTACGGCCCCGGCACCCTCGCCACCTTCGTGCCGGCGAGCTCCCTCGCGGTGAATGCCCGCTTCGACGCCACGCTCTCCACGGGGGTGCGCGACCTCAACGGCAACGCGCTCGCCGCGGCCTACAGCTGGAGCTTCACCACCGGCACCACCGCCGCCCGCGGCCCGGCCCCGGTCGGCCTCGGTACTGCGGATGACTACGCCATCCTCGCCAAGACGGGCGTGTCCTCGGTGCCCGACTCCACCGTGACGGGCGACATCGGCCTCGGGCCGGCCGCCGCCAGCTACCTCACCGGCTTCTCGCTGGTCGCCGACGCCACCAACGTCTTCGCCACCAGCACCCAGCTCGTCGGCCGCGCCTATGCCGCGAACTACGCGGTGCCCACGCCCTCCAACCTCACCACCGCCGTCTCCAACATGGAGAGCGCCTACACGGACGCCGCGAGCCGCCCCACGCCGGACTTCCTCGAGCTGGGCACCGGTAACCTCGGTGGCCGCACGCTCGCCCCCGGCCTCTACAAGTGGACCAGCAGCGTGACCGTGCCCACGGACGTGACGCTGTCCGGTGGCGCCAACGACGTGTGGATCCTGCAGAGCACGGGCGACCTCACCCTCGCGGCGAACACCCGCATCACGCTCGCCGGCGGCGCACTGGCCAAGAACATCTTCTGGCAGATCGCCGGCCGCGCCACCTTCGGCGCGGGCGCCCACTTCGAGGGCATCCTGCTCTGCAAGACGGACGTGACACTTCAGACGGGCGCCACGATGAACGGCCGCATCCTCTCGCAGACGCAGGTGGCCCTGCAGCAGGCCACCGTCACGCAGCCCGCGCCGTAGTCCACACGCGGGTCCAATGAATTACCCGAGGGGCAGGTCCGCACACCGGGCCTGCCCCTCTCCCTTGCGTGCGCCTGGCGCAGCTTGGACAGGGTCCGCAGAGGGACGGTGTCGGCCTGGCAGGTGAGCACCCAGCGGGTGAGCAGTGGCTCAGGGCGCGCCGGTGGGAGCCGAGTACTCGGCGGTGGGGCCACCGTCTGGACGCGGGAACGGCGAGCCGCCGCGCAGCGCTCGCCCTGCTGCAGCGGCACGGTGGTGCTCCAGAAGCCGCCGGCGAAGAACTCCACGCCCGGAGTGAGCCGGAGACGCGTCGGGCGCTGCCGCGCCCCGCCTCAGGTCCCCTTCCGCGTGGCGATCCACTCCGTGACGATGCCGTCCAGCACGTCCAGCGGAACGTTGCCCGCGCCCAGCACGACGGCGTGGAACTCCCGCACGTCGAAGCGCTCGCCGAGCTCGCGCGTGGCGCGCTCGCGCAGCTCGCGACACTTCAGCGCGCCGATGCCGTAGCCCAGGTTCTGCGCGGGGAGCACGGCCCAGCGCGCCAGCGTCATGTCGAAGCGCGGTGGCGGCATCGCCACGTACTTGCGCAGGAACGCGGCGGCCTGCTCCGGCGTCCACCCCTTCGCGTGCAGCCCCGTCTCCGCCACCGCGCTCGCGTGGCTGTACACCTTCGACGTCAGGTAGAAGTTGCGTGCGGGCCCGTCCCGGTACGCCCCGAGCTCCTCGGCGAGCGACTCGGCATAAGTGGCCCAGCCCTCGTTGTACGCCGCGTTGCCGCCGAAGCGGCGGAAGGCGGGCAGCGACGTGCTCGCGCTCGCGTACTCCGCCTGCAGCATGTGCCCGGGCACCACCTCGTGGAACGCGAGCGCGGGCAGCAGGAACTTGCGCACGCCCTCCGTCTCCACGTTGTGCGTGTTGTACAGGAAGATGCCGGCGCGCCGGCCGTCCTGGCTCCCGGGGATGAAGGCGCCGTTGGGGAACGAGGCCGCGCGGAAGGGCTCGACCGGCCTCAGCGCGTAGTCCACGCGGGGCAGGTTCGCGAACAGCTGCGGCAGCTTCGGGCGGATGGCCTCGAGGCTCTCGCGCAGGTCGCGCTCCACGGAGGCCGCGTCGAACCAGCGCTGGGCCTTGTCCTCCTGCAGCTGCGCGTTGAATGCGGCCGGGGTGCCGGCGAAGCCGAGCGAGCGCACCAGCTCCGCCCGCTCGCGCTCGGCCTTCTCGAGCTGCGCGAGGTTCAGCGCGTGGACGGCGTCGGCCGAGAGGTCCGTCGTGGTGCGCACCTTCAGGGCGTACGCATAGAGCGCGTCCCCTCGCGGCAGCGCCGACATCGCGAAGGTGGAGCGCGCCCGGGGCAGGTACTCGTCGCGCATGAAGGCGTGCAGCCGGCGGAACCCCGGCCGCACGTGCGTCTCCAGCGCGCGCACGATGGCCGCCTCCAGGCGTGCGCGCTCCCCGTCCCCGAGCCCCTCGGGGAAGCGGCGCACGGGCTCGTACAGCGGGCTGTCCGCCGCAGCCGCCGTCGCGCCGGCCTCGAGCTGCGGAAGGACGCGCTCGACGACGGCGCGCGGCTGGACCACGCCCAGCGCGATGCCCCGCCGCATGTTGTGGATGACCGCGTCCACCTGCGGCGGGAAGGCGCGCAGGCGCGCGAGGTAGTTCTCGTAGTCGCGCGCGGTGGCGAAGGGGTGGGTGGTGGGGAGGCTGAGGAGCCGGTGGTGCAGGCCCTCCATCTGGTTGAGGGGCAGGAGGATGTTCTCCTCCAGGTAGCAGTGCAGCGCCTCGCCCTCGAGCGCCAGGGCGAGCCGGCGCTGCAGGACGTCCAGGCTGACGCGGTCCGTGGGGGCGAGCGCGCGAGCGTCGATGGCGCGGGCGCGCGCGAGGAAGCGCCGCGCGGTGGCGAAGCGGCGCTGGTAGGCGCGCTCGGACTCGTCGTACAGCTTCCGGTCCGAGCGCCGGTCGCCGATGAACGTGGCGTAGCCGGGGTTGTCCGTCAGGAAGTCGTCCCAGAAGTCGCGGCTCAGCCGCTGCAGCTTCGCCGTCTCGCTGGAGGAAGGAGCAGGGGCCTGGGCGGACGCGCGGGGGGCCGCGAGCAGCGTGAGGGTCAGCAACAGCAGTCGCATGCGGCCTCCGGGAGCGGCGCACCGTAGCAGGGGCGACGGGTCCACCGCGATTCCGGAGGCCGGAGCGCCGCGGGGAGCTGCTCCACCCAGGAGTCGCCGATGCGCTCCCTCAGCGCTCCGGGCAGGCGCCGAAGCCGAGGCCATTGGGGGTGGTGACCCCGCCCAGCACGCGCTGCGAGAGGTCCTCCGCGCGGATGACGCTGAGGTGATCGTCGTCCACGTTGGCCACGTAGATGCGTCCGTCGGGCCCGCGCCGGGCGAAGATGGGGGTCTTCCCGGTGGGCAGGAAGCGCGCGGGGGCGCCTCCGGGCGGGAAGACGGCGACGCCTCCGTCGGAGAGCGAGGGGGCGACGACCGTGCCGTCGGGCAGCTGGTCCAGGTACACCAGCTGTCCGGGGCGCGGCGCCGCGAGGCGGCGGAGCACGGACAGGTCCGTGGCACGCAGGACGACGACCTCGCCACGGGCGCTGGCGAGCAGCTCACCCTCCCGGCTCACGAGCAGCCCCCGCACCGGCGACCCGACGTCGCGATGGGCCAGGATGCGCCCGCTGACCGGATCCAGCCGGGAGACGCCCCCGGCCCCGGCGAAGGTGAAGAGCGCGTCGCCGCTGCGGGAGAACACGAAGTTGTGCGTGCCCGCGGGCACGGCGAAGCGACGCAACAGTGCACCGCGCTCCACGTCGAACACGAGCATCGTGTCGCTGCCCACCTCGGCGTTGACGAACAGCTCCGCGGCGCTCGGAGGGCGCAGCTTGACGCCGTGCGGCCCGCGCACGTCCGCCGGGAGGCGGTACTCGCCCACGCGGGTGGCGCGCGCGAGGTCGATGCGCGCCACGCGCACGCCGGGGACACCGATGCGGTTGTCGTAGTCGGCGATGCCGAACAGGGACACGTAGGCCGTGCGGCCATCCGGGGAGACCTCCACCTCGTGGGGCCGCTCGCCCAGCGGGATTCGGGCCCGCACCCCTCCGCCGGGGTCCAGGATGGCCAGTCGGCCCGGCGTCTCCTCGACCGAGAGCACGCAGAAGCTGCCGTCGCCCTCCCGGGCGTGGGTGCGGCCCGCGCCTCCGAGCAGCGCGAGCAGGCACAGCGTGGTCGCACACCGGGCTCTCTGCATGGCGCCCTCTCCGGGTTCCCGACCTGCGCGGATCGCCGGCGGGTGGGCAGCCACTGTTGGCGCGTGCAGGCCCCCCGTCAATCGCCCGGCAGGGCCGGCCTTCGGGAGGCCAGGGGCTGAGCAGCGCGCGGGCCTGGACGCGGGCTCAGCCCAGCGGTTCTCCACCTGCGGGCGCTCGAGCGCCTGCGCCCCGGGCGCGAGGGGGCATGGCGAGGGCGTTGGCCGAGAGGTACGCGTCGGCGAGCACGCGCGGCGTGCCACCGGTCTTGGGCAGGGTCATCAGGGTTCCCTCGCTGAGCGGGAGGAAGAAAGGACGCAGACCCGGAACCAGACTCCCTCTCCCTCGTGCGAGGTGAGAGAGAATGCCTCCTGGGTCGCCCGGGAAATACACCCGCGCTCCGTCCCGAAGCCGTGAGAGAGTCGTCGCCATCGGCGCGCCGCGACCGCGCCTCGCTGGAGGGCGAGATCCTTGAGTGCTGAAGAGCGTGAGCGGACGGTGTCGGGCCCCCGCCAGGAGTGCTTCGACGACGCGCCGACCGACACCGAGGTCGAGGACGTGGGGCCGGGGGTTCCGGAGCGCAAGGCCCTGGACGCGGGGAAGCTGCGCATCGTCCCCAAGCCGCTCTCGGTGCGCCAGGCGCTCGACCTGGTGGACGCGGGCGACATCGCGCTCGCGCAGGACTTCCCGCGCCTCGCGCTGTGGACGAGCCGGCAGAGGTCGCTGCTCGTCGAGTCCGTGCTTGTCGGGATTCCGCTGCCCGCCCTCTACTTCCACCAGGACACGCAGGGCACGCTGCACGTGGTGGACGGCGTGCAGAGACTCACGGTGCTGCACCGCTTCGCGAAGGGGCTCGAGCCGCTCACGGAGCTCGAGTACTTCCCGGAGCTCTCCGGCAAGACCTTCGACACGCTGGACACCCAGTTCCGCCGCCGCTTCCAGGGGGCGCAGCTCGCCATCCACGTGCTCGAGCCCTCGACGCCGGACGAGGTGAAGTTCGACGTCTTCCGGCGCATCAACACGGGCGGCAGCCCACTCACCGCGCAGGAGATCCGCCACCTCATGGGGCGAAGCGGCTCGCGCGAGCTGCTCACGCGGCTCACCGCGCTGCCTTCGTTCGCGGAGGCCACCGGCGGCGCCTTCCAGAACGAGCGCCGCATGACCGACCGCGAGCTCGCGCTGCGCTTCTGCGCGTTCCGGGTGGCGTTCGATGAGTACCTCCCGTTTCCGGGCCTGGACGCGTTCCTCCTCGACTTCACGCGCCGCCTCGACGGTACGCACCCACAGAAGCCCGCACTCACCGACGCGGAGCGCGAGGGGCTGGTGTCGGACTTCGACCGCGCGATGCGCAGTGCGACGGCAGTTTTCGGCGCGAGCGCGTTCCGCAAGTACCCGCCCGCTGCGACGAAGCCGGGGCCGCTGAACCGCGCGCTGTTCGAGAGCTGGGCAGTGGCGCTCGCGGACCACGCGCCCGAGGCGCTCGCGCCGCGCAGTGCGGAGATTTCCGCTGCCGCGCGAGCGCTCCTGGAGGACCCTGCCTACAGCGACGCCGTGAGTGTGAGCACCGGCGACGCACTGCGGGTGGCGCTGCGCTTCACACGGGCCCGTGAGATCCTGCAGCGGGAGACACCTTGATCAAGACGCTGGAGATTGCCGGCTTCAAGCGCTTCGCCTCCGCCTCGGTGGAGTTCGCACCGCTCACCGTCCTCTCGGGACTCAACGGCGCGGGGAAGACCTCGGTCATCCACACGCTGCTCATGCTGCGCGAGGCGAGCCTCTTCAACGCGCGCTCCGTCTCGCTCAACGGCCCTTACGGCCTCGAGCTGGGCAGCGTGCAGGACGTGCTCAACCTGAACACCGCCGCGGGCTCCAATGAGATCCGCGTGACGGTGCGCCCGGGCGAGGGCGAGGAGGAGCGCGCGCTCTACATCTTCGACGCCCGCGACGAGGAGCTGCTGCACCTGCCCATCAAGGAGCGCCCGCACCCGGTGCCCACGGTGCTCGGCGGCCCCGCGCGCGGCTTCGGCTACCTGTCGGCGGAGCGGCTGGGACCGCGTGACGTGCTGCCCGCGAGCGCGCGCCCCGAGGACGACCTGGGCGTGGGCGTGCGCGGGGAGTACTGCGCGCAGGTGCTCGCGCGCCACGGGCTGAAGGAGAAGGTGCCCGTGGGCAGGCGGCACCCCTCGCTCACGGACGACGCGGATGCGTTCCTCAAGTACCAGGTCGAGGCCTGGCTCTCGGACATCGCGCGGCCCACCGAGATCGAGTCCGTGGCCTTCCCGAACACCTCGGTGACGGCGATGCGCTTCCGCGCGCCCGGCGGCGACTGGGTGCGCGCGCCGAACATGGGCTTCGGGCTGAGCTACAGCCTGCCCGTGGTGGTGGCGGGGCTCGTCGCGCCGCAGCGGGACGCGCTGCTCATCGTGGAGAACCCCGAGGCACACCTGCACCCGGCGGGGCAGTCGCGCATGGGGACCTTCCTCGCCACCGTGGCGGCGACGGGAGTCCAGGTGCTGGTGGAGACGCACAGCGACCACGTGCTCAACGGCATCCGGCGCGCGATTGGCGAGCTCGGGCTGCTGAAGCCCGAGGACGCCCTGGTGCACTTCTTCGACGCGAAGGAGGACGGCGAGCCGCGCAACACGCCGCTGCGCTTCTCGGCTTCGGGTGGGCTGAACGAGTGGCCCAAGCGCTTCTTCGACCAGTACCAGGTGGACGTCGCCGTGCTCGCGAAGGTGCGCCGCGGGGCGGTGAAGTAGCGGATGCGCTTCGTCCTCGAGGAGTCCAGCTGGAGCTGGGACGGCAGGGACCGCGAAGGGTTCATCGAGCGGCTCGAGCAGCTGCTCGACCGCACGGACGTGGCGCGCGAGCGCGGTGAGCCCTTCGCGGCGAGCACCGAGCTGCTGCGCCAGCAGGTGCACGGCCACGAGCTCTCGGACCTGCTCTTCAACACGGAGCTGCCGCTCTCGCTCCCGCCCGAGGTGGGCCAGCGCGTGGCGGCCCTGTTCGGCTCGCTCACGCTGTGGGACGAGCAGGAGGCATGGCCCGGGCTGGAGGTGCGCATCGGTGGCGCGGAGCCGGTGATCTCGGTCTCGGGGGCGTTTGCGCATGCGCGCACGGAGGCGGGAGTGGCCACGGCGTGCCTGCCCCTGCCCGGAGCGCTGAAGGGGCCGCAGGACGTGGTGATGGAGGGGAGGGCGACGCAGGTCCACTTCGTGGTGGACGAGGCGACGCACCGGGCCTTCTTCCGCCACGCGCTCGAGCTGGAGCGCGTGGACGAGCGGGGTCTGGAGGCGCTCGCCGAGCACGCCTTTCCGGACCTGTACTTCTACGACGGCGTGTGGCGTGGCCTCGGCGAGATGGAGGGCGGCTACGCGCGCGTGCGCGAGGCGCTGCACCAGGTGCTCGGCGTGCTGGATGACCACGGCGCGTGGGTGTTCACGGACGAGAGTGGCCGGCTCTCACGCAACGACCCCGCGCCGAGCGATGCCGAGCGCCAGCCGGTGACGAACCAGCTCGTGGGCCGGCGCTTCCAGCAGTGGGGCTGCGAGGTCGCGCCCGAGAAGCCCAACGTGCGCGAGGACGGAGCCTGCCGGCGAGCACGGGAGCGCGAGCTGGAGGGCCGCACGCTCTACTGCGAGTGGCACTACAAGTTCGAGCGCCACACCAACCGGCTGCACTTGCATCCGCCGGTGCCCGAGTCAGGAAACCGAGTGGTGGTGGCCATCCTCCACGGCCACCTGCCGCTGCCCGGCGACGGGTAAGGCGCAGCAGCGCTACTCCGACTCAATGCTGTGCTCTGCGGACGCCTATTCGCTAGCGCGTGAAAGCATCCAACTGCGCTAAGGACACTGACTACGTCAAACTGCGGTGCGTCGGCCAACCGCAACCCCCAGAGGCGCTTCGCCAGCGTACTCATATGCCTTTGAGAGCCCCAGCAAGACCGTCTCCCGATGGCGTCCTGCCCTACTCGGATTACGCAGCCGCTAGGAGCATGAGCGGGCCTGTTTGTTCTATGGTTCCACCGAGTTCACGTTCGATCTTCTCTCCACGGGATGGTCGGTAGTGCCCCCCAACCAGTCGCGCAGAGCAAGAGCTGCCCTATCTATCCCGTGTACCTCACCCCGAAGGTCATCTCCTCTCGAAAGCCGACAGGGATGTCGGTCGGAGCACCAACAATGGCAAATAGCTCATTTAAGCGAACCATGATCGGCGCCGTCATCTTCGTTATCGGAGCTGCAATGGCAACCGAAAGCGATATCGCGCTGCTGGGAGCTCTAGTTGCTCTCGGAGGGCTCGGCTATGGCCTGAAGCCACTAGCAGATGAGTTTGTCAAGAATCGAGACAAAACGCGGGCTCAAGCCGAGTTGCTGACATGCAAAAAGTTATTCGACGAGGGCATCCTGAGCCAGAGTGAGTACGACCGGAAAACGGAGGAACTAAAGAAACTCATCTTTTAGAACGCCGTCGTCCCTCAAGAACGGAACGGGCAATACGTAAGGCGATTGAGACCGGACCATGGTCCGGCCTTCAGAACAGGCCGCCCCCTGTTCGTCCAAAGCCGAAGCCAATGCCTGAGCCATATAGCGAGTGAGGCAACGATGCTCGCTCGTAGAGTTTAGGTAGTTCAGTCTTTGGGTCGGGCCGGACGTTCGAAGCGCCCTTTCGGATGAATAATTCATTCGCTTTGCCCGAATAGGGACGGTCATCTCCTGTCTCGACTCTGACCATAATTACACGATGGCCCGAGACGCCGACGAGCTCGATATTGAAGGGGGGGCACAGGCTTCACCCGCTCTCTAAAGAGTGAGTCCAAGTAGGCCAAGTACCTGTCTTCGTCTTCAGGTTTATCTCCCTGGATGACTCGGCGAAAGGTTTGCTCGCCCTCCGGCTCACCATCGTTTCTGACGCCAATGTACAGGCGCCCTCCCACGGTGTTGGCGAAGGCAATAACGGTCGCAATAAGCTCAGACTCCTTGTCGCTTTTGGGGTTGACGAAGGGCTTGTATTCGACACGATCGTTCTCTCCGTCCGCCAAGTCGCGTTCAGCTTGCTCGGATGGGGGAAGTTGCCTCGCCGGATCTACTAGAGTCGCTCCAGGAGATAGGTTTGCCATGCCCATGAGGTCTCGGCTGGAATGTACGAGATAGACGTCAGCACCTCGGGCGTCGACTGGGGTCTCCCAGCTAAAAGCTGAAGGCGCTGGCCTCAATGGAGGCAGCACAAGTCGACCCGTATCCGTGGCAATCGCGGCTTGAATTTCAAGCTCGTCATTCTCGCTCGAGGAATGCACCGTCCCCGACAGTCGATTGCCCTCCCATCGGACGCTGCCGAGCATTCCCCTCGTATCCGGAACGACGACTAGCATCTCACCGAGATGGCGTGCTTGCCCATCTCGTTGAACTAGTCGTTCGCCCCATACCCAATCTTCGACTGCTCGATGAAAAGAGGGAAACGGAGGCAGACCGTGGGCTACAGCGACACCAGAGGTGAGTCCGTGATCGTGACGTCGACTCTGCTGGCTTGCCTCAAGCACCCACTCAGACCAGCCGGAGAGGCTGTCCGAACGACTAACTCGCCGTTCGATTCTCCCGTAGTCGAACGAGCCGAAGTTAAAGCTGCCGGTCCCATCAGTGGGGTGCACTAGCGCAGACCGCAAGCTCGGCACGGCCTGTTCTATGGGCAGCCACACCTCGCGGAGGCGGAGTTCGCCGTAGTCCCGGCCTTCCCGCGGCTCGCGATGCTCGTCAACAAAAAGCCAGCGCGCAGTAAGGAATCCCTTTGCGCCTTCTGCCCAAGTCACTAGCGCACCCAGTGGCGCGCGATTCCGACGGACAAAAGTTTGCTCAAGCTGAGAGACCGCCTCAAGAAGCGAATCCATATGTACCTAGATCCTTCAGAGCAGAAAATCCCTGAAGCGGGAAAACGTTGCTCCGGCATGTTCCTAGTCACGAACTGACGTAGACCTTTTGCGATGGCAGATCGCGTCTAGCGTCTAGTCGCGAGGTTGCACGAGGGAGAGGCAATTCTCGGGCTGACAATCTCGCAGTTCGAAAATTTCGCGACAGGCCGGCCGGCGAGTAGCGAATGTAGCCATTACGCACCAGAGTTGGCGACGCCACATGCGCTCAACAGCGCTTCTAAGAATGCCTTCGCATACTTCAGGTCGTCTTCAAGAAGTCCTTTACGGACCAAATCGAACGCGCGATTCTTGAAATTCGGCGCATCTTTCTTTGGCAGAAACCTCTTCCCTTTGAGAACGCCCAAGACGCCAAGCGCTTGATCAACTTCATCGATGATGCGGTCTGGGTAGAAGCGTTCCACTCCACGGAACGTATCATCGAGATGCGGATTCGCGCTGCTCTCGTCCCAGACAACCACATGTGCGCAGTCGAGCCCGTGGAAAAGTTTCTCAATATCCTTCTTCCTCGACAGTGAATCCCAGTCGAGAACGACGACGATCGGTGCCGTCTTCAGTCGGGTTCGAATCGCAGGCATGTGGGTTTTGAGATATTTGATCATGTCGTCGATGCCTCCCGTCGCTCCACCGCCTTGGAGCTCCTCGAGGGTTGCGACACGAAAGACGCTGTCGGGGGCCGAAATCCGAAGTGCGGCTTCGATAAAGGCTTTGTCGTGCTTGCCTTCGACAAAGATCACGGGGTCGAGCGGGAACGACAGAATAGGATGCACCCATCTGGAGATCCCCGTGCGAGCAGCTTCGTGCAAAGCCTCCAGTTTGGACGTCGGGGCCGATAGTGAACTAGCTCCGTCTTCATGCGAGACCAAAATGGGTTGGTCTGAGTACTGGAGGACTAGGTCCGAGTGCGTAGTCGAAAAGATTTGAAGGCGCCCATTCTCCTCGCTGGATACATCCGCAAGGTATCGCGCGACCTGTGCTTCCAGAGCCGTATGTAGGGATGACTCGGGCTCTTCCAGGGCCCACACGGTGGCTTGTTTCCAGCCAAACTTACGGTTGTAGTCTCGGTCGATCAGCGCCAGCGTCTCAAGCATCAACAGGCTTTGGATTCCGGAGCCTTGAAACTTGTCGTCGGTTTCATGTTCGCCGCTGCCAAGTCGATAGCCAAAAGCAAAGACCATGTCCTGCAGAGAACGAGGCGTGGCAAGCTTGACCTCCCCAATCCCAGGACATGCCTCGCGCACATGCTTGCTCAAGTCCTGAGTGAGCGAAACGGATATCTGCTCTAAAGCCTGAAAGGCCTTTTCTTGATCAATCGTTTTGCCCGCCATACGTCGGACTATGACGTCCCGCAGTGCGTGGTGTTCTGAACGAATAATTTCAAGCGGCAGGACTCTGTTGGGGATGTATCGAAAGGAAATCAGCGACAGGAAACGATTTATGTATTCTCGTTCGTCCAGGTCGTTGATTTCTTTCCCGTTGAGTTCCAAGCTTGGTGTTAGTGAGTCGAGGGTCCACTCCTTCGCGATCGAAAAGGTACTTCCCCCAAGAAAAGACTCGACGTTCTTGATGGTCTTTTGGAACTTGAAATTGCTAGGGAGTGAGAAGTTTAGCGCGACTCTAATTCTCTTCTTCTTGCCCTTGGGGGCATTCGGGCCTCGGTGATAGTCAGACTCAATGTTGATATTGAGGTTTTGATCCGACTGGCCGGTGAAGAAGAGGTTTAGGGCGCGAAGTACATTCGACTTTCCAGAGTTGTTGAGGCCCGCAATGGCATTCAAGCTCCCTAGGTGCTCAAGCTTTCCCTTGTTGATTGAGCGGAAGCCGCTGATGTCGATGCCGGTAATAAGCTTCACAGGTTTCCTCTCGACCCCAAATGGAGCCCTTCACAAGTCGAAGGTGAAAGTATTGCGATGCACCTAGTTCTTGCTCGGGACACTGGGGATGCCCCTAACTGCGCCTACTGCCAAGGCTGTTCGCGAAATCATGACCCAGACAAGGGTGTGGCGTCACGCATTGCCGGGTTTGCAGTGAGGCCATCTCGTGCGCAGGGATGAGCACTGCGCCTTAGCCTTTACTTCCGCAGCAGCGTGCCCTCCAGGAAGAAGGCCACGGCGGCGGCCACGATGAGCCAGGTCCACACCGGGACCTCGGGCTTCTGGGCGTCGCCGTTCGCGGCCTTCACCGTCTCCTCGCCGAAGTAGGCGGTGAGCGATTCTTGCGGGATGCGGGTGAGGTCGCTCTCCGCCGGGTCCAGCGCCACCGCGAAGGCGAGGGCGGGCACGGGCTTTCCGGCCGCCTCCAGCACCTGGTGCACGCCGGGCTCCGCGAGCGGTCCCGCGCTGAAGCTGCCGTCTCCCTGCGCCTGCAGCGCGAGCTCGCGCCCATCCGGTGCGCGCACCGCCGTGAGGCGCTCGCTGCCCTCCGGCCGCACGCTCACGTTCTCGCCCACCCGAACGCGCTGCTCCTGCCGCTCCTCGAGCGCTCCGGCGAGGTACGCCGACATGCGCTGCATCAGCGGCAGGAAGCTCGTGCGGATCGCGAAGTCGCTCCAGTCTCGGTCCACCGTCGAGGTGAACAGCGCGACGCGCCCCTTGCCCCGCCGCGCCACCGCGAGCGCAGGGGCGCCGTCCTCGTAGGTGGCGAGCACCTCGCTGGCGCCCGGGCCTTGCGCCTCCAGGAGCACGTAGCGGTAGAAGCGCGCGGAGAGGAGCCCCTCGCCCGCGGCCCCTGCGAAGGGGCTGAACAGCGGGTGCTCCACGGCCACGCGCGCGAGCTTCGCCGCCTTCCGGTCCGCGTCCGTGTCGTCGCGCTCGGCCGCCGTGCGCACCAGGCGCAAGGGGCGGGGCAGGAGCGCCTTGAGCCTCGCGTTGTAGGCCTCCGTCTCCACGCGGTCTCCCATGCTGAGGAAGAGCCCGCCGCCCGCTTCCACGAAGGCGCCCAGGCGCTGCGCTACATCCGCGTCCGGCGCGGGCACGTTGAGCAGCAGCACCACGTCGTACTGGCCGAAGTCCTCGCGCAGGCCCGCCTCCGCGTCGCGCACGCTCGCCTGCACCGGTGAGCCCGGGGCACTCAGGGCCGCCTCCACGAAGAAGGCTTCATCCCGATAGCGCGTGGCATTCGGCGCGCCGTTCACCACCAGCGCCTTCAGGGCCCGCGGCACCGGCAGCACGAAGCCGCGCTTGTCGTCCTCGGCGAGCGCGTCCGGCGCGAGCGTCACCTCGCCCGCGATGACGCCCCCTTGTGCGAAGCGCACCGTGAGCGCCTTCTGCGCCGTGCCCCCGGCCGCCACGTCCACGAAGCCCTTGGCGAGCACCGTCTCGCCCGTGCGCACCGTGGCCGCCAGGTCCTTCACCGCCTCCGTCGAGTAGTTCTTCACGGTGAAGGTGAACTGGTAGGCGCGCGGGCCCGCCTGCAGCGCGGGCTCGACCTTGAGATCCACGAGCGCGTGGTTGGACAGCGCCTTGCCGCCGGCCGCATCGCGCAGCACCACCTCGGGGCGCACGCTACGCCCGTCCGGCGCCTTCACGGTGGGGGCGGGGCTCTCCAGGCGCAGAGAGCCTTGCGTGAAGTCACTCACCACCACCAGGCGCTTGCCGGCGACCGGGCTATCCTCGAGCGCGCGCGCCGCGAGCTCCAGGCAGCGGCTCAGGTCCGCGGGGGCATAAGTCGGCTTCGCCTCGTCCAGCTCCCCGCGCATGCGCCCGCGGTCGAAGCCGAGCGCGTGCGGGGCCTGGGGGGCGTCCGTGCACACCAGCACCGTGGCGGGCTCCTCGGCGCGCAGGTCCGCGAACGCGTCGCGCGCCTCGTCCTGCGCGCGCTCGAAGAGGCTGCGGCCTCCGTCGCGGTAGCGCATGGAGAGGCTCGCATCCAGCACCACCACGGTGGCCGCGGGACCGCGCGCGCTCTGCGCCGCCACCGCCTCCGAGGCGCACTGCGGCCTCGCGAGCGCGAGCGGGATGAGCAGCAGGATGAGGGTGCGCAGCGTGTAGAGGATGAGGCGCTTGAGCTTGAGCCGGCTCGCGGTGCGCTTCTGGCTGCGCAGCACGAAGGAGAGGGGCCCGAAGGGGTGGGGCCTCGGCCGGCGCCGGTCGAAGAGGTGCACCAGCAGGGGGATGAGCGCGGCGGCCATCCCCAGCAGCATCCACGGCTGGGCGAAGCTCACTTGCGCCCCCCGCGCCGGGCAAGAAAGCGCAGCAACACCTCGTCCAGGCGCTCGTCGGTGCGTACGCGCTCGTAGTCCACATTCGCCTCGGCGCAGGCGGTCTTCACGCCCTCGAGGAAGGCGCCGAACTCCTCCAGGTAGCTCTGCCGAATCTCCCGCGCGTTCACCTCCACGCGGCGGTCTCCCTCCATGTCCAGGAAGAGCATCGGGTCATCGAACGGAAACGTGAGCTCGGCGGGGTCCACCAGGTGGAACACCGCCACGTCGTTCTTGCGCTGGCGCAGAGACAGGATGCGCTTGAGCGCGTCTTGCCGGTCATCCAAGAGGTCGCTGAACACCACCACGAGGCTGCGGCGCGGGAGCACCTCGGCCAGGTGGTCCGCGGCGCCGAAGAGGTCCGTGGTCCCCTCGGGCTTCACGCGCTCGAGCGACTCCAAGAGCATATTCAGGTGCCCCGCAGACGCGCGCGGAGGCACGTCCTGCAGCTTGCCCGCCGTCATCACCGCGAGCCCCGCCGCGTCCTGCTGTCTCACGAGCAGGTAGCTCAGCGCGCCCGCGAGCGTGGTGGCCACCTCCAGCTTGGACAGCTCGCCGGACTTGTAACCCATGGACGCGCTCGCATCGACGACGAGCAGGCCGCGCAGGTTCGTCTCGTGCTCGAAGCGCTTGACGTAGTACTTGTCGAACTTGCCGTAGGCCTTCCAGTCCATGTGGCGCAGCTCGTCGCCGGGCGCGTACTCCTTGTGCTCGGCGAACTCCACGCTCTGGCCCTGGTGCGGGCTCTTGTGCAGGCCGCTCAGCACGCCGTCCACCACGGCGCGCGCGCGCAGCTTCACTCCCTGCAGCCGGCTCAGCGTCTGGGCGTCGAGCAGCGCCATCCCTACGCCCGGCTAGCCCTTCACCTGCGCGAGCAGCTGGTCCACCAGCTTCACGCTGGTGATGCCCTCGCTCTCGGCGGTGAAGTTGGGCAGCACGCGGTGGCGCAGCACGGGGCGCGCAAGGGCGCGCACGTCCTCCACCGTGGCCACGAAGCGCCCGGAGAGAATCGCGCGCGCCTTGGCCGCCACCACCAGGTACTGGCTCGCGCGCGGCCCTGCGCCCCACGACACGTTCTTCTGCACGAACTCCGGCACGCCCGGCTCCTTGGGGCGCGTGTTGCGCACCAGGTCCACCGCGAAGCGCACCACGTGGTCCGGCACCGGCACGCGGCGCACCAGCTCCTGCAGCGCCAGGATCTTCTCCGGCGAGAGGATGCGCTGCAGCGGGCGCTGCGCCGCGCCGGTGGTGCTCTTGACGATCTCCACCTCTTCTTCCGCCGTGGGGTAGCCCACGTCGACCAGGAACATGAAGCGGTCCAGCTGCGCCTCGGGCAGGGGGTAGGTGCCCTCCTGCTCGATGGGGTTCTGGGTGGCGAACACCAGGAAGGGCAGGGCGAGCGGGTAGGTGCGCCCGCCGGCGGTGACCCGGTACTCCTGCATCGCCTGCAGCAGCGCGGCCTGGGTCTTGGGCGGGGTGCGGTTCACCTCGTCCGCGAGGATGATGTTCGCGAACAGCGGTCCCTCCATGAAGCGGAAGGCGCGGCGCCCCGTGGCCTTGTCCTCCTCCAGGATGTCCGTGCCCGTGATGTCGCTGGGCATCAGGTCCGGGGTGAACTGGATGCGGTTGAAGGAGAGGTGCAGCACGTCCGCGAGCGTGCTGATGAGCAGCGTCTTGGCGAGGCCCGGCACGCCCACGAAGAGGCAGTGGCCGCGGCTGAAGAGCGCGATGAGCAGGTGCTCCACCACCTCGCGCTGGCCCACCACGCGCTTCTCGATCTGCTCGAGGATCTGCCGCTTGGCCTCGGCGAGCTCCGCGACCGCCTGCAGGTCCGCGCTCGTGGGCTCAGAAGGGGAGAGGCTTTCCATGAGAGAGGTTCTTATCCGCCAGGGGCAGTGGGAACCAACGCTTTCGGGCCGCTGCCCCTCCGGACCGTAGAGGGCGAACGGTTGGGTGCCTGCCGTATTCCGGGTGGGCACCCTCCCTCCCTGCCTCCTGGGCGTACGGCCAGGTGCGCCTGGGGCCTGCCCCCGTGCTACCAGCCGACGCGGACGTTGCGCTCCTGCGTGGTGATGGACGGGCCGTGCCCCACCGTGCGCGCCTCCTCCAGGAGGAAGCGGAAGATGGCGTTGCCGAAGGGGCGCTGCGACTCGACGTTGAAGAGCTGCACGCCGTAGTTACAGAGCCGATCGTGCGTCTCGTAGAAGGCGGCGCGCCGGTCCGTGGAGTGCGTCTCGGCGAGCTGCTGGTAGAGGGCGCGCACCCGGCGGAAGTCGCGCCACTCCTCGTGCGGCTCGAGCAGCTCGCCCTCTTTCGCGCGGTGCTCCATGGCGGTGAGCGAGCGGCGCAGCTCCTCGTAGAGGCGCTCGCGCTGCTGCCAGGCCGCCGCGTGCAGCAGCGAGCCCTGCGGGGCGCGGATGTCCAGCACCGTGCCCTGCGCCTCGGCGAGCGCCGCGAGGTCCGCGCCCGCCGCCTCGCGCAGCCGCAGCATCACCCCCTCCGCGCCCGGCACGCCCAGCTCCGCGGCGCGCTGGAAGAAGCGCGTGCGGGCTCCCTCGTCCGCGAGCGCCGCGTCCCAGCGCGCGCCCACCGTCCCCAGTGCGTCTGCGCCGCCCGCCGCGCGCCACAGCCCGACGTGCAGGGCAAAGGCGACGGTCTCGGGAGCGCCCGTGGGGGCCGCGGGCGTGGGCTCCGGCCAGGGCAGGGGGCGCGCGAGCTGCCGCACGAACCCGAAGGTGCGCCACCACCCCCCCGCGAGGACCCAGCGCGCCCAGAGCGAGGCAGGCGAGGGTGCACGGCGCTTCCCCAGCGCGCGCGACGCGAGCGCGGAGAGCAGCCACAGGTTCGGACAGCGCCGCGGGCCCTGCGCGCACAGCTGCAGCACGCGCTCCCAGTCTCCGGCCTCGGCCGCCTGCGCTGCGAGCCAGGTGCTCGCCGTGCGCAGCACGAGGGGAGGGCACACCCGCTTGTCGAAGGTGTCCAGGCCCTCGAGGAGCACGCGCGCCCGGGCCTCGTCGCCCTGCGCGACGGCGAGGAGGCCGCGCGCGAGCAGCAGCGTGGGGCGCAGCTCCTGCACCTCGCCCAGCTTTCGCTCCAGCCAGGCCACTTGCTTGGGAGTGGGCGGGCTGCGCCGGTAGAGCAGCGCCCACGCGGCCGCGAGCGCCTTGCGGCCCGTGCCGTCGCGCAGGAAGCGCAGGTCCGGAGGCGCCGCGAGCCAGTACGCGAGCCGCGGCATTCCGAGGGGCACCACGAGGTGGCGCACCCCCGTCCAGGGCGCGAACATCAGCGCGGCGACGAGCCACCACACGGCCTCGGCCCCCGCGGCCAGGTCCCCCGCCGAGTGGGCCACGAGGTTGAGGACGAGCACGAGGCCCGCGAGCACGTACCAGACGACGCCGAGCAGGGTTAGGTCCTGCCCCACCCCGTAGGTGCGCGCCACCCGCCCGGCCTGAGGGCCCTGGCGGCTCTGCGCGGCGCGGACGGCGAGCCAGATGAGGGGACCGATGGGAATCAAGGTGCCCTCCGGCGGCCGAAGCCGAGCGCCGCCGGGGCGCCGCGCCACGGCGTGGCGGTGCGGGGTGCAGGGTCCGCGGGCGCCAGTGCGGCGGCCTGACGCGCCACCCACTCGTGCAGCAGGCGGCGGGCCGGGTCGCGCAGGTCCGCGAGCGCGCGCCGCACGCGCTCGGGGGTGCGCGGCTCCGGCCCCAGCGGGGTGGCGAACTGCGCCGCGTCCTGCAGCTTCAGCTCGAGCGCCGCGAGCAGGCGCGCGCCCTCGCGCTCCACCTCCATGCGGCTGCAGCCCGGGGCGAGCCCCAGGACCAGGAAGGCGTTCTCACGCACCAGCTCGGCCAGCAGGGGGGCGCCGCTCATCGCAGCCCCGAGCGGTGGGCGAGCTGCTGCGACTGCGCATCCACCGGCAGCAGGCTGCGCAACTCGCCGACGACGTCGCGCAGGCGGCCCGCATCCTTGCGCGCGAGCGCCTCGCGCCCCGCGCTCACCAGCGCCTGGGCGCGCGGCAGGTCGGTGGCGTCGTCCGCGCGGCTCGCGGCGTCCTCGAACATCCACTCCCACGCCTTCGGGTGGCGGAAGAAGGCCGCGTTGCCCAGCCGCACCACCGCGCGGCGCTGGCGCTGCAGCTCGGCCACCTGGCGCGCGGTGCGTGCGCGCTCGAAGGCCGTCACGGTGTCGCGCAGCAGCTGCTGCTCCTCGGGGGTGCCGAAGCTGGACACCCAGTCGATGCACCAGGCGACGTCCGCGCGGGCCTCGGCCTCCAGCTCGGGCCACATCCGCTCGGCCTCGAGCGCATCCAGCGCCGCCTCCAGCTCCAGCAGCGTGCGGCGCGCCTTCTGCCCTGCGTCCGCGTCGCCTCCGCTGGCCGCCGCCGCATCGCGCTCGGCGTCCAGCAGCTGCTCGTCCGCGCTCGCGAGCAGGGCGAGCGTGGGCGCCGCCGCGCTGCGGAAGGCCGCCTGCCGCGCGCGGGCGAGGCGCGTGCGCAGCCCGCGGGCGAGCTCCGCTAGGGCCTCGGGGTCCGCATCCGGGACGAGCAGCCGCGCCACCTCCTCGAACACCTGCCCCGTCGCGGGCAGCAGCGCGCGCGCCGAGAGGCGCCCGCCGCGGTCCAGCTCGAGGGTGAGCTCCACGGGGCTGCCTGCGGACAGCGTCGCGCCCAGCTTGTCGCCGCGCACCTCGAGCACGCCGACCTCGCGGCACAGGTGCGCGAGCTCGTACTCGCCCTGGATGATGGGGATGCGCACCAGCGCGCCCGCGGCGCCCTTGGCCACCGCCTGCACGGTGTGGTGGCGGAAGGTGCGGCGGCTGGGCAGGGGCGTGCCGCGCTCGAAGTACACGCGCACCCGGTCGTCCGCGAGCGCCACGCCGAGCGTGCGCGAGAGGGGCGGGTCGCTCAGCGTGAGCCCGTGCACGATGCTGAAGCGCGAGGGGCGCAGCGCCACCGGCTCGCCGCGCGCGCCCGTACCCGTCACGAGGAAGGTGCTGCGCTGGCGCACCCGCAGCTCCACGGGTGCCGCGAACGCACCCTCGGCGCTCAGGGGCAGCGGCGGGCTCGTCCAGCCCCCGTCCTCGCGCGCGAGCTGCACCGTCGCGGGCGCAGCGCCGCCCGTGGCCTCCGCGAGGCGGCCGAGCACGTAGGGGGTGGGGTCCGCGGTCATCGCCGGGTACTGCAGCCACAGCGCGCGCCCCGTCTCGGCCTCCTTCGGCGCGGGCCGCGCGTCCAGGCCCGCGGTGCCGGCGTAGAGCGCGGCCCCCTGGCCCACGAGGGTCATCGGGTCCAGCTGCTCCTGGAAGGGGACGCCCAGCAGCTCCGCGAGCCGCTCGCGCACGAAGGGCGCCTGCGTGGGGCCGCCCACGAGCACGAGGCGCGACACCTGCGAGGGCTCGAGGCCGTGCGCCTTGAGCAGCCGCAGGCAGACTGCGACCGAGCGGTCCACGAGCGGCGTGCACGCCTCGCGCACCGCCTCGCGGGTGAGCACCGTGTCCAGGTCCACCGCGCCGCTCCCGGTGCGGAAGAGGCCGGGCAGCAGCAGCGGCACCTCGGGGGCGCGGCTCAGCTCGATCTTCGCCTCCTCCACCGCGAGCTTCAGCTGGCGCAGGGCCGCCGCGTGCGCAGGGTCCGCGCGGCTGATGCGCACGCCCTGCTGCGCCTCGAGCTCCGCGAGCAGGCGGTCCACGAGGCTCCAGTCGAAGTCACGCCCGCCCAGGAAGTTGTCACCATCGTGGCCCACCACGCGCAAGAGCCCCTCGCGCGTCTCGAGCAGCGAGGCGTCGAAGGTGCCACCGCCCAGGTCGTAGACGAGCCAGGCGCCCACGTCCTCGCCCGCGCGCCACCCGGCGGCGATGGCCGAGGCCACCGGCTCCTGGATGAGCTCCACGCGCTCGAAGCCCGCGAGCCGCGCGGCCTCCGAGGTGGCGGCGCTCTGGGGCAGCTCGAAGAGCGCGGGCACCGAGATGACCGCGCGCTCGGGCGCCACGCCGAGCTGCTGCTGCACGTCCGCGCGCAGCGAGCGCAGGACCTCGGCCGCGAGCTCCTCGGGGCGGCGCGTGAGCTTCGCCGCGGGGAACTCCAGCGCCTGGGACGTGCCCATCAGCCGCTTGAACTCGGAGCGGGTGTTGGCGGGGTCGGTCTCCAGCAGCCGGCGCGCCTTGTGCCCCACCGTGGTGCGGCCCGCGGCGTCGATGCGCACCACGGAGGGCGTGAGGGCGGTGCCCAGCGCGTTGCGCACCAGGGTCACCTCCTCGCCGTCGAAGACGGCCGCGGTGGAGTTGGTCGTACCGAGGTCGATGCCAAGGAACAGCGGACGGGAGCTCATGGTCGGGGCGGGCGCGCAGGATACGCAGAAATCCGGGCTTCCGGGCAGCCCCGGAGGGCGGCCGCCGGAGGCCCGGGTGGGCGCATGTCTGCACCGCGCGCAGTGCGCTAGGGTCGCTCCCCATGCTCCTGCCCCTGCTGCTCACGACGCTCGCCGCCGCGACCCCGCCTGCGGAGCTGCCCGCGCCCTTGCCGCGCTCGGGCCACTTCGGCACCGGCATCAGCCTGGAGCCCCTGTCCATCGGCGCCTTCCAGGCCAAGGGGCTGGGGGGGAGCACCTCGGGCCTGAGCCTGCAGGCGGCGCTGCAGCTGGACCTGGGCGCGCACTGGGCCTTCCGCCTTCCGCTGGACCTGAGCGCGGGTGGAAGCGACCCGATGCAGTTCACGGAGCTGGGCATCACCCCCGGGCTGCTCTACCGCTGGCGCAGCGACGCGGATCAGCACTGGGTGCCCTTCCTCGGGGCGGGCCTGCGGCTGGGCGGGGTGGGAGCGGGTCGCGGGCTGCTCGGCCAGCCGCTGGTCACCGCGCAGGGGCTGCGCCAGGCGCAGGGCTTCCATCACGACGGCGACTTCGGTGGCGGCGGGGACGACGACCCGAACCTCGAGACGAAGGGGCACGTCGCGCCGGAGCTGTGGATGGGCCTCGCGTGGCAGCCCACGCGCTGGTTCGCCGTCACGCTGAGCGGCTCGTACCTGTACACGCGCATGCTCGGCACCAACGTGCACCTGCTGCACGAGCGCGTGGGCCTGCGCTTCTCCCTCTAGGCCGTGACGCCCGGGCTCCGCTCCACGCTCGTGCAGGTCGCCGCGCCCCTGGTGACGATTCTCGTCGTCGCGGGGGTCTCGCGCGCGAAGCGCCTCTCGCCGCGCGAGGACCTGCGGCTCGTGCCGCCTCCTGCGCTCGCAGGAGTCCTGTGGCTCGCGGGCTGGGGGCTGTGGGTGGCGCTGGGACAGTACGCCGCGCCCTGGCTCGGCGAGGAGCCCGTGCAGCGCTGGAGCTACACGGGGGCAGCGCTGTGGCTGCGCGCGGTGGGCATCCTGCTGTTCGCGCCGGCGGCAGAGGAGTTGCTCTTTCGCGGCCTGCTCTTCGGGCAGCTCGAGCGCACGCGGCTGGGCACTGCCGGTGCACTCGTGGTGAGCGCGGCCCTCTTCGCCGTGCTGCACCTGCAGTACGCGCCGCTCTCCATGGCGCTCATCTTCCTGGACGGGCTGGTGCTGGGCGCGGCGCGCGCGCAGGCGCGCTCGGTGCTCCTGTGCTTCCTCATGCACGCGCTGGGCAACGCGGTGGCGCTCGCGGAGCGCTGGCCCGCGGGCTGACGCTCACGCCGCCCGCTGTTCGCGCTGCGGCTGAGGCACCGCCCTGCCGCCGATGCCCGCGCCCGCGTCCGGCCGCAGCCGCCGGTACACCGGCCCCGCGAGCATGGACACCACGCCGATGGCCACGAAGGGCAGCACGAAGCGACCCGGGGTGAGCGCTGCCTCGTGCCCGCCGCGCGCCACGTGCAGCATGAGGCCGCCGAAGCTGATGCCCAGGCTCACGCCCACCTGCTGCGTCACCACCGCGAGCGTGGAGGCGCTGCTGATGCTCGTGCGCGGCACGTCCGCGTAGGCGACCGTGTTGAGCGCGGTGAACTGCAGCGAGCGCACGAAGCCGCTCACCAGCAGCGCCGCCGCGATGAGCCCCATGGGTGTGCCCACCCCGAACAGCGCGGGCAGCGCGGTGAGGAGCGCGGCGACGATGTTGGAGACGAGCAGCACCTGGCGGAAGCCGAAGCGGCGGATGACCCCGGGCGCCACCGGCTTGCACGCCATCGCGCCCAGGCCGTTGCCCAGGGTGATGAAGCCGGTGAGCAGCGGGCTCCAGCCCAGGGCCACCTGGAAGAGCAGGGGCAGGAGGAAGGGGGTCGCGCCCAGGCCGATGCGTACCAGCGTGCCGCCCACGAGGCTCGCGCGGAAGGTGTCGTACTTGAGCAGCCGCAGGTCCAGCACCGGGCGCCCCGCGCGCTTCGCGTGCCACACGTACGCCGCGCTCGCGCCGACGCCCGCTGCCGCGAGCGAGACCTGCAGCGCCACCGGCACCATGCCCGCGCCCACCGTCTCCGCCGCGCCCACGATCGCCGTGATGGCGACCGCCGAGAGCAGGAAGCCCGTGCGGTCGAAGGGCCCCGGGTGCGCCGGCTGCGTGCGCGGCACGAAGCGCTGCACCGCGAGCATGCCCAGGAGGCCCACCGGCACGTTGATGAAGAAGATCCACGGCCAGTCCGCGACGCCCAGGATGAAGCCCGCGAGCGGCGGGCCCACCAGCGGCCCCACGAGGGCGGGCATGGTGAACCAGCTCATCGCCGAGACGAGCCGCTCGCGCGGAGCGTTGTTCACCACGATGAGCCGACCCACCGGCGTCATCAGCGCGCCACCCAGGCCCTGCAGCGTCCGGCAGGCCACCAGCTGGGCGAGCGAGTGCGAGAAGCCGCAGAGCACCGAGCCCACGAGGAAGATGCCCATCGCCACCTGGAAGACGCGGCGCGGGCCGTAGCGCTCGGCCACCCAGCCGCTCGCGGGGGTGAGGACCGCCAGCGCGAGGAGGTACGAGGTGAGGGCCAGCTTCAGGTGCAGCGGGTCCGTGCCGAATGCTGCGGACAGGGCCGGCAGCGCGGTGGACAGGGCCGTGGAGTCGATGAACTCCATGAACAGCGCGCTGGCCACCGCGAGGGATGCGAGTCGCGCGCCGCGGGCTGAGGGGGAGGGGTCGCTCACCCGTACGGATATGCCGTCCCGCAGCGCCGCTGGCCACCCGTGTGTGCAGGGCTGCGATGGCCTCGGGTGATGGGAGCGCGTAGCCGGGGCCCACCCCCCTGCTCGCCTGGCCGAACGTCAGGCAGGCGTCAGCCGGGTCCGCCTCAGGCTCCCGGCCATGGACCCGCGGGACAGGGGGGGCCTTCCGGGAGTGAACCGTTGACTGCGGAAAGGGTGTTCGAGAGCCGGGGGGGCTGCACATTGTCCCCTGGCGCCCCGGTGCGCCCCGCCCTGCGAGCTCCTCCATGCGCCGACCACCGCTGCTCCTCGCACTGCTGCCCCTGCTCGCCCCGCCCGCGCTCGCGCAGAGCGCGCAGCCCACCCCGCCGCCGGTGCACGTGGCGCCCCCGCCCGCGGCCGCCCAGGTGAACCTGGCCGACCTGCTGCACCGGCTCGCGTACAACACGCCGGACTCCGAGGAGCTGCTCGAGGAGCGCCTCTCCTCCTTCACCATGACCTCCTTCACCGAGGAGCTGGATGGCAAGGGGCGGGTGAAGCACAACAAGCTGCGCGTCACCCGCGTGCACCACGAGGGCGAGCGACGCGTGGCGCAGCTGGTGCACGCCGAGGACGACGGCCAGGACACCACCGAGAAGACGCGCGCCGAGCTGGAGAAGCGCGGGCAGGCGGAGGACCAGAAGAAGAACGAGAAGGGGCTCTCCTTCCCGGTGCCCTTCATCGCGCGAAGCCAGCCGCTGCACCACTTCACCCTGGTCGGGCCCGACAAGAACGACCCCACCAAGGTGGTCGTCCACTTCGAGCCCGCGGACCGCAAGGGCACGGACGTGATGGTGGGGGACGCGGTGGTGGACCCGCAGACCGCGATGCTGCAGTGGCTGCGGCTGCGCCCCACGAAGTACCAGAGCAGCCTCGTGGACCGCATCGACGTGGAGATGCGCTTCCGCGTGGAGCCCGGCGTGGGCGCCGTGGTGCAGCGCATCGTGGGCGAGGGCGACGGCGGCCTGCTCTTCGTGCGCAGACACCGCCGCTCCACCGTCACCTTCACCGACGTGGTGTTCAAGCCCGCGCGCGCTTCCGAGGGCACGCCCTGAGCCGCTAGAGTCGCGGCCATGCGCAAGGCCCTCCTGCTGGCTCTGGTCGCCGTCTCGCTTCCCACCCTTGCTGCCGAGCCCGCGCCGCCGCCGACCGCGTACGTGCTGCGCGCGCAGCGCCTCTACGACCCGCGCGCCGGGCGCATGGTGAGCCCCGGTCAGGTGGTGGTGGTGGGCGGCAAGGTACAGGCGGTGGGCGCGGGCGCGGCCGTGCCCGCGGGGGCGCAGGTGGTGGACCTGGGCGATGCGACGCTGCTGCCCGGCTTCATGGATGCGCACACCCACGTGACGGGACAGCCGGGAGACGACTGGCGCCAGGACGTCATCGACGGCCTGCAGCGCACCGTGCCCGAGCAGACGCTGGACGCGCTGCCCTACCTGCGCGCCACGCTGCGCGCGGGCTTCACCACCGTGCGCAACCTGGGCGCCTCGGACTTCATCGACGTGGGCCTGCGCAACGGCAGCGCGCGCGGGCTCATCGAGTCGCCGCGCATCCTCACCGCGGTGAACGCCATCGGCTCCACCGGCGGCCACTGCGACGGCGGCAACAGCTGGCGCAAGGGGGCCATCGCGCCCGACGCGGCGGACGCCGTGGCGGATGGGCCGGATGCCCTGCGCCACAAGGTGCGCGAGAACATCAAGTACGGCGCGGACGTCATCAAGGTGTGCGCGACGGGCGGCGTGCTCAGCCTGAACGGCGACGTGCAGAACCCGCAGCTCACCCAGGCGGAGCTGGACGCCGTGGTGGACGAGGCCCACTCGCGCGGCCGCAAGGTGGCGGCCCATGCGCACGGGACCGAGGGCGCGAAGCGCGCGGTGAAGGCGGGCGTGGACAGCATCGAGCACGGCTCCTTCCTCGACGACGAGACGCTCAACTTGATGAAGCAGAAGGGGACCTGGTTCGTGCCCACGCTGATGGCCTTCCAGGGCGTGAAGGAGCGGATGGAGAAGGGGCTCTTGCCGCCCGAGGTGGTGCCCAAGGTGCAGGCGGTGGCGGGCAAGGTGCGCGAGGTGATGCACAAGGCGCTCGCGCGCGGCGTGCGCATCGCGCTGGGCACGGACGCGGGCGTCTTCGCGCACGGGCGCAACGCAGGCGAGTTCCGGCTCCTGGTCGAGGCGGGGATGACCCCGGCGCAGGCGCTGCGCGCAGGGACCCTGAGCACCGCGGAGTTGCTCGGCGTGCAGGAGCGGCTGGGGACGTTGGAGCCCGGCAAGCTCGCGGACGTGGTCGCCGTTCCCGGAGACCCCCTGCAGGACATCCGCCGCACCGAGCAGGTGTTCTTCGTGATGAAGGAGGGCGTCGTTTACCGCAACGACCGCGCGCCCTCGCAGTCCCCGGCTGCCGCGCGCTAGCCGAGGGAAGCGGGCGAAGCCGCGTCGGTGTCCCCTCTTCCCCCTGGGAGAGGGTGAGGGATGTCCGCGCCGCGCAGCCCGCCTCCCCCGGGCACACAGCGCTGTCCCTCCCCGCAGCGGGACTGCTTAGATGAGACGGAACCTCGAAGAGGAGCCCACGATGGCGCTGCCGAAGAACCCGCGCGTGGTCATCACCGGAGCAGGAGGCGGCCTGGGGCGCGCCTTCGCCCATCAGCTCTCGCAGCGCGGTGCGCGCCTGCTGCTCAGTGACCTTCGGCTCGAGGACGCGCAGTCCGCCGCGGCCGCGCTGCCCTCCGGCTCCGAGGCACACGCGGCCGCGTGCGACGTGACGCGCGCCGAGTCCGTGCAGGCACTCGCCGAGGAGGCGTGGACGCGGCTCGGCGGAGCGGACCTGTTCATCAACAACGCGGGCGTGGCGGCGGTGGGGCGGGTGGGGGAGATGTCGCTCGCCGACTGGAAGTGGGTGCTGGACGTGAACCTGTGGGGCGTGGTGCACGGGCTGCATGCCTTCGTGCCGCGGCTGCGCGCGCAGGGCAGTGGGCACGTCCTGAACATCGCCTCGGCGGCCGCCTTCGGCTCGGCGCCGTACATGGGCGCGTACAACGCAAGCAAGGCGGCGGTGGTGTCCCTGAGCGAGACGCTCGCCGCGGAGCTGCTGGGCACGGGCATCGGCGTCACTGCGCTGTGCCCCACCTTCTTCAAGACGAACATCGGCAAGGCGGCTCGCGGGTCCGAGGAGTTCCAGGTCTTCTTCGACAAGGTGCTCGAGTCGGGCTCCATGAACGCGGATCAGGTGGCGCAGGCCGCGCTGCGCGGCGTGGAGCGCGGGGCGCTGTACGTGATGCCGCAGGCGGACTCGCGCTGGGGCTGGCGCGCGAAGCGGCTGCTGCCTGGCAGCTTCCCCGGCATCATCCGTAAGGCGTTTGCCGTGCGCGCGAAGCAGCTCGGCGTGCCCGGGCTCTTCGACAAGGGGCGCTGAACCACTTCAGTTCGGTCGCGGTACCACCGAGGCGGTGAAGTGAGCGCCACACCTGCAGCGCGTGCACCTCGGGGGACACGCGAGAGTGGCGCGAGGAGCACGGCCTCGAGAAGGAGAGGCCGGGAGGGAACGGGGCTTCTCCGAGGGAGAGCAGCCGTCCACGACGCGTGGACGGCTGTCTCGAAAGGAGACGCCCCTCCCGGGCGCGGAAGGGCGCGTGATGCAAAAACGTAAAATCCTATTTTACGTTTTTGCGCGTCGCGGCCGTCCGCTCCCGAGGGGGCACACACGCAGAGTGAAGTGCTCCGCTCCGTGCCTCCCCTGAGCGCCGCGGACCGGCAGCGCCCCACCGCGGAGGCCCGCAGCGCTCCGTCGCCCTTCCGGTCCTGACGCCCCTCCCTGCGTCGCGGCGCGCATGCTGGAGACCACGCCCGCGAGCGGACTCCAGGGGCATCGCGACGTATCCAGGTCTGCCCGCGCAGGACGACCTGCCCGACGTCCGGCAGGTCGCGCAATGACCAGAGGGGAGCCTGCTATCGTCGACGCATGCCGGCCGTTCCCTTTGAGGTCGAGTACGTCCTCACGCTGGACGGACGCCCCGCGTCGATCCTCGCTCGAGCGCTGTCGACGCAGGACTTCGCGCTGACCGAAGCGTCTCTGCTGGGCGGCTGCCCCGTCGCTCCTGCCGTGTCACAGCCGCGCGCTCGAGCCGCTGATGGCTCCCCACGACTGGACCTGTACGTCTTTTCGTTGCGGAGAAGTGAAGACGCTGACCGCTTCCAGGTCGGTCAGCGCGTGGTACTCGAGTGCGAGAGCGCAGCTGGGCCCGGCGGAAGAGCAACTGATTCGTAATCAGTAGGTCGCCGCGGCGGACACCTCACAGCAGCGAGCCCAGGACGCGTGCGGCCCGGCGCAGCTCCGCGGGCGGGGAGCCGGAGAAGCCCAGCAGCATCCCCGGCGTGCGCTCCTTGCCGAGGAAGTGCGCGGAGAGGGCGCGCGGGTCCAGGCCCTTGGCGATGGCGCGCTCCGTCAGCGCCTCGTCGTCGCGCCGTCCCGTGAGCCGCGCACACACGTGCATCCCCGCGGCATCGCCGAGCACCTCCAGCGCTCCGCCGCACTCGCGCTCCAGTCCATCCAGCAGGGCTTCACGCCGCTCGGCGTAGAGCCCGCGCATGGTGCGCAGGTGCGCGGCGAAGTGGCCCGCCTCCATGAACTCGGCCATCGCCGCCTGCGCGAGCACGGGCGTGTGCCCGTCGGCGAGCGCCCGCGCTGCGGTGAAGGCGTCCACCAGGCTCTCGGGCAGCACGAGGTACGCGAGCCGCAGCCCCGGGAACATCACCTTCGTGAAGCTGCCCACGTACAGCACGCGCCCCGCCGTATCGAGCCCCTGGATGGCCGCGAGCGGGCGCTCCGCGTAGCGGAACTCGCTGTCGTAGTCGTCCTCCACCACCCACGCGCGCGCCTCGGCGGCCCACGCGAGCAGCGCGAGCCGGCGCTGCAGGCTCATCGTCACGCCGAGCGGGTACTGGTGACTCGGGGTCACGTACGCGAGCCGCGCCGCCGGTGCACGCTTGCGCCCGGCCGCCACGTCCAGCCCCTGCGCATCCACCGGCACGCCGCGCACCCTCGCGCCCGCGCCCTGCAGCGCACCGCGCGCACCCATGTAACCCGGCTCCTCGAGCCACACCTCATCGCTCTCGTCGAGCAGCAGGCGCGCCGTGAGATCCAGCGCAGCTTGCGTGCTGGGCAGCACCAGCACCCGCCGCGCCTCGCAGCGCACGCCGCGCGCCGTGGCGAGGTAGTGGGCCACGGCCTCGCGCAGCGCCGCGAGCCCCGCGGCCTCGCCGTACGCGAGCGCATCGCCCTTCATCCGCCGCGCTTGGCGCGTGAGCGTGCGGCTCCACAGCTCGGTGGGAAAGGCATCCAGCGCGGGCATGCACGGGGTGAGCGGCCGGGCCGCGCGCGGCTCGGGCGCGAGCGCCTGGGCGAGCATGCGCTGGCCGCGCTGCGAGAGCCCCGCGGTGACTCCCGCCGGCACCGCGCGCAGGGGCGGCAGCGCGGGCGGCCGCGCGTGCTCGGGCAGGGCCACGTAGCTGCCCGAGCCCACGCGCCGCTCGAGGAAGCCTTCTGCGTCCAGCCTCCCGAAGGCCTCCTCCACCGTGTTGCGGCTCACCCCGAGGTCGCGCGCCAGCGTGCGGCTGGAGGGCACGCGGCTGCGCGGCGGCAGGTGCCCCTCGAGGATGGCGGCGCGGATTCGCGCGTACACCTGCTGGTGCAGCGTGCCCCCGGCGTCCCCCGCCGCGAGCACCGGAATCACCGCTCCCGTGGCCTGCTTGCCCATGGCGCTCCCCCTTCCGCTACCCCAGCTGCGAGTCGTCCAGCAGCGGCGCGCCCGCGGCGTGCGTGCCCTCGGTGGCATGCCCCTCGCGCACCCAGTACTCGAGGCCCCCGAGCATCTCCTTCACCCGGAAGCCCAGCGCACCGAAGCGCGCGGCCGCCTTCGTGCCCGCGTTGCACGCCGGGCTCCAGCAGTACACCACCACCAGCTCGTCGCGGTTGAGGTGCGCCGTCGTCTCGGCGCTCAAGCTGCGGTGGGGAAGGCTCTGCGCCCCCGGGATGTGGCGCGCGGCGAAGGCCTCGGGCGAGCGCGCGTCCACCAGCACCCAGCCGCGCGGCGCGTGCCGCAGCGCGTGCGCGACGTCCGAGACGTCCGTCTCCACGGAGAGCTTCGCGGCGAAGTGGCGGTGTGCCTCGTCCGGCAGGGCGGCGGGGTGCTCGAGGACGCGGGGAAGGGGCTGCATGCGGAGGACCTCCAGGTGGCGGGGGTGACGGGCGCCACGCTGCTCCCGAAGTGGCCCCGAGCCTAGCGCCATTGCACGCCGGGTGAGAGGACCACTTCTGTCCACCACGCCCGCAGCCCGCCTGCCTGCCCTGCCACGGGGAGCGCGCCCGCGGTTTGCGCGGGGGGCGGGGGCTCCTCACCCTCAGCCGGACGAGGAGGCACACACATGCGGATTCTGGTCATCGGCGCCACGGGCACCATCGGGGCGGCCGTGGTGCGGGCGCTGCAGGGGCGGCACGAGGTACTCGAGGCGGCGCGCAGCAAGGCGAAGTACAGCGCGGACATCACGAAGAAGGACACGCTGGAGAAGCTCTTCGCCGAGGTGGGCCCGGTGGACGGCATCATCTCGGCCACGGGCTCGGCCGCCTTCAAGCCGCTCGACCAGCTGAAGGACGAGGACTTCCAGATGAGCCTCGGCAACAAGCTGATGGGGCAGGTGAACGTGGTGCGCCTGGGGCTCGCCCGGGTGCGGGACGGCGGCTTCATCACCCTCACCAGCGGCGTGCTCGCGCAGGAGCCGATGCAGGGTGCCTCGGCCATCAGCCTGGTGAACGCGGCGCTGGAGGGCTTCGTGCGCGGCGCGGCGCTCGAGGCTCCGCGCGGCGTGCGGGTGAACGTGGTCAGCCCGCCCTGGGTGAACGAGACCCTGCAGGCGCTGGGCATGAAGGGCGTGACGGGCATGCCCGCGGACGCCGTGGCGCGCGCCTACGTGGAGAGCGCGGAGGGCAAGCGCAAGGGCGAGGTGCTCGACGCGCGCAAGTTCGGCTGAGCCCGCGTGTCCCTACGCCGTCCCCGATGGCGTGTGGACCTCGATGAAGATGCGGGTGAAGCGCGGGTCCACCTCCTGGATACCGCGCTCCATCCGGCCCACCGCCTCGGCGAGCTCGCCGACGGAGCGCTCGGGCTGGAACTGCACCTCGAGGTTGAGCAGCACCTCCTCGGGGCCGAAGTGCATGCTCAGCGGGGGCGCCACGCCGACGACGCCGGGCTCCGAGCGCACCACCTGGTCGATGCGCTCGAGCACCAGGGGGTCCGCGCGCACGCCCACCAGCAGGCTGCGCGTCACCCCCGCGAGCACCACCGCCACCCCGGCGAGCAGCAGCCCGATGACGACCGAGGCCGCGCCGTCGATGTACGGGTTGTTCAGCGCGTGGCTGAGGCTCACGCCCACCGCCGCGACGACGATGCCCGCGAGCGCGGCGCTGTCCTCGCAGAAGACGGCCGTGAGCTGCGGGTCTCGGCACTTGCGCAGGGTGAGCCAGAAGGAGCGCCCGTTCTGGCGCGCGCGCAGGTTGCGCAGCGCGACGCGCCACGAGAGGGCCTCGGCGACGAAGGACACCGCGAGCACCGCGTAGCTCCAGCCCGCGGGCTGCAGGGGCTCGGGGTGCAGCAGGTGGTGGATGCCCTCGTAGAGGCTCATGCCGCCGCCGACGGAGAACACGGCGATGGCCACGATGAAGGTCCAGAAGTAGAGCTCGAGGCCGTGGCCGAAGGGATGGTCCACGTCCGGAGGGCGCTTCGCGCGCGCGGCGCCGAGCAGCAGCAGCAGCTCGTTGCCGGTGTCCACGGTGGAGTGGATGGCCTCGGAGAGCATCGCCGAGCTGCCGGAGAGGAAGGCCGCGAGGTACTTCGCCGCGGCAATGGCGAGGTTGGCGCCGAGCGCGACGATGACGGTCTTCCGGGACTCTGCGGCCATGCCCCTCTCAAGCTGCACCCGGCCCCGCCGGTCCGCACCGCCGAAGCAACGGAGCAGCCGAGTCCTCCCTCTCCCTCTGGGAGAGGGCTGGGGTGAGGGTGCCGGGCGAAGCAGCGTCACCGGCGCCTCTCCCCCGGGAGCGAGTCAGCTCAGTCCCGCTCGGCCGACCGCGTCCCCGGCTTCGGCAAATTGTCCAACCGCCGGTACGTGGCGACGACCGAGTACTTCGTCTCCGCGGTGTGGTTGCGGCTCGCCGCGTGGAAGAGCCGCGCGTGGAAGAGCAGCACGTCCCCCGGCTCGAGCCGCACGTCGGTGCTGCGCGCAATGAGCGCTGCATTCTCCGGCACTTCGGGCCGCAGGAACTGCGCCGCGTCGTAGTGCTCGGGCGGCAGCGTGAGCGTGTGCGTGCCGGGCAGCACCTTGAGCCCGCCGTTCTCGGGGTACTCGCGGCCGAGCGCGAGCCACGAAGTGACGAGCTCGTGCGAGGTGAAGGCCCAGTAGCGCACGTCGCGGTGCCAGCCGGTGTCGGAGCTGAAGCGCGGCTGCTTCGTCATCACGCAGTTGTGGTGGGCGCGCGCCTGCTTCACCGCGCCGCCGAGCAGCTGGCTCACGGCGCCCAGCACGCGCGCGTCCTGCAGCCACGCGGCGAAGAGAGGCCCGCGCGCGTGGGCCTGCAGGAGGCGGCGCACGGTGCGGCCTCCTTCCGCGTCGCGGCTCGCGGGCGCGCCGGGGTAGGCGACGTCCGCCTCGTACTCCGCGGGCTCGGGCGAATGGCGCACGTGCGCCTGGGCCTCCTCGCGCAGCTGCGCGCAGGTGGCGGCGTCCACCATGCGCGGCAGCACGAGGTAGCCCTCCTCGGCGAAGCGGCGGCACTGCTCGGGGCTCAGGGGGAAGGAGAGGGCGCTCACGGGGGCACGACTAACGCGCCGCGCGCCGCACTGCCAGCGCTCGTCAGCGCCCGAAGGGCCAGCGGCGCTTCAGGACGTAGTCCGAGACGCCGGGCCCGGGTGCACCCCTGGGCAGCTTGCAGTGCATGCACCCCCTCGCGAAGTGATCCCCACTCAGCCCGCGGAGAAAGAAGCTCCGGCTGCAGCGCGGGCAGGGGAACGTGGAATGTCGGAAGGCCGCGATGCCCGCCCCGATGACCCAGACCATCGCGAGCCCGAAGAACAGGCCCCCGTTCCACCGCTGCAGGCGCGATGCACTGAGCGGCCCGTTCAACACAGCCATCACGACGAAGATGCACAGCGGCCCTCCCGCCCAGCAGAGGAGCAGCTGAAGCTCGCGGCGCCGCAGCGTCCGCCATGCTTGCGCGTACCGTGCCTGCTCTGCGGGGTCCGTCGGCATTGCCTGTGCGTCCATCCCTCACCCCGACCCTCTCCCAGGGGGCGAGGGGACGGCTGCGCCCGAGTGATTCCTTATCGTAGCCCTGCCCGCCGCTGAACAGCGGCCCCTCCCCCGGCGCGCAGCTGCCCCCGAAGCCAATGCCCGCCCCCTCCGCGCCGCACTACCCGATGAGGAGGGGCGCGGCGGACAAGGGGGCGGGCGATGGGGCGAGGGGTACGCGCGGCGGTGGGGCTCGCGCTGGTGTGTGGGTGGCTCGGCTGCAGCAGCTCGAGCGACTCGGGCGGCGGCTCGCCCCAGCCTGCGCCCGGCGGCGGCAGCACGCGGCAGCACCCGGCCAGCGGGCAGAGCTGGACGGTGCTCGTCTACATGGTCGCGGACAACAACCTCGAGGCGGACGCACTGCGCGACCTCACCGAGATGATGAGCGTGGGCTCCGGCCCGGGCTTCAACCTCGTCGTGCAGGTGGACCGCGCGAAGGGCTTCAGCAACGACGCCATCGGCGGCCTTCCCAACTGGACCACCACCAAGCGGCTGCGCGTGCAGACCGGGGCGCTGGAGGAGCTCGCGGACCTGGGCGAGACGGACATGGCGAGCGCCGCCTCGCTCTCGGACTTCATCTCCTACGGCGTGAAGACCTTCCCGGCGGACCGCGTGGCGCTGCTGATGTGGGACCACGGCGGGGCGTGGACCGCGTTCGGCGTGGACGAGGACGCGCCGGGAGCAGCCGGCGGCACGGACCGCATGGACCTCAACCGGGTGCGCGACGCCATCGCCGCGGGCCGCACCGCGAGCGGGCTGCAGCAGTTCGCGATGCTCGGCTTCGACGCCTGCCTCATGGCCACCTACGAGGTGGCGCGCTCGCTCAGCCCCCACGGCGAGTACCTGCTCGCCTCCGAGGAGCTCGAGCCCGGGCACGGCTGGAACTGGGCCGGGCTCGGCGTCGCGCGGCAGACGCCCTCGACCACGCCCGTCGCGCTCGGCCAGCAGCTCATCGACACCTACCTGCAGCAGGCCCAGGAGGCGAAGACGGATGCGACCATCACGCTCTCGCTCACGGACCTCTACGCGCTGGACCCGCTCATCGAGGCGGTGAAGGGGCTCGCGAACGTGTACCCCGCGCAGGACGCGTTCCTCGCCAGCGAGCTCGGCCGGGGGCGCACCGCGGCGCTGGAGTTCGGCGCCTCGCCCAATCCCGCGCAGTCCTTCCAGATGTTCGACCTGGGCAGCCTCGCCTCGAACATGGCCAACCAGGCCTCCCAGGCCGCGAGCCCGAGCAACGCCATCCAGTCCGCGCTGCGCCAGGCCGTGGTGGCGAAGACGGCCGGCGCGCAGACCTCGGCCGCGACCGGACTCTCCATCTACTTCCCGGGCTCGAAGCAGCTCTACGACCCCGCCTACGACTCCCTCGCCGAGGCCGCCGACTGGCGCGCCTTCCTGCAGCGCTACCTGCAGGGCACGGGTGCCCAGCCCGTCTTCACCAGCGATCAGGCCAACGCCCAGCTGAGCGGCAGCGACGCCACCTTCACCGGGCAGCTCGCCTCGGGCACTGGCGCGCTCGTCACCGAGGCCACGCTCTTCACCGGCTTCGCCCAGGACGACGGCTCCCTGGTGGTGGTGGGCGACCGTCCCGCCGAGGTCTCCGTCGACCAGGTGCAGGGAGGCTGGGACCTCTCCGTGCTGCAGCTGCAGCAGGGGAGGAAGAGCGGCGTCGGCTACCTGAGCCTCTCGCAGGGAGAGGGGAACACCGTTCTCGCCACCATCCCCTTCGCCTACTTCCGCAACGCCAGCGCCCAGGCCCAGCAGGCCCTGCGCGTGCTGGTCATCGACGCGAGCGGCAACGTGACCCAGGACACCTACTACCTCGAGGTGGATGGCGCGCTCGGCGGGCTCTCGCCCGCAGCGGGCTCGGTGCTGATGCCGCTCGTCGCCATCTATGACCCGACCACCGACCAGACCCGCTTCGACGTGCTCGCCACCCGGGGCGCCGCGGACTTCGATGCCACCCAGCCCATCGACCTGCGACTGGTGTCGCTCGCGAGCGGCACGACCGCCTTCGGCGTCCTGCAGGTGCAGGACTACCTCGGCCAGACGAGCAACGCCTCCGGCGTGGTGAGTGCCCCATGAGAAGAGACCTGCTGCTCGTCACGGTGCTGCTCGCGGCCTGCGCCCGCGGGCGTCAGGAGTCCCCCGCTGCGGCGCAGACGCCGCCGCCCGCCGCGGCACAGAGCGCCTCGGATGCGCCGGGGACTTCGGCGAGGGAAGGGGAGGGCGTTGCGCCCGCGGAGGCGCAGTCGACGGAGGCCTCGGGAGGCTCGGGCGCGGCGCGCGATGGCGCGGCGACAGGCGCGCCGGCGGAGGGCGACGACAGACAGGTGGGCGCCGAGGCCTCGCGCGCGATGGCCGATGGCGGTCAGGCGGGCGCTGCGGCCGCCTCTCGCAGCTCGCGTGCGATGGCCGATGGTGGGGCGGGCTCCGTGCACGGGCCCTCGTTGCCCACGGGGCTGGGCGCCGTGCTCGTGCCTCCCTCGACGCCCGGGCAGTCGCGCGTGCGCATCGAGGGGTGCCTCGCCGCTCCGGAAGGCTCCGCGGATGCGGGGACGCAGTTCCCCGTGCCGCCCACGACGCGCTCCACTGCCAGTGCGGAGCCGCCCGTGAGCCTGCGCACCTTGAGCACCGGCGTGCTCGTGGAGCACCGGCTCGATCACGGCTGCTGCCTGAAAGGGCAGGTGACCTCGAAGCTCTCGGGCCACGTCCTCACGCTGACGGAGGCGCTCTCCGGGGCCTCGTGCCGCTGCATGTGCCGCTCCACCGTGCGCGCCGCAGTGGGGCTGAAGCCCGGCGCGTACACCCTGCGCGTCGTCACGGATGACCACGGCGAGCGGCGCACGGCGTACGAGGGGAAGGTGACGGTGAAGTAGACGTTCATCCCTCACCCCGTCCCTCTCCCAGAGGGAGAGGGGACAGCTTCGCCTACTTCTTCAGCGTGTCCGCGGACTGGCCGAAGAGGATCTTCTTCGCCTCGGGCGTCATCAGGCCTCCGGGCTGGCCGAAGCCCTCGCCCTTCGCGTAGGCGCGCTTCGTGGCGGGGCGCTCGCGGATGGCCTCGAACCAGCGCTTCACGTGGGGAAAGCGCTCGAGCGACTGCTGCTGCGCCTCGTGCGGCACCACCCACGGGTAGGCGGCCATGTCCGCGATGGAGTACTCGCCGGCGATGAAGTCGCGGCCCTCGAGCCGGCGGTCCAGCACCGCGTAGAGCCGGGACGTCTCCTTCACGTAGCGCTCGATGGCGTAGGGGATCTTCTCCGGCGCGTAGCGGTTGAAGTGGTGGTTCTGCCCCAACATCGGCCCGAACCCCGCCACCTGCCAGAACAGCCACTCGAGGGTCTGCATCCGGGCGCGCGGCTCGCGCGGCAGGAAGCGCCCCGTCTTCTCCGCGAGGTAGAGCAGGATGGCGCCGGACTCGAACACGCTGAGCGGCCCGCCGCCGCCCGCGGGCTCCGGGTCCACGAGCGCCGGCATCTTGTTGTTCGGCGAGATGCGCAGGAACTCCGGCGCGAACTGCGCCCCCGCGCCGATGTCCACGGGCACGAGCCGGTAGGGCAGCCCTGCCTCCTCGAGGAACATCGTGACCTTGTGACCGTTCGGCGTGGGCCAGTAGTAGACGTCCAGCATGCGTGAGCCTCCTTGGCCGCAGTGACTAACCGCGCCCTCCCGGCCGCGCTACTGGCGCAGCTCGGGGAAGTCGTCGTCGCGGTACTCGCCCTCGGGGCGCGCGTCGGGGTTCTTGTAGAGCTCTGCCTCGCGGCCGCGCAGGTCCACGCGGCGGATCTTCCCGCTGATGGTCTTGGGCAGCTCGGCGAACTCGAGGCGGCGGATGCGCTTGTAGGGCGCGAGCTGCTCGCGCGCGTAGCGCAGGATGGACTTGGCCGTCTCGGCGTTGGGCGCGTGGCCCGGAGCGAGCACCACGTAGGCCTTGGGGACGCTGAGGCGCAGCGGGTCGGGGGAGGGGACCACGGCGGCCTCGGCCACCGCGTCGTGCTCGATGAGCACGCTCTCCAGCTCGAAGGGGCTGATGCGGTAGTCGCTCGCCTTGAACACGTCGTCTGCGCGGCCCACGTAGGTGATGTAGCCCTCCGCATCGCGGCTCGCGACGTCTCCGGTGCGGTAGAAGCCGCCGCGCGTCACCTCCGCGGTGCGCTCCGCGTCGTCGCGGTAGCCGCGCATCAGGGCCACCGGGCGCTTCGAGAGGTCGATGGAGATCTCCCCCTCCTCGCCCACCTTGTCGGTGAGCGGGTCCACCAGCGCGATGGCGTAGCCGGGCAGGGGCCGGCCCATGCTGCCCGCCTTGAGCTTCTGGCCGGGCGGGTTGCCGATCTGCGCGGTGGTCTCCGTCTGCCCGTAGCCGTCGCGCAGCGTGAGGCCCCAGGCCTTCTGCACCTGCTCGATGACCTCGGGGTTGAGCGGCTCGCCGGCGCCCACCACCTCGCGCAAGGCTCCGCGGCGCCCCTCGAGCTTCGCCTGGATGAGCATGCGCCACACGGTGGGCGGCGCGCAGAAGGTGGTGACGCCGCAGCGCTCCATCTGCGCGAGCAGCTTCGGCGCATCGAAGCGCGCGTAGTTGTAGATGAGCACCGTGGCCTCGGCGTTCCAGGGCGCGTACACGTTGCTCCACGCGTGCTTCGCCCAGCCGGGGGACGAGATGTTCAGGTGCACGTCCCCGGGCCTGAGCCCGATCCAGTACATGGTGGAGAGGTGGCCCACCGGGTAGCTCAGGTGCGTGTGCTCCACGAGCTTGGGCTTCGCCGTGGTGCCCGAGGTGAAGTAGAGCAGGAGCGGGTCGTCCCCGCGGGTGATGGTCTCCAGCTGCAGCTGGGTGGAGGCCTGCAGGCTGTCCGCGTAGCTCACCCAGCCGGGCACGGGCGCACCCACCGCGATGCGCTGGTAGCCTCCGGGCACGGCGTCGAACTTGGAGGCGTCCGCCGAGCGCACGATGACGTGGCGCACGCCACCGCGCTCCACGCGGTCCTGCAGATCCGAGGGACCGAGCAGCGGCGTCGCGGGAATGACCACCGCGCCCAGCTTCATCGCGGCGAGCAGGCACTCCCACAGCTCCACCTGGTTGCCCAGCATCAGCACCACGCGGTCGCCGCGCAGCACGCGCCGGTTGTGCAGCCAGTTGGCCACCTGGTTCGAGCGCGCGCTGAGCTCGGCGAAGCTCAGCTTCTGCTCGCTGCCGTCCTCCTCCACGATCCACAGCGCGGTGCGGCTGTTGCCGTGGGCGATGACGTCGAACCAGTCCAGGGCCCAGTTGAAGTCGGTGAGCGGGGGCCACTGGAAGCGCCGGTACGCCTCCGCGTAGTCCTCGCGCAGGCTCAACAGGAGGTCGCGCGCGTCACGAAAGGTCCGGGTCGCACTGCGCCGCTGGGAAGCTCCGTCGCTCATCGCTCTGTCCCCCTGCTGCTGTGGTCCTGCGTCTACTGGCCCCCGTCACGCCCCATGCCGAAGGCGTCCACGTCCTCGCGGCCGCCCTTGCCGGCGGGCTGCGGCTTCGGGGCCGGGGGGCTGGGGCGGGTCTCGGTGCCGGGCACGTCCATGCCGCCCAGCGCGCCCTCGTCCTGCACCAGCGCCTGCGCCACCTTGTCCACCTCCTCGGGCTTGAGGCCGGTGAGCACGCTGCTCGCCTTGCGCGTGCGCTCGGCGAGCGCCTGCTCCCCCAGCGCGCCGTGGATGCGGGTGAGGGCGAGGTGGATCTCCGGGTCGAAGGGGTCCGCCGCGAGCGCCTCGAGGTAGGCGGTGCGCGCCTTCGGGTAGTCCTTGCGGAAGAGCAGGATGCGGCCCAGGTGCACGTTGGTCTGCGGGCTACCCGGGTGCACGCGCAAGGAGCCGCGCAGCACGCGCTCCGCCTCGTCCAGGCGCTTGAGCTCGAGCAGCGTGAGCGCGTACTTGTTGGAGACGCTCTCGTACTTGTCCCCGACGAGGGCGTGCGCGCGCGAGAGCTCCTCGCTCGCCGCCTTCGTGCGGTTGCGCTCGCGCATCAGCTCGCCCAGGTGCGCGAACTGGCGCGCGGGCACCTCGGTCACCTCGGCGAAGTCGCCGAAGGAGATCTCCTTGCCCTTCTGCTTCTTCGCGTCCGCCTTGCCCTCTTCTTTCAGCACCACCTGCTCGCGCGGCAGCAGCTCCTTGGGGAAGGGCTGCTGCTTGATGTGCGCGAGCCAGCCCTTCTCGAACTGCGCGAAGGGCATGCCCATGGCGCTCTCCACCGCCTTCTTGTCCGTCTGCCCGCCCTTGAGCGACGCGATGAGCGCGCGCATCCCGGCGGTGCCCTTCTCGCCGTGCAGGTAGTCGATGGCGAAGAACACCTCGGCGAAGGCCGTGGCCGCGTCCTCCGCGGTGGGCAGCATGGCGATGGAGGGGTGCATCTTCTCGAAGGGGACCAGCGTGTTGCTCTTCACGCGCCGGCCCAGCAGCGCGAGCGTGGAGGGCGTGAGCGCAAGGCCCCCCTCGCCGCGCCAGCGGCTCTCCTGGTACTTCGCGAGCCCCTCGTGCAGCCAGATGGGCACGGTGTTGTGGCTGAGCTGGCTCACCACCAGGTGCACGTACTCGTGCGCGAGCGTGTCCTGCCAGTCGTAGCCGCGCGCCACCGCCTTGGGGCTGGTCACCATCAGCTTGTTGAACTTGCAGATGGCGATGGTGCCGGTGGTCTGGATCTGCTTCAGCGTGAGCGTGCTCACCTTGGAGAGCTCGCGCGCGCTGTTCACCAGCTCCACGCGCACCTTGCCGGGCGGCGCGTAGCCCAGGTCCTGCTGCAGCGCGCGGTGGATGGCCTCCAGCGTCTCGAGCGCGTAGGGCGCGAGGATGGCGTCCTTGCCCGGGGGGTAGAGCAGGATGAAGTGCTCGCTCTCGGCTTTCTGGTGGCCCTTCACGATGTCGCGGGTGTCGCGCGCGAGCCGCAGGTAGCTGCCCGGCTTGTCGTCCACCTTCGCGCCCTCGAGCAGCCCCACCGCCTCGTCGTAGCGCCCCTCCTCGAAGGCGATGCGGCCCTGGAAGTACTTGAGCGGCTCGATGTCCGCGGGCACCAGCTTCTGCAGCGCCTCCAGCTCGCGGCGCGCCGCCGGCACGTCCCAGTCGTCCAGGTACTGCTCCACGCTGGAGAGCCGTGCGCGCACCTCGCCGCGCGGCTCGGGCGTGGAGGAGGCCGGAGGCGCCGCGAGCGCGGAGGTGGCGAGCAGCAGCGCCGAGAGGAGGACAGGCAGTCTCACTTCACCAGCTCCTCGTAGTAGCGCTTCACCTGGTCCTTGTACTTCTCCGGAGCGCCCTGCTTCATCGCGTCGAGCAGGTCCTGGCGGAACTCCTTGGGCGCCTGGTAGGCGTCCGCGTCCGGCAGCTCCACCTTCTCCTGGCTGCTGTCGCGTCCGTTGCCCTGGCGCCGCTGGCCGCCGGCCATGGGCAAGGGCAGCCCCTTGCCCTTGCCGCGCCCGCGCTGGCTCTCCTTCATCGCCTGCTGGAACTGCTTGAGCGCCTCCATCGCGCCCTGCTGCTCGCCGTAGCCCTTCTGCGGGTCCTGGCCGGCCATGCGCTGGGCCGCATCGCCCATCTTCTGACCGATGCCCTCCATCTGCTCGCCGGCCTCCTCGCCGAACAGCGGCGCCATCTGCTCCATCTCCTCCATCTGCTCGCGCAAGGACTGCGCCTTCTCACCCAGCTGCTGCTGCTGCCCGGCGAGCTTCTTGAGCTGATCCTTCTCGCCCGCGCTCAGCTGGCTGCCCGGCGGCGGGAAGAGGCTCTGCAGCTTGCGGCTCACGTCCGAGACGCGCTCGCCCTCCTGGCGCAGCTTCTTCGCCAGGTCCGCGGACTGCTGGCGCACCTCGGGCGGGTTGCCCCACATCACGTCCAGCTCCCGCTGCTGCTGCCCCAGCATGGACAGCTGCTCGGCGGCGCTCTGCGCGCGCTGGGCGGCCTCGGCGGCGAGGTCGAAGTCGTTCGCCTTGAGCGCGTTCTCCACGTTCTGCAGCTCGTTCTGCACCTCCTCGAGGGGGCGCGCGCCGCGGCTGCTCAGCTCGTCCACGCGCCGCTCGGCGTAGCCCTTCTGGGCCTGGGACACGTCCTTGAGCAGCTCGTCCTTGAGCGCCTGGCCCTTCTGCCCCAGCCGGTCGCGGCTGCGCTCGCGCGCGGCGTCTCGCAGCTTGCGGGTCTGCTCGCTGAGCTGCTGCTGCTTCTGGGCGGTCTCGTCCAGGTCCTTCATGAACTTGCCGTACTTCTCGGCGAGCTCCGGGTACTGCTCGCTGCCGAAGTCCTCCCCGGCGTCGTCCAGGCCCTGCATCATCTCGTCCATCTGCTGGCTGAGCTGCTGCAGCTTCGCGAGCGCCTCGTCCGCCTTGCCCTCGCGCATCAGCTTCTCCACGTCGTCGAGCGAGCTGGAGACGTCCTGCTCCTTCATCATCTCCTCGAGCGCCTCGGCGTTGAGGTGCTCGTCGCGGATGCCCTGGCGCAGCTCGCTCATGCGCTGCGCGAGCTCCTGCATGCGCTGGCGCACGCTCTCGATCTGCCGCATGACCTCCGCCTGCGCCGCCTCGCTGGGGCTCGCCTTGAACTGCTCGATGAGGCGGCTGAGCTCGCGCCGCTCGCCGGAGAGGCGCTGGGCGAGCTCCTGGATCTCCTGCAGCCGGGTGCGGTCCAGCAGGCTCTCGAGGTAGAGCACGTCGCGCTCGAGCTCGGTGACCTCCTCGTCCAGCGTGCTCGCGAGCCGGTTGCCGGTGCCCCAGTCGTTGCCGCGCAGCTTCGTGTAGCGCAGGTACAGCTTGCGCAGCTCGGCGGTGGCGCGCACGCGCTGGCCCAGCGACTGGGAGATGTTCTGCAGCGCCGTCACCAGCTCGGCCGGCGCGTCGCGCTCCTTGCCCAGCGCCTGCGAGAGCGCGCGCAGGTCCTCCACCAGGCTCTGCCCGCGCGCATCCACGCTGCTGCCGTTGCCCACGGCCGCCGGGTCCACGCCCTTCTTTGCCCGCTCGGGCGCCTCCAGCCGGTCCGCGAGGTGGTCCACCATGCGGTTCCACAGCTGCTCGGCCTTCTGCAGCGCCTCGCGCCGGTGCTCGCTCGCGCTGTACACGCGCAGGGTCTGGGTGCGGCTCACTCCGCGCTTGGGCCCCTCCACCGCGTCGTTGTCCTTCGCCTCCACGTAGTAGCTGATGCGATCGCCGGGCTGCAGCTTGCGCCCGCCGGGCAGCTGGCCGAGGTCCCACGTGTACTGGCCGCGCGCGCGCCGGGAGTCCTCGCGCGGCAGCGCCACGCGCGTGTCCTCGGGGCGGCCCGGCAGCCGGTACACGAGCGCGAGCCCGCCGGAGAGCCCGTAGTCGTCCGTGGCCTCGTACTTCAGCGTCACCTTCTGGCCGGGGTCCACCTCCAGCTCGGCCGCCGGGGTGAGCAGCGTCACCTGGGGCGGCGCGTCCGCCTCCACATTGAGCGCGATGTCCGGGCCCACCGCGAGCGGCTCCGAGGCGCCGGCCGCGGAGAAGACGAAGTGGTAGTGGCCCGCCTTCTTCGCCACGAAGCTGCCGGTGAGCTCGCGCCCCCCGGAGACCTGGAGCGGCAGCGCCTCGCCGTTGACCACCAGCTCCGCGCGCGCCACCGGCCGGTCGCTGCGCGTCTTCAGCGCGACCTCGGTGCCCGCCGGCGCGCTCACCTCGCCGGTGGTGCCCGGCACGGTGCGCGGCGCGAGCCCGGTGTACGCGGGGTAGCGGTAGGTGAGCTCGATGTCTCCGGTGATGGGCTCCACGGGCGCTGCCTCCGCGCCGGCGGCCCCTTGCGTCTGCAGCGCGCGCGAGAGCCCCGAGCGCACGCGCCCGCCCGCGAGGAGCACGAGCCCGAGCGCGAGCAGCAGCGCTGCCGCGAGCACCAGCCCCGCGCGCCGCGCGGGCTCCGCCTCCACGATGCCCCGCGCGTCCACCCCATCCGCCCGCGCGTCCATCTGCGCGAGGAAGGCGTCCGCGAGCGCCGCCGAGTGCCGCGCAGGCGCCTCGTCCGGGGTGGGCTCCTGTGCCGCCCGCTCGCGCTGCAGCTCCACCGCGGCGAGCACGTCCAGCGAGAGCTCGGGGCGCGCCTCACCCACCCGCCGCGCCGTGCGCGCGTCATCGCCCACCGCGCGCGCCGCGCGCCACAGCCCGAAGAGGGCCGCGAGCCCCAGCGCCGTGAGCGGGGCGAGCGCGAGCAGCGCCCTGCCCCCCGGCAACCACAGCGAGGAGAGCAGCGCCCCGGCGAGCGCGAGCACCAGCCCGGCCGCGAGCCCCAGCAGCGCGCCCTGCAGCCAGAAGATGCGGCGCTGGCGGGCGCGCACCGCCGCGAGCAGCCGCGCCACCCCGCCGGTGCGCGGTGGCACCCGGGCCTGGTTGGCGCCCGCACCCGTGCCCGGGCCGGAGGGCGGCGGGGGCAGGGGCGAGGACTGGGGCGCTGGGCTCTGCGGGGTCTCGAAGTTCACGGGGGCTCACCGCCTCGGTCGCGAGCCAACCCGCGGGCGGGTGGCGTATTTCCTCGTCCCGCGGGCCGCGCGGGGGAGGGCCTCCCCCTGTGTAGCAGCGCGCGGGCGCCGCCGCTGCCGCGCGCGGCCTAGCGGGAGGCGGAGCGGCGCGAGCCCGGGCCGCCGGGGGCCACCGGCTCCACGCCCGGCTCGGGGGCGGTGCTGCCGCCCAGCTCCTCGGCGAGCGCGGTGAGCACCTCCTGGGTGCCCACGATGCGCGCGCGGCTCATGCGCGCGAGCACCCGGGTGACGGCCGCCTCCACCGTGCCGGGCGCCTGCACGTCCAGCGGCCGGCCGGCCGGGGTGAGGTGGAAGAGGGCACGGCGCGCGTCGAGCGGGTCGCTGCGCCGCTCGATGAGCCCGCGCTTCTCCAGCCGCTTGAGCACGCCGGTCAGCGTGCTGGGGTGCACGTGCAGCAGCCCCGCGAGCCGCCCCGCGGAGATGCCGGGAAAGCGCCCCACGAGCCGCACCACGAGGCGCTGCGGCCCGGTGAGCCCCAGCGTCGACTCCATGCGCTTGGAGGTGGACTGCAGCCCGTGGTCCACCGCCCACACGAGGCGCATGAACTCGAGCGCCTCCCCGAGGGAGGGGGGCTGCTCCGCGTCCGCGCCGTTCGAGTTGCCCATCGCCTTCATGGGTTCATTGTCCCTCAAAGCACTGCTTGTTGTCCCAACCTTCTCCGGCGGGCCGTCCGGCCGCCCCTCACCCACGGTGCGCCGGTGAACAGGGGAGAGCGCCCTGTGTCCTGGGGTGGGACAGGCCCCCTGGCGCAGGGGAGGGGGCGAGCGCTCGCGGGCGGAGGGCCCTCGCGGCGCGCGGGGGCCCGTGGGCCCAGGGCGCCGGGCCGGTGAGGGCCGCGTGCCCGCTGTCCATCCCTCACCCCGACCCTCTCCCAGGGGAAGAGGGGACGGCTGCGCCTGGGGCTCAGCGCTTCTTGGCGCCGCGTCCGCCCGCGACCTTCTTCGCCACGCCGCGCACGGCCTTCTTCGCCGCGGCTCCGGCGCGCGCGAGCATCCCGCCGCGCCCAGCCGCGCTCTTCTTCGCGGGGGCCTTCTTCGCTGCGGTCTTCTTTGCCGCGGCCTTCTTCGCAGGCGCCTTCTTCGCCGCGGTCTTCTTCGCCGCAGGCTTCTTCGCCGCGCTCTTCTTCGCAGGCGCCTTCTTTGCGGCGGTCTTCTTCGCAGCGGCCTTCATCGCAGGCGCCTTCTCCGCAGCGCCCTTCTTCGCGGCGGTCTTCTTCGCCGCCGGGGCCTGCTTCGCTGCGCCCTGCGCGTCCGCGGCGGGCCTGCCCGCGGCGGCCGGCCTCGCCTCCGCGGACCGCGCGCCGCCCCCGGTGCTCCCGGTGCGCGGCTCCGCGGCCTCGAGCTCCTGCGCGTCGTCCTCGTCCTCGTGCGCGTCCCGCTCGTCGCGGTCCCCCGCGCCGCCGGTGCTCTCCCCGGCCGCCTCGGCGGCCAGGCGCGCGGCGCGGCGCTCCTGGTAGCGCTGCACGGTCTGGGCGTTGGGCTGGCGGTAGCTCTCGCCGGTGGGCGGGAGGGAGGGCGCCTGCTGCGCCAGCTTCTGGGTGTCCTCGTCGTTGCCCAGCCGCGCCCCCGAGCCCTGCATCCCCAGGGCGGGCTGCTGCTCGTGGAAGGGATACTCGCTGTAGCTGCGACCCATCGAAGCCTCCGGGTGCGGGCGGAGCGTTCCGCCCAGGTCTGTGTTCCACAAGGTGGGGCATCGCGCACCCGGTTGGCGAGCCGCCCGGCGCACTTTCGCGCCCCGCACGCCTCCCTGCTCCCTGGTGCTCAACACTCGGGGGCGCCCGGAGTCGGGCAGGCAGGCAGCCGGGGCGCGGGCCTAGGCGCGCGGGGCGAGCAGCGCGAGCAGCGGCTCGGGCGCGAAGGGCTTGGCGAGGGTGGGGTTGGGCACCCGGTCGAGGAAGTGCTGCACCTCGGCGGTGAGGGCGCCGCCCGTCATGAAGACGAAGGCGCGCTCCTGGCCAAAGCCCTGGCGCGCCACCTGCCCGTGCAGCTCGATGCCCGTCATCCCGGGCATCATCACGTCGCAGAGCACCACGTCGAAGGGCGCCGCCGAGGCCAGCTGCGCGAGCGCCTCGGCGCCGCTGGGCGCGTACGTGACGTGCGCGTGCGGCCCGAGGATGCGGCGCACGAGCGCCCCGACCGCCGGCTCGTCGTCCACCACCAGCAGCCGCTGGGAGCCGGGCGCTGCGGCGGCGGCAGCGGCCGCCGGGAGGCCGGGGAGGGCCGCCTCGGGCGAGGCCGCCGCGTCTTCCGCGGCGGGCGAGGCCGCGGGCAGGGTGACGCGGAAGGTGGTGCCCCGGCCCGGCTCGCTCTGCACCTCGATGCGCCCGCCCAGCGCGCTCACGATGCCGTGGCACACGCTGAGGCCGAGGCCCGTGCCGCTGCCCACCGGCTTCGTGGTGAAGAAGGGGTCGAAGATGCGCGCGAGGTCCGCCTGCGCGATGCCGGTGCCCGTGTCGCTCACCTCCACGCAGGCGCCGCCCTCCACCGCATGGAGCGCGATGCGCACCTCGTGGCGCTCGGGGTGGCCGGGGCTGATGGCCTGCGCCGCGTTGATGAGGAGGTTGAGGAACACCTGGCTGAGGCGCGCCTCGCTGCCCTGCACGCGGGGCGCCTCCGCGTAGGCCTCCACCACGTGGGCGCGGTGGCGCAGCTCGCTGCCGGCCATCTTCACCGCCACGCGCAGCACCTCGCGCAGGTCCACCGGGCGCTCGCGCGCGTCCTGGGGGCGGCTGAAGGTCTTGAGGTCCTGCACGATGAGCCGCACCCGGTCCGCGCCGACGTGCGCCTCGCCCAGCGCCTCGAGCAGCTCCGCGCGCTCGCCCTCCTCCAGCGCCCGCCCCTGCGCGAGCGCCTCGCGCGCGAAGCGCAGGTTGCCCAGCACGAAGGACAGGGGGTTGTTCACCTCGTGCGCGACGCCGGCGGCCAGCATGCCCACCGAGGCGAGCCGGTCCGCGAACAGCAGCTGGGCCTGCGTCTCCTTCAGCTGGCGGAAGCTCTCGCACAGCTGGCGGTTCGCCGCCTCCAGCTCCGCGGTGCGCGCGCGCACCTGCTCCTCGAGCAGCGCGCCCTCGTGCTGCAGCGCCCGCTCCACCGCCTGGCGCTCCGCCTCGCGCGCCCGCACCTCGGCGGCGAGGCTCTCGCGCAGCCCGCGCGCCATGCCGCTGAAGGCGCCCGCGAGCTCCGCGAGCTCGTCGCCGCCCGGCAGGCTCAGCTCGGTGTCCAGCTTTCCCGCGCCCACCCGGCGCGCGCCCGCGAGCAGCACCCGCAGCCCGCGCGCCAGCGGGTACACCACCCCGGCGAAGAGCGCGAGCAGCACCGCGAGCGCCACGAGCGGCCCGAGCGTGGCGAGCAGGCGGCTGAGCTGCACCACGCCCGCGTTGATCGCGGTGCGCTCCGCGCGCGTGCGCTGCTCCTCGCGCTCAGCCTGCGCGAGCCGCGGCTCCACCTTGCGCGCGAAGCCGGCGGCGAGCGCCCCCCACTGCGCCTCGGAGAGCGGCGTGTCGGAGGGCGCTTGCGCGGCCTCGCGCGCGAGCGGCTCCACGTCCTCGCGCAGCCAGCGCTCGCAGGCCTCGCGGATGGCGTGCACGTCCTGCTGCTCCTCCGCGAGCGGCTGCTCGGCCCAGCGCGCCTCCTCGCGCGAGGCGGCCTCCAGCGCCTCCAGCGTCTCGCGCATCTGCTGCTGCAGCCGGGTGAGCCGGGGCGCGAGCGGCCCTTGCGCCGCCAGCAGGCCCGCGGGGGCGGTGCGCAGCCGGGTGTACGCGTCCAGCTGCGCCGCGCCGAGGTTGGCGAGGCTGCGCAGCTGCCGGCCCCGCGCCGCGTGGTGCAGCAGCGCGCCCGCGAGCGCCCCCACCAGCAGGAGCACCGCGGCGGAGAGGTACAGCAGCTTGGAGCGGATCTTCATCGGGAGGGCGTAGGGGCGATGCTATGCCCTGCAGCGGCCGGCCCCAACCCCGGTGCGCGAAGTGGCCGCCTGGCGAGCGGACGGGCCGGCAGGGGCGGGTGTCCGCGCCCCACCGGGGTAGAGACCGCTCCTACCTCTCCCCCCATCCTCAGCGCGCCGCGCCGCGCCCTCCTCCCGCGGGCAGGCGCTCGACCCGGAAGGTGCTGGGCCCCTCGAGGGTGAGGTGGGGCCTGAGCAGGAGGAAGCGCTTCTTGCCGAAGCCCTTCACCTTCACCAGCTCCTCGACACGCCCGAAGCGCCGCTTCTCGCGGTAGGCGACGATGCTCTGCGCCGCCTTCTCGCCCACGCCGGGCAGGGCGTCGAGCTGGGTGGCGCTCGCCTCGTTGAGGTTCACCTGCCCCACGTACTGCACTGCGCGCCGGCGCGACGCGGCCGCGTGCGCGGGGGCCACCGCGAGCAGCGCCGCGCCCACCAGCAGCGCGAGCACCCACAGCCTCAGCCGCGCGCTCACGAGTGCGCCCCCGCCGCCTCGGGCTCCGGCGCGTAGCGCGCGGGCGCGGGCGCGGGCGCATCGCGCCGCTCCGCCGCCTCGCGCACGTGCAGCTTGCCGTCCAGCGGCAGCACGTCCAGCAGCAGGTTGAGCGACCCGTCCTTGTTCACGAACGCGCTGCCTGCGCGCACCCAGATGCTCCCGCCCTTGCCCTCCCGGATGGAGAACACCGCCAACCGCTTTCCCGCCATCAGCATCATCGCCCTCGCCCTTCCCCCATTTGCCCGCCAGGCCCTCATGGCCCGGAGGTCGCCTCGCTCGGCGTCGACCGCCTGAGGTCGGAAGGGACAGGGAGCAGCGCGCGTGCCAGGTGCGCGCCGAGGGGAGGGGCGCGTGCCCGCCGTCCACGCTGGCCCGCGCCGGCGCTGCGCCCGGATGGGCGTCCACGCTCCACGCGCCTCCCGGCGCGCGAGACGCGCCGCGGCTCGAGCCACGGCCCCCCCCCGACTTTTTCCACGTCACGTTTCCGGCCCCCCGCGCCTCCAACACGGGAAGGCGTGGCCTGCCCGGCCCCACGGAGGGGACCGGCGCGCACGCGCCGCGAGGGCTCCACCATGGGTGCAGGCAGCGCAGCGCTGACGGGACCGGACCTCGCCGCCGAGGGCGTGCCGGTGGACTGCGTCATCGAAGGCCAGCCGCTGCTGGGCCACGCGAACGGGGAGCCGGTGCTGCTGCTGCGCGCGGGCGAGGAGCTGTTCGCCGTGAGCGCCACCTGTCCGCACTACGGCGCGCCGCTCGCCGAGGGCCTGCAGGTGGGCGCCACTCTGCGCTGCCCCTGGCACCACGCGGCCTTCGACCTGCGCTCGGGCGCGGTGCTGCGCCCGCCCGCGCTCAACGGCCTGGGCTGCTACGCGCTGGAGCGGGACGCGGGCCGCGTGCGGGTGCTGGGCCGGAAGCCTGCGCAGCGGCCGGTGCCGGCCCCGGGCCCCACGCCGGAGTCCGTCGTCATCATCGGGGCGGGCGCGGCAGGGCACGCGGCGGCGGAGACGCTGCGGCGCGAGGGCTGCGCGGGGCGCGTGGTGCTGGTGGGCGCGGACGAGAGCCCGCCCTACGATCGCCCCAACCTCTCCAAGGACTACCTGGCGGGCAGCGCCCCGGAGGAGTGGATCCCGCTGCGCAGCGGCGAGGACTACGCGAAGGCGGGCATCGAGCTGCGCGTGGGCGTGCGGGCGACCGCGCTGGACACCGCCGCGCGCACCGTCTCGCTCTCGGACGGCACGCAGCTCGGCTACGGCGCGCTGCTGCTCGCCACCGGCGCGGACCCGGTGCAGCTGGACATCCCCGGCGCGCGCCTGCCGCACGTGCACACGCTGCGCACGCTCGCCGACTGCCGCGCCATCATCGCGCGCGCCGCCCGGGCGAGGCGCGCGGTGCTGCTGGGGGCGGGCTTCATCGGGCTCGAGGTGGCTGCGGCGCTGCGCACCCGCGGGCTGGAGGTGGACGTGGTGGCCCCCGGCACAGAGCCCCTGGAGCGCGTGGTGGGCGCGGAGGTGGGCGCCTTCCTGCGCGCGCTGCACGAGTCCCACGGCGTGCGCTTCCATATGGGCAAGCGCGCGGTGGCCATCGACCGCGGGGGCGTGACCCTGAGCGGCGGCGAGGCGCTGCCCGCCGAGCTGGTGGTGGTGGGCGTGGGCGTGCGGCCCTCGCTCGCGCTCGCCGAGTCGGCGGGCCTCGCGCTGGACCGCGGCGTGAAGGTGGACGCGCAGCTGCGCACGAGCGCGCCCGGGGTGTGGGCGGCCGGGGACATCGCGCGCTGGCCCGACCCGCACACCGGCCGCGCGCTGCGCGTGGAGCACTGGGTGGTGGCGCAGCGGCAGGGGCAGGCGGCCGCGCGCAACATCCTCGGCCGCGGCGAGCCCTTCGAGGCGGTGCCCTTCTTCTGGACCCAGCAGTACGACCTCGCGCTCAGCTGCGTGGGCAGCCCCGAGGGCTTCGAGCGCACCGAGCGGCTCGGCAGCCTCGAGGCGCGCGACTGCACCGTGCGCTTCGTGCAGGGCGCGCGCACCCTCGCCGTGCTCACGGTGGGCCGCGACGCCGAGGGCCTGCGCGCCGAGCTCGCGCTGGAGTCCACGCCCCCCGCCGCAGTCCCCATGACTTCCCCCCGCACCCCTGGAGCGCTCCGATGACCCTGCCTGCCGTCCTCTTCGCCCTCGCCGCCCTCGGCGGCGTCTTCATGGCCGCCCTCGTCTTTCGCGGGCGCGCCCACCCGCCCCTGGGCATCGCCGTGGTCCACGGGCTCGCGGCCGCCGCGGGGCTCGTCGTGCTGCTGCTCGCCGTGATGGGAGGCCAGGCGCCGGGGCTGGCCAAGACCGCCCTGGTGCTCTTCGTGCTCGCGGCGCTGGGGGGCTTCGTCCTCTTCGCGATGCACCTGCAGCGCAAGGCGCTGCCCAGGCCGGTCGTCGCAGTGCACGGCCTGGTGGCGGTGGTGGCCTTCGCGGTGCTGCTGGTCGCCATCCTCCGGCCGGGGAGCTAGCGCGCCATGCGCAAGGGCCTGCGCCTCTTCGGTCACCCGGTGCACCCGCCGCTCACGGCCTTCCCGCTGGTGCTGCTCACGCTCGCGCCGGTGGCGGATGCGGCGGGGTGGCTGCGCGCGGAGGCGCTGTTCTGGCAGCTGGGCTTCTGGTGCGTCGTCGGAGGGCTCGTCGCGGCCCTTCCCGCCGCGCTCACCGGCTTCATCGACTACAGCGCCGTGCCCTCCGAGAGCCCCGCCTCGAAGACGGGGCTCTTCCACCTCGGCGCGATGCTCACGGCCGTCAGCCTCTCGGGGCTGAGCCTCGCCTTTCGCGGAGGCCCGGTGCCGGAGCCCGACGCCCGGGCGCTCGCGCTCGGGATGGAGGCGGCCGTCGCCCTGCTCGTCCTCGGCGGCGGCTGGCTGGGCGGCCACCTGGTGTTCCACCACGCGGTGGGCGTGCAGGGCGGCCCCACGCGCGCGCCCTAGTCACCGCGGCGCTTCAGCGCTGGCGGTCGCGCCGCGCCCGCGCGAGCGCGAGCTGCTCCTCGAGGAAGGGCCGCAGCGCGGTGCCCTCCGCGGCGAGCTGCTGCGGGATGAACGAGGCCTTGGTCAGGCCCGGCAGCGTGTTCGTCTCCAGGTACACCGGCCCGCGCGCGCCCACGATGATGTCCGTGCGCGTGTAGCCCTCGCAGCCGAGCGCCTCGTGCGCGGTGACGGCGAGCGCCTGCGCGGCCTGGAACACGTCCGGGGGGACCTCGGCGGGGGTGAGCTCCAGGGTGCCCTTGCCCAGGTACTTGCCCTCGAAGTCGAAGGCGCGGCCCGGGTCCACGCGCACCTCCGAGCAGGGCAGCGCGCGCCGCTTGCCGTCCAGCGAGTCCACCACGCCCACGGTGAGCTCGGTGCCCTGCACGAAGGCCTCCGCGAGGAAGGCCACCTGCGGCGCCTGCGCCGCCACCTCGCGGGCCGCGCGCCCGGCGTCCTCGGGCCCCTTCACGTGGTAGAGCCCCACCGAGGAGCCGCCGCGGATGGGTTTCACCACGAGGCGGCCGTGGCGCGCGAGCAGCCCCTGCAGCGCGGAGAGCATCGCGCCCGCGTCCCCGGTGAGCTCCACCGACTCCACCGTGCGCACGCCGGCCTTCGCCGCGAGCGCCTTCGCCCGCTCCTTGTCGAAGCCCTTCGCGCTCGCCTCCGAGCCCGAGCCGGTGAAGGCGAGGCCGCGGCGCTCCAGCGCGCGCTGCGTGGTGCCGTCCTCGCCCTGCCCGCCGTGCAGCGCGAGGAAGAAGGTCTTCCCCCGCGCCTCGCCCGCGTCCAGCGCCGCGTCGAGGCTGGGCCAGCGCGCAGTCCCGGGCAGCTGCAGGTCCGTCGTGTAGGCGTTCTGGTGCGCGGCGAGGGTCGCGCGGGGGCAGGGCGTCACCGAGCCGTCGGGCGCCTGGAACCAGACCTCGGCCTCCGGCAGCACGGTGGCCACGTTCTGCGCCGAGGCCACGGACACCCGCCGCTCGTCCGAGGTACCGCCGAAGAGGATGATGACGTCGTTCGCGCTCATGCGCCGTCGCATACCGCTTCACTCCGCGGAGCGCCACCGCCGCCGCGCAGCCGGGGCGGCTGCCGTCTGCTGCCGTGCGTGGGGGGAGCAGGCGGGCCCCGGGCCCGGGCCCGAAGCGCCGGCCGAGGCTCAGGCCGCCGCGGCGCCGGCGCGCTCGCCCAGCTGCAGGCGCAGCACGGCGGCCCACAGCGCGTCCGGGGCGATGGGCTTGAGCACCACCGGCTGGGGCTGGCGCTCGAGGAAGCGCCGCGCCTCCTCCGACGTGGCGCCGCCGGTGAGGAAGAGCAGCCGCGCGGCGAGCGCGGGGTCTCGCGCGCGCAGCTCCTCGTAGAGGCGCTGGCCGCCGCCGGCGGGCATCATCAGGTCGCACAGCACCGCATCGGGGCGCGGGCCCTCGCGCAGCCGCGCCAGCGCCTCGTCCACCCCCGCGGCGAGCTCGAGCGTGCACCACTCGCCCAGCGTGCGCTGCAGCGCGCCGCGCACCGAGGCGTCGTCCTCCACCAGCAGCAGCCTCAGCCCCGGGAGCGCGGCGGGCACGGGCCCGCAGGCGGCCGGGGTCTGGGACACCGGCGCGGGCGGCGCCGCGGGCAGCCGCAGCCGCATCACCGTGCCCTGGCCCAGGGTGCTCTCCACCGAGAGCTGTCCGCCCAGCGCGCTCACCAGGCCCGCCGTCACCGAGAGCCCCAGGCCGGTGCCCTGGCCCACCGGCTTGGTGGTGAAGAAGGGGTCGAAGATGCGCTGCTGGGTGCGCGCGTCCATGCCGCAGCCGTCGTCCTGCACCTCGATCTGCACTTGCGCGTCGTCGTCGCCCTGCGCGGCCACGTGTGAGGCGCGCACGTCGATGCGGCCCCGGCCGCGCCCTCCGGCCGCGATGGCGTGGCCCGCGTTGACCACGAGATTGGTGAGCACCTGCTCGAGCAGCTGCGGCGAGCCGCGGGTGTGCAGCGCCTCGGGCACCTCGAAGTGCAGCTGCGCCAGGTCCGGCACCACCGCGCGCACCAGCGCGAGCGTGCGCTGCACGGTGCTGCGCACGTGCGTGCTGCCGCGGGTGCCCGCGTCCTCGGCGTCCGCCGCGCTCGTCGCCCGCCCCGTGTCCAGCAGCTGGCGCACGATGCGCGCGATGCGCTGCATGCCCGCGAGGCTCTCCTCGAGGCACTCGGTCGCATCCCGCGGCAGGCTGCCGGCCGCGAGCCCCGCGCGCAGGTACTCGAGGTTCGCGCTCACGGCGGCGGCCGGGTTGTTCACCTCGTGGGCCACGCCCGCGGACAGCTGCCCCATGGCGGCGAGCCGCTCGGCACGCGCGAGCGCCGAGTGGGCCGCGGACAGCTCGCGGGTGCGCTCCTCCACGCGCCGCTCCAGCTTCGTGCTCAGCTCCTCCAGCGCCCGCGCGCTGGCGATGAAGCGGCGCACGGTGAGCACGCTCATGGTGAGCATCACCACGAGGAAGGCGAGCGGCGCGATGTAGGGCCCGTTCACGTAGCCGAGGAACGAGAGCCCGTCCACCAGCAGCGCGGTGAGCATCGCGCCCAGCCAGGCGAGGTACAGCCGCGCGTCCGCCACGCCCTGGCGCGCCGCGCGCAGGATGTGCACCGCGAGCGCGAGCAGCGAGAGCGCGAAGAAGTAGACCAGCGCCTCGCCGAGGGCCGTGGGCGCCTTGTCCCGGTACACCACGCCCAGCCACGCCACCTCGCGCAGCTGCACCCGCTCGGACACCGCGAGCCCCGGCACCAGCGCGAGCAGCGCCGCCACCCCGTGCAGCGGCAGCAGGACCCGCGTGAGCAGCTGCAGGGAGCGCGAGGGGAAGGAGCGCAGGCCCAGCAGGTACCAGCACGCGAGCCCCGCCGAGGCCGCCGCGAAGGACATGCGCAGCGCAGGCGCGCGCCAGCCCTCGGCCACGTCGATGGTGGGCACCACGTCGCACGCCGAGTACAGCCCGCAGGCGAGCGCGAGCAGGTAGAAGGCGCGCTCGTTGCGCCAGCCGGGCGCCGACGAGAAGGCGATGCCGAAGCACGCCACCGTCAGGCCCATGCACGCGCCCAGCACGCCCACCAGGGCCACGGGGGTCAAGCGCAGACCCTCAAGCGGAGGTCCTCGGGGCGGGGAGCGGCATCTCGGGCGCAAGTCTGCCCTCAGCCCGCCCGCGTGCCCAGGGGGCCCCCCTGCGCGGGGCCCCGGAGGGAGGTGGGACGGGATGTGGGGAGATCAGCTCCCGGAGGCGTGCTGCGCGTCCTGTGCCCAGCGGGGGGCTTGGGCGAGCAGGGGCAGCTCGGTGAGGAAGCACGCGCCGCCGCCGGGGGCGTCCACCAGGCGCAGCCGGCCGCCGTGGGCCGAGACGATCTCGCTGCTCACGTACAGCCCCAGCCCCAGCCCGCCGTACCAGCGCGAGGACACCGCGCGGGCGAAGCGGTCGAAGATGTGCTCGCGCTGCGCTTCGGGCACGCCGGGCCCGCCGTCGTGCACCCGGAGGCAGGCGAAGGCGCCGTCCGGCTCCCCGGCGAGCTCCACGGGCTCTCCGGGCGCGAACTTCACCGCGTTGGCGAGCAGGTTGCTCACCACCTGCTCGAGCCGCAGCCGGTCGCCGCGCACGCGCATGGGGCGCAGCCGCAGCCGCAGCTCGCAGCCGGCGCGCGCGAGGTCCTCGCCGAAGCGCTCGGCCACCTCCGCGGCGAGCGCCGCCAGGTCCAGCTCCTCCACGCGCAGCTCCAGGTGCCCGCGCGAGATGCGCGCCACGTCCAGCAGCGTCTCCACCAGCTGGTTGAGGCGCGCCGCCTGGCGGGAGACCACCTCGAGCTTGCGCTGCAGCACGGGCTCGGCGCCGTGCTCGTGCAGGAGCGCGTCGAAGCGGCGCAGCTGCAGGTGCAGGCTGGTGAGCGGCGTGCGCAGCTCGTGGGCCGCCACGGACAGGAAGTCGTCGCGCAGGGCCACCGCCTCGCCGCGCTCCTCGTACAGGCGCATCGCCTCGAGCGCGTGCGCGGTGCGCCGGGCGATCTCCTCCGCGCTGTGCACGTCGTTCGCATCGAAGGGGCGCGCGCGCTCGGAGCGCGCGAGCAGCAGCCAGCCCAGGGCGCGCCCCCGGCTCGCGAGCGGCACCCGCAGCTCGCGCTCCCCCGGCGCGAGCTGGCGCGTGAGCGGCCGCGCCGCCTCCTCGCGCAGCCGCGTCCACAGCTGCGCCTCGTCCTGCGCCTCCGCGTGGGCCACGGCGGCCGGCGCCTCGGCGTCCTCCTGGGTGAGCAGCACCGCGCAGGCCTCGGCCCACGCGGGCACGAGCAGGCGCGTGAGCTTGCCGAGCGTGGCCTCGCGGTCCAGCGAGGCGCCCAGCAGCTCGCCCACGCGCGCGTGCAGCGCGAGCCGCTGCTCCGCCGCGCGCCGCTCCGCCAGCGAGGCGGCGAGGGTGAGCGTGCACAGCCCCAGCACGAGGAGGAAGGCCTGCAGCAGCCAGACGCGCTGGCGCGTGCCCAGCTCGAGCAGCACGAAGGGCCCCTCTCCCTCCACCGTGTGGACCACGGCGAAGCCCACGACGAGCAGGGTGGCGCTCGCCGCCCCGAGCATGCCGAAGCGCAGCGCCGCCCAGAGGGCGAAGGGGAAGACGAGGTAGGGCAGCGGCATCAGGTACGCGCCCGGCACGCGCGTGCCGAACACGCACTCGGTGGTGAGCAGCAGCCCGGCGAGCAGCAGCAGCGCCTCGAGCTTGCGCGCGCGCGGAAGGCGCAGCGGCCGCTCGGGGCCGAGGCACAGCAGCACCGGCGCGAGCGCGAGCACGCCCAGCATGTCGCTCAGGGCCCAGCTCAGGAAGCTCAGGCCGTAGGAGGGCGCGCCGAGCCAGAGCACCGAGGCGGCCGCCGCGAGGGGCGCGCCGAACAGCGGCGCCGCGAGGCCGCCGAGCACGCTGAACCAGAGCCAGTCCCCCACGCTGCCCAGCCGCACGGGGGTGCCCAGCTTGCGCTGCAGGAGCCAGGCGCCGCCGAGCGCCTCCAGGGCCGCCGCGAGCGACCAGGCCAGCGCGACCGGCGGGGGCATGCCGTGCGCGGTGACGACCCCTGCCTCGGCGAGCATCAGCGCCAGGGTCAGCAGCGGCCACCCGGAGCGCCCGGAGCGCACGAGCACCGCGAGGGCGAAGCCCTGGGGCACCCACCACAGGCCGATGCCCTCGGGCTGCAGCACGAGCCGGTAGCCCACCTCCGCGAGCGCGAGGTAGCCGAGAAAGGCGAGCAGCGGCCGCAGCGCCGGTGCGCGCCAGAGGCGTCCGCCCCCCTCTGCCCTTGCCCGCTCCACCTGCATGCCCGGGGAGTCCTCCACCTGGTCGCGCCCGCAGCAACATGGCACCCGGGTGCAGCCGCCGGCATCGTGCGCGGGGGAAGCCGCGGCGGCGCTCTCCGGTGCAGCGGGCGTGCAGCGCAGCCCTCGCCCCCTGGCGCAGCGCGGGTGCCCTCCGGGGGGAGGGGGTCTGTTGCGGGCGCAACAGTCCGTGTAGGGTCCGCACCCTCACGTCCGGAGGGGGACACACACCATGAAGATCGCGTTTCGGAGCGCCCTGGCCGCAGGCCTGGTGGCGCTGATGCTGTCGTGCGGGGGCGCGGATGCGCCGGCGGAGCCGGATCCACAGGGCACGCCGGACACGCCGGGCACGCCGGTGCTGGACCCCGCGGGGGACGAGGACCACGACGGGCTGACGAACCAGCAGGAGGCGAACGGCTGGGACATCCAGGTGGACCGCGTGGGCCTGGGCGAGAAGAAGCTCGAGCACGTCGCGAGCGACCCGCGCAAGGCGGACACCGACGGCGACGGCCTCACGGACGCCGAGGAGTTCCAGAAGACCGACCCCACCAAGAAGGACACGGACGGGGACACGCTCTCGGACTACGAGGAGGTGCGCGTGTACCTCAGCGTGCCCGTGACGGTGGACACCGACGGGGACTCGGTCAACGCGGGCACCTCCAGCACCCAGCTGTGGGACGGCGACGAGGTGAAGGTGTGGGGCAGCAGCCCCAGCCTCGCGGACACGGACGGCGACGGGCGCAGCGACTACGAGGAGATCATCGCCAACTCCACCAACCCGCTGGTGGCGCAGGTGCCGGAGCTGGAGCTCAGCTTCGTGGGCAACATGGACGTGCGCCTGGACGTCACCTACGGCAGCGGCAGCACCACCCAGAAGCAGTACGGCCAGGTGCTCGCGCTCGCGGACACCACCGAGCAGAGCCGCACCGACTCCGTGGCCAGCACCCTGTCCGTGGAGGCCAGCGTCACCGTGGGCGTGGAGGCCAGCGCCGGCTTCCCCGAGAGCAGCGTGACGGCGAGCGCCAGCGCCACGCTGTCCGCCGGCTACAGCCAGGAGAACTCCACCAGCCTCACCAGCAGCGCGAGCCGCACCGCGCAGCAGGAGTACCAGAAGTACGTCTCGGACACGCAGGACCTCACCGAGAGCACCTCCAGCGGCCGCCTCTCCGTGGGCATGAAGCTGAAGAACGCGAGCAGCAAGCCCTTCAAGCTCACCAACCTCACGGTGACCGCGTTCCAGTTCGACCCGCTCACCCGCACCTTCAAGACCGTGGCCACGCTCACCCCGGTGCTCGGTGAGTTCAACCTCGGCCCGCTCGAGGAGAAGCCGGTGGCCCAGCAGGTGGTCGCCACGGGCGTGAACGCGGGCCTCATCAAGGAGTTCCTCAAGCAGCCCTCTGCCCTGAGCTTCCGCGTCTCCAACTTCGACCTGCAGAACGCCGAGGGCACCAACTACGCCTTCCTCAACGAGGTGACGAACGACCGCACCGGCCTGCTCGTCATCGACTACGGCGACGGGCGCGTGGAGCGCTACCGCGTGGCCACCAACGTGCGCCGCAACGCGGACGGCAGCCCCGCGGGCGTGCCGCTGAAGGAGGTCTTCGAGAAGTACATCAAGGTCCCCTACGCCACCGCGCCCTGGCAGCCCGCGGCCGGCAGCACCGGCTTCGAGGACAAGGCGGGCAAGCGCGTGCTCACGCAGATCAAGGACAAGGTGAGCGCGCCGCAGGGCTCGGCGAGCCGGCGCTTCTGGGCGCTCTTCGCCAAGGATGTGCGCCTCGCGGACCGCGCGCAGGACTTCGACAACATCGTGCTGCAGCGCGGCCAGGAGCTGCACCTGGCCTACGTGTCGGACGACGACAAGGACGGCCTGCTCTCGTACGAGGAGCGGCTCTACGGCAGCTCCGACAGTGCGGTGGACACGGACCACGACACGGTGAGCGACTTCGACGAGGTGCGCACCGGCTGGACGGCCGGCACGGGGCTGCCCGCCTCGCTCGGCTACCCGCGCCAGGTGTTCAGCGACCCGACGAGCGCGGACGCGGACAACGACGGCTCCACGGACGCGCAGGAGAAGGCCGCGGGCACCGATCCCTACAACCCGGACACGGACAACGACCAGCTGCTGGACGGCAGCGACGCTGCGCCCCTGAGCCCCTTCAACAGCCCGCCCAGCATCAACCTCACGCTGACCAGCAGCGACCCCACCTTCACGCTCACCGGCAGCATCACCGACACGGTGGACGCCATCGCGAGCGCGTCCATCGCCTGGGGTGACGGCGCCACCACGCCGCTCAGCTCCGGCTACAACGCCCTCAACGCGAGCCACGCCTACGCGGCCCAGGGCACCTACACCATCACCGTCTCGGCCACGGACGCGCGCGGCGCCCCGAGCACGAAGACCTTCACCGCCACCAGCGTCTTCCCCACCGCGGGGCTGGTGGGCTTCTGGCGGCTCAACGGGAACTTCAGCGACTCGAGCGGCGGGGCCCACCACCTCACCCTCGGCGGCCAGCTCACCTCCGGCTCCTCCGGGGGCTTCGTGAACGACCGCGCCGGCAACGCGTTGCGCGCCTACGACTTCCAGGGCGACAACATCCAGCCGGACTACTCCTACGCGGCGGGCACGGTGGGGGCCATCGACACGGCCAACTTCAGCGTGGCGCTGTGGATCAACGCGAGCGGCAACACCGGCGCGGACGGCTGGGTGGTCTCGCAGCAGAACGCCTTCGCGGTGCGCCTCAACGGCGGCCGGCCCAGCCTGCGGCTCGGCACCGGTGTCACGGACCTCACGTCGACGACCAGCGTGGGCACCGGCACCTGGAAGCACGTGGCCTGGGTGAAGTCCGGCAGCACCGTGCTCATGTACGTGAACGGGACCCAGGTGTTCAGCGGCGCGGCGGGCAGCTTCAGCGCGGGCACCTGCACGAACCTCTTCCTCGGCGGCAACCGGACGGGCGGCTGCCAGAGCGCCCCCGACAGCAACTTCATGCCGCACCAGCTGGACGACGTGCGCGTCTACAGCCGCGCGCTCTCGGCCGCCGAGGTGACGATGCTGATGAACCAGGCGCCGTAGCGCGCGCCCGGTGTACGCACCGCAGCGGGGCGCGCCCACGTGCGCGCCCCGCTGGCGGCGGGCCCGCTCGCCGTGGGCTCCGGCGAGCGGCCGCGTGACAGCGCCGGAGGGCTGTGGCTCACTCGCGCCGTGCCTGCTTCGCGCCCGCTCCTCCACCACCTCGTCGTCCTGCTCTACCTCGCCGTCTGCGCCGCCGTGCTGGTGCGCGACGGGCGCGGGCGCGCCACGGGGGACGGGCACGAGTACTACGCGATGCTCTTCGCGCTGGGGGAGACGGGCCGGCCCTCCCTCACCCCGAAGAGCGAGGCCGCCTACGAGGCCTACGCCGCCACCCACCCCGCCATCGCCCTGGAGCACCAGGTGGCGCAGCGGCGCGACGTGCGGGAGATGACCCTGCCGGACGGGACGGCGGACTTCCCCCACGCCTGGTTCTACAGCCTGCTCGCGGTGCCCTTCTACGCGGCGTGCAAGCTCGTGGGGGCGGACGCGGCCTACAGCTTCACGCTGCTGCACCTGGCGCTGCTGGGGCTCGCCCTCTGGGTGGCGCAGCGCTGCTTCGGGCGCACGGGCGCGCTCGCCGCGCTGCTGCTGTGCGTCGCCTCGCCGGCGCTGTGGTTCATCAACAAGGCCCACACCGAGTTCTTCACGGTGACGCTCACGCTCGTCGTCTGCGCGCTGTTCCTGCGCGGCCGCTACGTGCAGGCGCTGGTGCCGCTCGCGGCGCTGTCCACGCAGAACCCGCCCTTCCTCGCGCTGCTGGCGCTGTGCGGCCTGCAGGCGCTGCTGCTGCAGCGAGACGTGCTGCTCACCGCGCGCGGGCTGCTCACCGCGGGCGTGGCGGCGGGGCTCGCGGCGGTGGTGCCCGCCTACTACCTGGTGCGGCACGGGGTGCCCAACCCGCTCTTCAAGACCACGGCCGTGACCCCGGTGCACCCGGACCTCAAGCGCGTGCTGGCGGTGTTCGTGGACCCGGACATCGGGCTGGTGCCGAACTGGCCGCTCGCGGCGCTGCTCGCGCTGCTCGCCGCCGTGCTCGTGGCGCGCCGCCCGCGCGCGAGCCTGCGGACCCACCTGCGCGCGCTGCCCTTCTTCGCGGCGTGGGTGGGGCTCTTCGCCTACGCGCACGCGAAGACGGTGAACCTGAACCACGGCGGCACCATCTCCATGAGCCGCTACGCGCTCTGGTACGCGGCGCTGCTCCTGCCCGCGCTGGTGGTGGTGCTGCGCGCCCTCTGGCAGCAGCCGCCGGCGCGGCGCTGGGCGCTGGGGGGCCTGCTGGGGGCGGGCTTCGTGGCCACGGCCGCGGCGGCCGAGCCGCGCACCGCGGTGCGCACCTGCGAGCCCGCGCCCCTCGCGCGCGCTCTCTACCGCGTGGCGCCGGGGCTCTACGACCCGCCCACGGAGATCTTCCTCGAGCGCAACTCGGGCCTCTGCGAGGGCCAGGCCGGGGCGCACCCCTGGGCCGTCTTCAACCCGGACTGCACCAAGCTGCTGCTCGTGCGCGAGAACCTGCCGCCGGAGGGCGGCGCGCCTCCGCCCGTGCTCGGCTGCCAGGGCTTCCTTCCGGACGGGCCGCGCGTGGCCGCCGAGGCCCGGCGCTACTTCGCCTCGCACGCCACCGGCGCGCACGGCTACGTCCCGCTGCGCGCGGGCGAGGCCGAGGAGCGCTTCGGTAACTTCCCCCTCTACCCGCTGGGCAGCGCCCTGCACTTCGGCGCCGGGCCGCAGCGCTTCGCGGGGATGGGGCAGGGCTGGTCCCACGCGGAGGAGTGGGGCACGTGGACGGACGGCGCGCTCGCCGAGCTCTTCTTCCAGCTGGACCCGCCGCCGCAGCCCGCGCCCCGGGCACTCACGCTGCAGGCGGGGGCCTTCGTCGGCCCGGGCAAGCCGCGGCTGGACGTGGTGGTGGAGCTCAACGGCTGGGAGCTGGGGCGCATCGAGGCCGAGCAGCGCGAGCCGCGCAGCTACCGCTTCGAGGTCCCGCCGCAGGCGCTGCGCGCCCAGAACCGGCTGCGCCTCCACATCGACCGGCCCCGCTCTCCGAGCGAGCTCGGCGAGAGCGGGGACGGGCGCCGGCTGGGCCTGAGCGTGCTCGGGATGCAGCTGGGAGGCTGATCAGGTCTCGGAGCGCAGGGCCTCGTGCGGCGGCACGCGCAGGGCCCTTCGCGCCGGCACCCAGCTCGCCAGCAGCGCCACGCCCAAGAGCAGCGCGGGCACGCCCCCGAAGGTCACCGGGTCCAGCACCGGCACGCCGTAGACGAGGCCCCCGAGCGTGCGCGCGAGCAGCCCGGCCACGAGCAGCCCCACGCCCACGCCGAGCCCCGCGAGCCCCAGGCCCTGGCGCAGCACCAGGCCCAGCAGCTGCTCCTGCCGCGCGCCCAGCGCCGCGCGGATGCCCAGCTCCCGGGTGCGCTGGGTCACGGAGTAGGCGAGGACCCCGTAGAGTCCCACCGCCGCGAGCAGCAGCCCCAGCACGGCGAGCGCCGTGAAGAGCGCGCCGAGCGCCCGCGTGCGCTCGAGGTTCGCGTCCACCAGCTCCGGCATGCTGCGCACCTTGAGCAGCGGCAGGTCCGGCACCACGCCCTGCACCTGCGCGCGCAGCATCGCCGTCAGCGCCGCCGGCTCCACGTCGGAGCGTACGGCGAGCACCATGCGGGGCATCGCGAACTGCGACAGGGGCATGTACACCTCGGGCACCGGCGCCTCGGCGAGGCCCTCGTGGCGCACGTCGCCCACCACGCCGACGATCTCCCGCAGCGGGCTCTCGTCGTCGAGCGCGAGGCGCGCCTGCTGCCCCAGCACCCGCTCGTGCGGGAAGTAGCGGCGCACGAAGGCCTCGTTCACCAGCATCACCGGCGGGCTGCCCGCGCCGTCCTGCGCCCCCAGCCGGCGCCCCTCGCGCAGCGGGATGCGCAGCGCCTCGAGGTAGTCGCCGTCCACGGCGCGGAAGTTCACCGGCTCGCGCCCCTTGGCCGCCTCCATCGGCTCGCCCGGGCGCAGGATGGGCGAGAAGCCGTTGCGGCCCCACAGGGGCACCGTGCTCGCGAGGCCCACGGCCCGCACGCCCGGCAGCCCCTGCACGTGCGCGCGCAGCTCCTCGTAGAGCGGGGCGAGGCGCTCGGTCGCGAAGCGCTCGGGGTCCAGCCGCAGCTCGGCCAGGACGACGCCCTGGGGCTCGAAGCCCAGGGGCGCCGCGTCCAGGCGCTGCAGCGTGCGCAGCATCAGTCCCGCGCCCACCAGCGGCACCAGCGCGAGCGACACCTGCACCACCACCAGCGCCGCCCGCAGGCCTCCGCCGCCTCCGGTGGAGCGCGCGCCGCGAAGGTCTCCCAGCGTGCCGCGCCCGTCCGCCCGCGCCGCGCGCAGCGCGGGCACCAGCGCCGCGAGCAGGCAGGTGAGCAGCGAGAGCGCGGCGGTGAGGAGCAGCAAATGCGAGGAGAGCTGCGGGCCCTCGGGCGAGACGAGCTCCGGGGGCACCAGCACGCGCAAGAGCTCGCGCCCCCACGCCGCGAGCAGCAGGCCCAAGCCGCCGCCCGCGAACGCGAGCAGCAGCCCCTCCACGAGGAACTGGCGCACCAGCTGCCAGCGCCCCGCGCCCAGCGCCGCGCGCACCGCCACCTCGCGCTCGCGCGCCGTGGCGCGGGCGAGCAGCAGGTTCGCCACGTTCGCGCAGGCCACCAGCAGCACGAAGGCCACCACGCCCGCGAGCAGCCACAGCTGCGTGCGCACGCCCTTCACCAGCAGCCCGTGCAGCGGCTCCACGCGCGCGCCTGGCGGGCCGCCCTCGCGCACGAAGTCCTTCGCCACCTGCTCCATCTCGGCGCGCGCCGCCTGCGCGCTCACGCCCGGGCGCAGCCGCCCGAGGCCGCGCAGGAAGTGGTGGCCCGCGTCCACCGCCTCCGTCGCGGGCTCGGGGGCGAGCGGCTTCCACAGGTCGATGGCGGGGTCGAAGCGGAAGTCCGCCGGCAGCACCCCCACCACCGTGTGCGGCACGCCGTCCAGCGTCAGCGTGCGCCCGAGCACCCGCGGGTCGGAGCCGAGCTGGGTGCGCCACATCGCGTGGGAGAGCAGCACCACGCGGTCGCGGCCCGGCACCTCCGCCTCCGCGCCCCACAGCTGCCCCAGCACCGGCCGCACCCCGAGCTGCGGCAGCAGGCCCGCCGTGGCGCGCGCGGTGCGCACGGGCGCCGCCGGCCCCTCGCCCGTCAGCGTCATGTCCTGGAAGCCCATCCCCTCCACCGCGCCGAGGCCGTGCACGCGCGCGCGCCACGCCGTCAGCGCGGGGTAGCTCAGGCCCCAGCCGCGATCCTGCTCCGGGCTCGCCTGGTACAGGCGCACCAGCTGCTCCGGGGCGGGGTAGGGCAGGGGACGCAGCAGCACCTCGTAGACGACGCTGAAGACGGAGGTGCTCGCGCCGATGGCGAGCGCGAGCGTGGCGACGATGACGAGGGTGAGCAGCCGCTCGCGGCGCAGCAGGCGCAGCGCGAAGCGCAGGTCTTGGCCGAGGGACATGGACCGAACCTTAGCCCGCGCGCCGGAGCCCTCCCGGGGTGTGACGTTGCAACACAGTTGCGCACCTGCGCGGCGCTCGTCCCACCCCGCAGCTGCGACAAATGACCGCATCGGAGGACTGATTCGAGCTTGGTAGAAATCTTATGTGAAAGGCGGGTTCACCAGAGTGCACTTCCGTAGGCTTTCGGTCGTAGTGAGCGGTGTCGTGGTGGCGGCGGGCGGCGGTTCGGCAGCGTGGGCGCAGGATCAGGCGCAGGACGCGGCGCAGGCAGTCCCGGCAGCAGCGGATGCAGCGCCCGCGGCGAAGGCCCCCGCGGAGGCGCAGCAGGCGGCTCAGCCCGAGCAGTCGGCCCAGGCAGCGCAGGCGGCCTCTGGCGAGGACGGTCCTGTCTTCGAGACCGTGGTCCGGGAGGACGCGGATCACGGCAAGCCGGTGCTCTCGAAGCCGCAGTCGGTGGGCGTGCTCACCACGGCGGACCTGCGCCGCAGCGACGGGCTCTTCCTCGAGGAGTCGCTCAACCTGCTGCCCGGCGTCCGGCTCGAGAGCCGCACCGTCTCCGGCGGCCAGCGCATCACCATCCGCGGCTACGGCAACAGCACGAACTTCAACGGCACCGGCTACCGCGCCTATCTGGACAACATCCCGCTCACGGACGCGGAGGGCACCACCATCCTGGATGACCTGGACCCCGCCACGCTGGGCCGGGTGGAGGTCATCAAGGGACCCGCCTCCAGCCTCTACGGCGCGGGCATCGGCGGCGTGGTGAAGTTCTCCTCGCTGCGCCCGAACGACTCGAGCAGCCGCCTCTCGCAGGAGGTGATGGGCGGCAACCTCGGCCTGCTGCGCACCAACACCCGCGTGGAGCACGGCTCGGGCAACGCCTCGCTGCTGCTCAACTACGGCCACCAGCGCGCGGACGGCTACCGCGTGCACAGCGACTCGGCCAAGGACAACGTGCTCGTCACGGGCAACCTGCGCGCGAGCTCGCGGCAGGAAATCTCGGTGGTGGGCTCCTTCAACCGCTCCGAGGACAAGCTCGCGGGCCAGCTCACCTCGGAGCAGTTCAACAACGAGGAGAACGTGGCCGAGGCGGCGTACCTGGCGAACGACGCCTACGTGCGCATCGACAGCGTGCGCTTCGGCGTCACGCACCGCTACGACGTCTCCTCCTGGCTGCGCAACACGAGCACCGTGTACGCCACGGGCTACCAGCTCGCGCAGCCCTTCGCGGCGGGGCGCACGGACAACATGGCGGTGAACCTGGGGGCGCGCACCGAGTTCGCCCTGAGCTTCGCCCCGGGCGGTCACGCCATCCACGGCGTGATCGGCGCCGAGGTGCAGCAGACCAACGCCTTCAAGAAGAGCTACGCGCTCGCCAACGGCCAGCTGGGCGCGCTGCGCGGCGACCTGCAGGTGACTTCGCTGCAGTCCAACCCGGTGTTCACCGAGTGGCAGGTGGAGCTGCCCGCCGAGTTCGCGCTCACCGCGGGCGCGAGCGTGAACCTGGTGCGCTACCACATCCGGGACAACTTCCCGGTCGGCCCCACCCACCCGAGCCAGTCCGGCATCAAGGAGTTCTCGCCGGTGGTGACGCCGCGCGTGGCGCTGATGCGCACCTTCGACCCGGGCTTCACCGTCTACGCGCAGGTGAGCGAGGGCTACACCCCGCCCGCCTCCAGCAGCGTGGTCATCGCGCAGGAGGGCCGGGTGAACACCGACCTGCGTCCCGAGCGCGGCACCCTCTTCGAGGTGGGCACCAAGGGCATCCTGCTCTCGGACCGCCTGAGCTACGAGGCCGCCGTCTTCGACATGCGGGTGAAGGACAAGCTCACGCCCGAGGCGGTGACGGATGCGGGCGGCAAGGTGCTCTACAGCATCACCACCAACGCGGGCCAGCAGACCAACCGCGGGCTCGAGCTCGCCAGCCGCTACGCCGTCGTGCGTGACCCCGACGCCGTCCTGTCCAGCGTGGAGCCCTGGGTCTCCTGGACCCTGTCGCGCTTCCGCTACACGGACTTCAAGGCCAACGCCAACGACGCCGTGAACCCGGCGGACTACAGCGGCAACCGCGTGGCAGGCGTGCCCACCTACCTGGTGAACGCGGGCGTGGACCTGGCGACCCGCTGGGGCGTGTACCTGAACACCACCTTCCAGCGCGTGGACCGCATGCCGCTCACCTACGACAACGCGCACTATGCGGACGGCTACTCGCTCGTCGGCGCGAAGCTGGGCTACCGCGCGGACCTGCCGAAGAAGTTCCACATCGACGCGGCGGCCGGCAGCAACAACATCCTGGGCGCGCGCTACTACACGATGGCCTTCCTCAACGCGAACTACGGCACGCCCACGAGCCCCGCGGATCCCAACGTGTACCTGCCGGGCTCCTACAAGCCCACGTACTACGGCGGCGTCACGCTGAGCTACACGCCGTGAGCGCGCCCATGAGCTTTCTCCGGAGGCCGCTGCTCGCGGCCTCCGGGCTGTTGCTCCTGCTCTCCGCCTGCCGCTTCAACAACGAGGACAAGGCGGAGCACCACGAGCGCATCGTCAGCCTCTCCAAGCAGTACAGCGAGATCATCTACGCCCTGGGCGCCGAGCGGGACCTGGTGGCGGTGGACCTCTCCAGCACCTACCCGCCGGCTATCAAGGCGCTGCCCACGGTGGGCTACCACCGGGCGCTGAGCGCCGAGGGCATCGCCTCGGTGAAGCCCACGCTCATCCTCCACGACAACAACGTGGGGCCCGAGCACGTGATGCGCCAGCTCGAGGAGCTGAAGCTGCCGATGAAGGTGTTCTCGAACAAGGGCACCGACGTGGCCTCCACCCAGGCGCTCATCACCGAGATGGGCGGCTACTTCCACAAGGAGGCCCGCGCCGCCGAGCTCAACAAGACGCTGGGCGAGGACATGGCGCGCGCGCTCGCGAGCGCCAAGGGCTTCGCGAAGAAGCCCAAGGTGATGGTCATCCACTTCGGCCGGGCGATGAACATCTACCTGACCATGACCCGCGGCAGCACCGCGGGGCAGATGATCCAGTGGGCGGGCGGGGAGATCCCGGTGGAGGGCAAGCAGGGCATGCTGCAGCTGTCCCCCGAGGTCATCGCCCAGGCGGACCCGGACGTCATCCTGCTCACCGACTTCGGCTACGACCGGCTCGGCTCCCCCGAGCAGGTGGCCACCCTGCCGGGCGTGGGCTCCACCCGCGCGGTGAAGAACGGCCGCGTCTACCGGGTGGAGGAGCACGACCTCGTCTACATCGGGCCACGCACCGGGGCGAACGTGCTGGAGCTGCAGAGGATGATCCATGCGGGCGACGCGGCGCTCTGACCCCTACGCGGGGGTGGTGCCGCTGCTCGCCCTGGCGCTCGCCGTGCTCGCGCTCGTGTCCACCCGCTTCGGCGCGGTGAACATCGACTTCGGGGACATGGCGGGCGCCGTCTCCGCGGCGCTGCGCACCCCGGAGCGGCTCGGGCTCACCGAGCGCATCTTCCTGGAGCTGCGCCTGCCGCGCACGCTGGCCTGCGCGCTGGTGGGCGCGAGCCTCGCGCTGTGCGGGGTGCTGATGCAGGCGCTGTTCCGCAACCCCATCGTGGAGCCGGGCCTGGTGGGCACCTCGAGCGGCGCGGCGTTCGGGGCGGCGCTCTACTTCGTGCTGGGGGCCTCCTTCCAGGTGCACGCGGGCACCTGGACGCTGCCGATCGCCGCCTGCCTCGGCGCGGCGCTCGCCACCGCGTGCGTGCTGCTGCTCGCGGGCTCGAGCAGCGGTACGGCGGTGGGTGAGCAGTCCACCACCGCGGTGCTGCTGGTGGGCATCGCGGTGAACGCGCTCTTCCTCAGCGGCGTGGGCTTCCTCTCGTACATCGCGAGAGACCCGCAGGCGCGCTCCATCACCTTCTGGAACCTGGGCACCCTCTCCGGTGCGAGCTGGAGCGCGGTGGGGCTGCTCGCGCTCGTCACCGTGCCCGGGCTGCTGCTCGCACTGCGGCTCGCGCGCCCGCTCAACGCCCTGATGATGGGCGAGGAGGAGGCGGCGGCACTGGGCGTGGACGTGCCGCGCCTGAAGCTCGCGGTCATCGGCCTCACGGTGGTGCTCGTCGCGGTGGCCACCAGCATCACCGGGGTCATCGGCTTCGTGGGGCTCATCGTTCCGCACCTGCTGCGGCTGCTGCGCGGCTCGGACCACCGCTTCCTGGTGGCCGGCAGCGCGGTCGCGGGCGGCATCGTGCTCATGCTCGCGGACCTCATCGCGCGCGTGCTCCTGCGCCCCGCGGAGCTGCCCATCGGCATCGTCACCTCCGCGGTGGGGGCCCCGCTCTTCGTGGCCCTGCTGCGCAGCCGGCGCCAGCGCTTCTTCTAGGAGACTCCGACGTGCTCCAGGCTTCCGGGCTGCAGCGGGTGGTGGGTGGCAGGCGGCTGGTGGACGGCGTGTCCGCCACCTTCGCGCCGGGGCGCATCGCGCTCATCATCGGCCCCAACGGGGCGGGCAAGTCCACGCTGGTGAAGCTGCTGAGTGGGCAGGTGCGCGCGGACGCGGGGAGCGTGCGCTACGGCGACACCGAGCTGCGCGCGCTCACGCCCGGGGCGCTCGCGCGGGTGCGTGCGGTGCTCTCCCAGAGCGTGGCGGTGGCCTTCCCGCTGCGCGTCTGGGAGGTGGTGATGATGGGGCGCTACCCGCACGGCGGGCACGCCGGCGCCCAGGACGAGCGCATCTGCCAGGAGGTGATGGAGTACTTCGGGGTCGCCGGCATGGCCCAGCGCGACTACCTCACGCTGAGCGGCGGCGAGAAGCAGCGCGTGCACTTCGCGCGGGTGCTCGCCCAGCTCTGGGCCGCACCGGGCGGCCCCACCCGCTACCTCTTCCTCGACGAGCCCCTGGCCTCGCTGGACATCCCCTACCAGCTGGACTTCATGAAGAAGCTGCGCGAGCTCACGCGGCGCGAGCAGCTGGTGGTGGTGGGCGTGCTGCACGACCTGAACCTGGCTGCCCGCTTCGCGGACGACCTGCTGCTCATGCACGAGGGGCGGGCGCTGGTGCGCGGGCCGCAGGAAGAGGTGCTCACCCCCGGGCACATCCGCAGCGCCTTCGGCATCGAGCCGCGCGTGCTGCGCCTCGAGGACGGCAGCGTGCACCTCGCCTTCGAGTAGGTGTGCGAGACTCCCGCCCATGTCCGCCGCGTCCGAGACTCCCGCCCCGCCCTCCGCGCCCCTCCTGATGGTGGTGGACGACGACGAGCGCTTCCGTGAGCGCATGGCGCGCGCACTGCGCGAGCGCGGCTACGAGGTGATGACGGCGGACGGCTACGCGAGCGCCGTGGCGCTCGCCGAGCAGCAGTCCCCCGAGTACGCCGTGGTGGACCTGCGCATGCCGGGCAAGGGGGGCCTCGAGCTGGTGCGCGCGCTGCGCGCGGTGGACGCCAACACCCGCATCGTGGTGCTCACCGGCTACGGCAGCATCGCCACCGCGCTGGAGGCGGTGCGCCTGGGCGCGGTGCACTACCTCACCAAGCCGGCCACCGCCGAGGACGTGCTCGCGGCGCTGCTGCGCGGCAGCGCGGACGCGCCCGCGGCGGACGCCGCGCCGCCCCCGGACGGCGCCGAGCCTGAAGTCCCCTCGCTCGCGCGCGCCGAGTGGGAGCACATCGAGCGGGTCCTCGCGGACTGCGGGGGCAACATCTCCGAGGCGGCCCGCAAGCTCGGCATCCACCGCCGCTCCCTGCAGCGCAAGCTGCAGCGCCCGCCGACCTTCTAGGCCTCAGCTGCGCGCGCGGGCTGGCTCGGCGGCCGGCTCCAGCAGCGCGTCCGGGAGCACCAGCCGCGCGCGGGTGCCCTGTCCCGGCGCCGAGTCCAGCTCCAGGCGGCCTCCGAGCTGCTCGAGCACGGAGCGGGTGAGGAACAGCCCCAGCCCCATCCCCTGGCCCGGCTGCTTCGTGGTGTAGAAGGGCTCGCCCGCGCGCGCGAGCGTCTCGGGGTCCATGCCCGGCCCCGCGTCCTGCACCTCGAGCTGCAGCGCGTCCCCGGCGGCGCGCGCGCTCACCGCGACCGGCAGCTCGCCCGAGGCCTGCAGCGCGTTGTTGAGCACCCCGTGCAGCGCCTGCACGAGCGGGCGCGAGGGCACGACGAGCCGGCGCCCGGCGAGCAGCGGCTCCAGCGTCACCTGCACGCGCTGCGGCTGCTCCACGGCCGAGGCCGCGCGCCCGACGAGGTCCGCGAGCGTGATGGGCGTCGCCGCCTCGCCCTGGCCCAGGCCCGCGTCCACCGCCATCTGGCTGAGGATGCGCTGGCAGCGGCCCACCTCCGCGCGGATCAGCTCCACGTCGGAGAGCGCGTCGTCCAGGTGTTCTCCCCGGCGCAGGTGGCGCTCGAGCTCCGAGGCCACGAGCGCGATGGTGGAGAGGGGGGTGTTCAGCTCGTGCGCGGCGCCGGCGGCCAGTGTGGCGAGCGAGGCGAGCTTCTCCTGGCGATCCACGCGCTGGCGCGCCGCCTCCATCTCCTGCTCGCGCGCACGCAGCATGCGGGCCGAGCGCTGCAGGAAGTACACGAGCAGTCCCGCGGCCACGCCGAAGGCGATCCACGCCTCGCGCAGCTGCCATTCCAGCGGGTCCGCCGCCTCGGCGGTGTTCACCGGGTCGAACACGAAGAGGAAGGCGAGCGCCCCCACGGAGAGCCCCGTGAGCACCCACGTCCACAGGGGCGTGGCGAGGATGCCCGCGAGCGCGATGTTGACCAGGTAGAGCACCGCGAAGACGCGTGCGTCGTGGCCGCCGAGGAAGAGCAGGGCGGTGAGCACCGCGCAGTCGAAGGCCGTGAACACCGCCACCGCCCGCTCCGGCACGCGCCGCGCACGGCGCGCCCAGAGTGCACCCGCGACGTTGCTCGCCACCTGCAGGGCGAGCAGCGCGAGCACCGCGCCGAGCGGCAGGGTGGCCTTGAGGCTGCGGTCCCCGGCGAAGAAGACCACCGCCTGCGCGGCGATGCCGCCCCAGCGCAGCTTGAGGTACCAGGACAGGTTCGAGGGGCTCGAGAGTTTGCGCTCCACGGGGCCGAGTCTAGTGCGCGGGGCGGGGCCCCGAGCACCCGGCCGCGGCCGCCTGCCTGGAGTGCCTGCCGGGTGTGGGCCTGGCGCGGGCCGTGTGCCCCTCGCCGCCACGTGCGGGCACCCGCTAGTGTGTGCCTCCACCTCCATGGGCTCACCCTCCACCCTCTCTCCGAGCGAGCGCTACGCGGCGCACCGGCGCGGCCGCTGGCCCAAGCGCGTGCGGCTGCTCGCGTACACGAGCTTCCTCGTCACCCCCTGCTACGTGGGCTTCGACTGGGCGTTCGCGCGGCAGCTGGGGCTGTGGCGGCTCGGGGGCGTCCTGGTCGCGCTCGGGCTCTTCCTCGTCCAGCAGCTCGCGCCGCGCTGGCGGGGGCTGCCGGCCGCCGCCACGCTGGCCACGGTGCTCTGGGTGGTGGGCAACGACTGGGTCTACTTCCGGCTCGGGCTCGCGGGCACGCTGCCGCAGCTCATCACGCTGCTGCTGGGCATCATCTGCACGGCGAGCTTCCTGCCGCTGGGGCCGGGGCCGCGGCGCGCCACCTTCGCGGCGATGCTCGCGGGGCACTTCCTCCTCGGGCTGCTGCACCCCGGAGTCCTGGACCTGGGGCTGCCCTCGGTGTTGCTGCTGCTGGCCATCCCGCTCTCGCTGGGCTTCACCTTCGACGGCATCGACGCCTCGGACCGGCGCAACTTCGCGCTGCGCGAGCAGCTGCAGGCCTCGGTGCAGGAGCTGGAGCTCAACCGCGGGCGCATGAGCGAGACCGCGCTGGGCCTCGCGGCGAGCGTGGTGGAGCTGGAGGGCAGCGCCACCAGCCTGAGCGAGCGCGCGCGGGCGTCCGGCAGCGAGGGCGAAGAGATGGCGAGCGCGAGCCGGCGGCTCGCGGAGGGCGCCCGCTCGCTGCAGCAGCGCAGCCGCGCGAGCGCGGAGGCGGCGCTGGGGGCGCGCGACAGCGCCGGCCAGGTGGGCGCGCTGCTCGACCAGATCGAGGCCGGGGTGCGCGACATCGACGCGGCGGTCGCCCGCAGCGAGGCGAGCTTCCACTCGGTGCAGGGGCGCGCGGACGCCATCAGCGCCTACGCGGAGACGGCGCAGGAGATCGCCGCGCAGACGCACATGCTCGCGGTGAACGCGGGCATCGAGGCCGCGGGCGCGGGCGCGAACGGCCAGGGCTTCGCCGTCATCGCGCGCGAGGTGCGCCAGCTCGCGCAGGACAGCGGCAAGGGCGCGCTCGCCATCAACACGGTGGTGGCGGACCTGCGCCGGCAGATGGGCGCGCTGCTCGCGGCGATCGAGCGCGTGCGCGAGCACACCCACCACTTCACCAGCGTGTTCGGCGAGGCGCGCTCCACGCTGCAGGGCATCCACGACATCGTGCACGACCTGGGCGAGGCGATGCGCGCGAACGCCGAGGACGCGGACCTCCAGGCGGACGCGAGCAGCCGCCTCAACGAGGCCATCGGGCGGCTGCTCCGGCAGCTGCAGGAGCAGGCCCAGACCAGCGTCACGGTGGCCAGCACCAGCACCACGCTCGCCCGCCACGCGGACGGCTTGCGCTCCCTGCTGCCCGCGGATGGCGAGGAGCCGCCCCGCCGCAGCGCGGGCTCGTAGCGTCCGGCCGTGGGACGGCGCTTTCCCACGGGCGCACAGGTGGGGTGTCCGGCCGTGGGACGCGCGCCCGCAGAGGGGGCGTGGCACGCGCGAAGCACTCCTCGCGCGCATGCGCGAAGGCTGGCTCGGACGGACGTGGGATGACGTGAGGCTGACGCTGCGGGCAGCGCGCAAGGCGCCCGGCTTCACGCTCGGCGCGGTGCTCACGTTGGCGCTGGGCATCGGCGCCAACAGCGCCCTCTTCAGCGTGCTGGACGCCGTGCTGCTGCGGCCGCTGCCCTACGCCCAGCCCTCGCAGCTGGTGAGCTGGCAGGGCAACCAGTCCGCGCTGGACGTGGAGGACTTCGGCGCGGGCGCCCCGTCGCTCGCGTCGGTGGGGCTCTACGCCGAGTGGCCGCTGGACCTGGTGGAGGGGGCGCTGCCCGAGCGCGTGGACGGCGCGATGGTGACCGGCGGCCTCTTCCCCACGCTGGGCGTGCCCGCCGCGCTGGGCCGCACCCTGGGCCCCGCGGACGACCGGGCCGGCGCGCCGCCCGTGGTGGTGCTCAGCCACGCGCTGTGGCGGGGGCGCTTCGCCAGCGCGCCGGACATCCTCGGCCGCACGCTGTCCCTCGGAGGCCAGGCGTACACCGTGGTGGGCGTGCTGCCCGAGCGCTTCCGCCTCCCCGAGGGCGAGGCCGAGGCCTTCGTCCCCGCGCGCATCGTCTACCCGGAGGGCGCCACCGCGCGCGGCGCGCACTTCTTCTACCCGGTGGCGCGGCTGCGCCCGGGCGCGGAGCTCTCGCGCGCGCAGGCGGAGGTCGACACCGTGGTGGGCCAGCTGCGCGAGGCGCACCCCGAAGAGGTGAAGGAGATGCGCTACGTGCTGCAGAGCCTGCACGAGCGCGTGGTGGGGCCGGTGCGCCCCGCGCTGCTGGTGCTGCTGGGCGCGGTGGGCCTGGTGCTGCTCGTGGCCTGCTCCACCTTCGCGAACCTGCTGCTCGCGCGTGCGAGCAGCCGGCAGCACGAGCTCGCGGTGCGCAGCGCGCTGGGCGCGAGCCGCGGGCGGCTGGTGGTTCAGCTCCTCATCGAGAGCGTGGTGCTGGCGCTCGCGGGCGCGGCGGCGGGGCTGGTGCTCAGCCTGTGGGGCGTGGACGCGCTGCGGGCGCTCGCCCCCGAGGGGATGCCGGGGCTCGCGGAGGCGCGCGTGGACGCGGCCACGCTGGGCTTCACTGCCGGGATGGCGCTGCTCACCGGGCTGCTCGCGGGGCTGGTGCCTGCGCTGCAGGCCTCGCATCCGGCCCTGCGCGCGACGCTCGGTGAGGGCGGACCCACGCAGGCCGGCGGGCGCAGGGCAGCGCGGGCGCGCCAGGCGCTGGTGGGCGCGCAGCTCGCGCTCGCGCTGATGCTGCTGGTGGGCGCGGGGCTGCTGCTGCGAAGCCTCTGGCGCCTGCAGTCCGTGGACCTGGGCTTCGAGCCCGCGGGGGCGCTCTCGCTGCGCCTGGACCTGCCGCCCGCGCGCTATCCCACGCAGGCGCAGCAGACCCCGTTCCTGCGCGGCCTGCTCGAGCGCACGCGGGCGCTGCCCGGCGTCGCCTCCGCGGGGCTGGTGAGCGAGCTTCCGCTCTCCGGCGGGAGGCTCACGCACAACATCGTGGTCGAGGGGCTGCCGCCGGTGGCCCCTGGCGAGGAGCCCTCGGCCGAGGCGCGCACCGTGAGCGAGGACTACGTGGAGACGGCGCACATCCCGCTCCTGCGGGGGCGGTCTCTCGAGGCGAGCGACGATGCCGCAGCGCCGCGCGTGGCGGTGGTGAGCCGCGCCTTCGTGGAGCAGTTCCTCCCCGGCCAGGACCCGCTGGGGCGCCGCGTGCGCTGGGCGCGCGGGCCTGCGGACGCGTGGATGACCATCGTGGGCGTGGTGGGGGACATCCGCCACCGCTCGCCGGACAAGGTGGAGGGGGCGGCCGTGTACGTGCCCTTCGCGCAGAACGACGCGCCGTGGAAGCGCTGGACGCACCTGGTGGTGCGCGGCAATGGCGCCGTCGACGTGGCCTCGCTCGCGCCCGCGCTGCAGGAGCAGGCGGCGGCCTTGGACCCACTCCTCCCGCTGACGAAGGCGCGCACGCTGGAGCAGGTGGTGGGCGCGGCGCTCGCGGACCGCCGCTTCCAGCTCGCGCTGCTCGGCGCCTTCGCGGTGCTCGCGCTCGTGCTCGCGGGGCTGGGCGTGTACGGCGTCACCGCCTTCCTCGTCACGCAGCGCACGCGCGAGTTCGGCATAAGGCTCGCGCTGGGCGCGCGCGAGGGCACGGTGCTGGGACTGGTGATGCGCCAGGCGCTCTCCGTGGTAGCGACGGGGTGCGCGCTGGGCCTCGTGGGCGCAGCCGCGCTCTCCGGAGGGCTGCGCGCCTTCCTCTTCGGGGTGCAGCCGCTGGACCCGCTCACCTTCGCGGGCCTCACGCTCGCGCTCGCGGCGGTGTCGCTCGCGGCGAGCCTGCTGCCCGCCTGGCGCGCCACCCGGGTGGACCCCGCGCTCGCCCTGCGCGCGGAGTAGCTCGACGCGCGGCAGGGAGAGGGGACGGGCCTACAGCACCGAGCGCAGGAGGCCCCCGTCCACGCGCAGCGCCGCGCCGTTGGTCGCGGCGGAGAGCGGGCTCGCGAGGTAGGCGACGAGGCTCGCGACCTCGGACGGGTCGATGAAGCGCTTGAGCAGGGAGCTGGGGCGCATCTTCTGGAAGAACTCCTTCTCCACCTGTGCGCGGCTCACGCCCTGCTGCTTTGCAAGCCCCTCCACGAAGCCCTCCACGCCCTCGCTCGCGGTGGGGCCGGGCAGCACGGTGTTCACCGTCACCCCCGTGCCCACCGTGGTCTCCGCGAGACCGCGCGACACGGCCACCTGCGCCGTCTTCGTCATCCCGTAGTGGATCATCTCCGAGGGGATGTGCACCGCCGACTCGCTCGAGACGAAGAGGATGCGGCCCCAGTTCTGCTCGCGCATGCCCGGCAGGTACGCGCGCGAGAGGCGCACGCCGCTCAGCACGTTGGTCTCGAAGAACTGCAGCCACTCCTCGTCGGGGATCTCCTCGAAGGGCTTGCTCGCGAAGATGCCCAGGTTGTTCACCAGCACGTCCACGCGCGGGACCTGTGCGACCACCTGGCGCGCGCCCTCGGCCGTGCCCAGGTCCGCCGCCACGCCAGAGAGCTTCGCGCCGGGCACCACCTTGCGCACCGCCGCGAGCGCCGCCTCCACGCGCGCCGGGGTGCGTCCGTTGAGCACCACCTGGGCACCCTCGCGCGCGAGCGCCGTGGCGATGGCGAGCCCGATGCCCGCGGTGGATCCGGTGACGAGGGCCTTCTTGTCCTGGAGCTGCAAGTCCATGTGTGTCCTCTGGGGGAAAGCCCTCTAGATGCGCAGGCCCCCGGCGCGTCGCCACCGTTCGCCGGGGAGCCCCGGGCTGCCGGGCGGGCAGGGGAGCGTTTGACAAGGCCCCGCCCGCGCCGTATTCCGGCCGGCGCCATCGGTGCCCTCCGCTCTGTGTAGCGGCGGGCTCCAAGGGAAGCCGGTGAGAGTCCGGCACTGCCCCGCAGCGGTGAGCAGGAACGAACGCCGTCATCTGAAGCACTGGTCCGAAGCTGGACTGGGAAGCGACGGCCAGTAGGTGGGAGGACGCTCCTCCCGCGCCTGTGAGTCCGAAAACCTGCCGATGGCCCGCGGCGTGCCCTCACGGGCGCGCGCAGCGGACAGGACCGAGACCTCCGAGGGGAGGTGGCGGGCGGCGCACGGCCGGACTTCACCCTCTCCGCGCACCTCCCCTGCCAGCCCTCCCTCCGGCGCGCGAGGAGTGGACGTTGAAGGGGAGTCGTGAGCAGAGGGCCGCGAGGGCCACCGCCGCTGCGGCCGCGCTCGCGCTCGCCCTGCCCGCGCACGCCCAGGCGCCCGAGTCCCCGCAGGTGCCGGAGGACGTGCAGCAGGCCGAGCAGCTCGGCGAGCTCATCGTGGTGCAGGGCCAGCCGCTGCCCCTGCCGCGCCTGCCCGCGCCCCACACCGCGCAGCAGCGCGACCCCACGGCGGCCGTCACGCTCTTGCCGGTGGAGGCGCAGCGGCTGGAGGCGCGCGACACGGCGGAGGTGCTCGCCACCGCGCCGGGCGTGAGCGTGCAGGACCTGGGCGGCTATGGGCAGGCGAAGAGCCTGAGCGTGCGCGGCGCGGCCTCCAACGGCGTGCTGGTGCTGCTGGACGGCATCCCGCTGCAGGGGGCGGGCGGCATCGCGGACCTCTCGCGCATCCCGCTGCCGCTGGTGCAGCGCTTCGAGCTGCTGCGCGGAGCGGCCGGCGCGCGCTACGGCACGGGGGCGCTGGGCGGCGTGGTGAACGTGGTGACGCGCGAGGCGGGTGAGCACCCGTGGGCGGGCCTCACGCTCACCGGTGGCAGCTTCGGCACGCTGCAGGGAGAGCTCGCGGCGGCGGGCAGCGCGCTGGGCGGCACGGGGCTGCTGCTCGTGCACGCGGGCGGCTCGCGCGGGGACTTCCCCTACCTCTTCGACCCGGCGCCCTCCCTGCCGGGCAACGCGCTCGAGGAGCGCAAGCGGCAGAACAACGACGCGGGCGGCGGGGGCGGCCTCGCGAAGTACCGGCGCGAGCTGTCGCCGGGCCTCGCGCTGGACGTGCTCGCGGAAGGACAGGCGGACGAGCGCGGGCTCGCGGGCTCGGCGCAGAACCCTTCCTCGACGCGCGAGCGCTCGCGCCACGGCTCCCTCGCGCTCGCCCTCACCCGCAGCGAGGGCGCGCACACGCAGCTCTACGCGCGCGGCTACGCACACGCCGAGCGGCTCGAGCAGTCGAGCGGCGGCGAGAGCCTCGGCGCGCAGACGCACGCGGTGGGCGGAGTGGAGCTGGATGCGCGCACCCGCGCCGGCCTCCACGGCCTCTCGGCGAACGCGAGCGTGGGGGCGGAAGGCGTGCCGGGCGCGGCCACCTGGCTGCGCCTCAGCCTCATGGCCCAGGACGAGCTGCAGCTGCTCGGCGAGCGCCTGCTGCTCGCGCCCAGCGTGCGGGTGGAGCGCGCCGGGCCCTACACGCTCTTCTCCCCGAAGCTGGGGCTGCTCGCGAAGCTCTACGGCCCCCTGCGCCTGCGCGCGAACGTGGGCCAGGCACACCGCGCCCCCTCCTTCTACGAGCTGTACGTGCGCGCCGGCACGCTGCTGCCCAACCCCTCCTTGCGCCCCGAGCGCGCGCTGCACGCGGATGCGGCGCTCGTGTACGAGGGCACGCGCGGCTCGGCCGCCGTGGGGCCCTTCGTCGCGCTCTACGAGGACCTCATCGCCTACGAGCTGTACCCGCCCTTCGCCGCGCGGCCCGTGAACTTCGCCTCCGCGCGCTCGAGCGGCCTGGAGGCCGAGGGCGAGCTGCGGCCCTGGGCCGACTTCCTGCGCCTGAGCGCGAGCTACACGCTGCTCTTCAGCACGAACCTGAAGGATGACCCGCGCTACTACCTGAAGGACCTGCCCTACCGCCCGCGCCACGCGCTCAGCGCGCGCGTCTCGGGCGGCCCCCGCTGGCTCTCGGCGAGCCTGGAGGTGGCGGCGCAGTCCAAGCAGTACTTCAACCGCACCGAGGAGCTGGTGCTGCCCGCGCGCGCCTTCGTGCACGCCGGAGTGCACACCACCCTGGGCCGCGCGCCCGAGGTGACGCTGGGCCTCGCGGTGAAGAACCTCTTCGACGTGCGCACCCAGGACTTCGACGGCTACCCGCTGCCCGGCCGCTCCGTGTACGCGACCCTCGCGCTCGCGCTCGGCGGACGCACGGCCCAAGGAACGGATCGATGACCCGACTGCTGCCATTGCTGCTGCTCCCGCTGCTGCTCACGGGCTGCCCCGACTCGGGCGTGCTCTGCTCCGAGGGGCTCACCGCCTGCGGCAACACCTGCGTGGACCTGCAGAGCGAGAGCGCCCACTGCGGCGCCTGCGGCCAGGCCTGCGCGCAGGGAGAGCTGTGCTCGGAAGGGGCCTGCCTCGCAGCGCCCGAGGCCTGCGCGGGCGGGGTGTGCGGCTACGACGTGGTGGCCACCTGCTTCAACGCGGGCCAGGTGGTGGGCGTGCAGGCGGAAGCCGCGCTGCGCGGGCGGCGCACCCCGGTGGGCAGCAACCCGCAGACGGTGGCGCGCCTGCAGGACGTGCTGGTGGTGGTGGACGGGCTCAGCCGCAAGCTGCGCCAGGTGCGCCTCGGCGACTTCAGCGCGCTGCCCGAGGAGGACAGCGCGGGCGCCGCTCCCAACCAGCTGCTCGCGGCAGACCCCTACCTCTACGTGCTCAACTCCACCTCCAACACGCTGCAGGTGCTCAAGCGCACGCGCGAGCCGCTCGCGGCGCCCGAGGGCGGCACCCGCTTTCCGCAGGGCCTCGGGCTCGAGACGGTGGACGAGCTGAACTTCGGCCCCAACACCAACCCCTACGCGATGGCGCCGCTGGGTGACGCGCTGTGGGTGAGCCTGCTCGGAAACCTCGGCGAGGACCCGGGCGCGGGCGGGCGCGTGGTGCGCGTGTCGCTCGCAGACCCCGCGCACCCGGTGAAGACGGGCGAGGTGCAGCTCCCGTCCGGCGCGGCGCTGCGGCCCTTCCCGGGCAAGAGCAGCCTCGCGGCGCCCAACGGGCTCGCGGCCTTCGGCGACGCGCTCTACGTGGCCCTGAGCAACATCTCGCTCGACACCTACCAGGCTGCGGGGCCCGGGCTGCTCGCGCGCGTGGACCCGGTGCGCATGGCGGCGGAGACGGTGGACCTGGGGGAGGGCTGCCTCGGGGCCTCGTGGGTCGCGCGCCTGGGAGAGCGGCTGCTGGTGAGCTGCGGCGGCCTCACCACGTACACGAAGGACTACCAGCTCGAAGCGGTGCAGAAGACGGGCCTCGTGCTCCTGGGGCCGGACTCGAGTGGCGCGCTGGCGCCGCGGGCCACCTGGAGCCTCGGGTGCGCGGCCGGCACCAGCTGCCTGCTGCCCAGCGCGGGGCGCTTCGCCACGGTGGGCGAGCGCGTCTTCGTCGGCGACGTGAGCTACGGCCGACTCTTCGTGGTGGACGTGGTGCAGGACGCCTTCGTCGAGCGGCGAGGGCTCTCGGGAAGTGCCCAGCCTCCGCTCGACCTCTGCTCGCGGCCCGACCCCGCCTGCGCGGGCCAGGCCTCCTGCGGCCAGCTGCCCTCGCTCGTCGGGGACGTGGTGGCCGTGCCATGAACCCCCGTCACCCTGGATTCGCCATGCGCGCTGCGCTCGCCCTGCTGCTCCTCGTCGCCTCCACGCCCGCGCTCGCGGCGCGCCCCGCGGGGCCCTATTCCCTGGGGCCGCAGCGCGCGGCGCCCGTGCGGCGGGTGGTGACGCTCGCGCCCTCGCTCACCGAGATGGTGGTCGCGCTCGGGGCAGGGGAGCGGCTGGTGGGTGTGTCGCGCTTCGACCAGCAGCCCGAGGTGGCGAAGCTGCCGCGGGTGGGCGGCTTCACGGACCCGTCGGTGGAGGCGGTGCTCGCGCTCAAGCCGGACCTGGTGCTGGTGTTCCCCGGGCCCGGCAACCAGCGCCCGGTGGAGAAGATGGCGCAGCTGGGCCTGCGCGTGCTGGTGCTGCCGCTGCAGACGGTGCAGGACACGCTCGCGGCGATGCGCGCTGTGGGAGACGCGCTCGGGCGCGGTGCAGAGGCGCAGGCGCTGGTCTCGCGCATCGAGGCCACCCGCGCACGCGTGCGGGCCGCGGCGGCAAAGTCGAAGCGGCCTCCGCGCGTGCTCTTCGTGTACGGCTTCGAGCCGCTGGTGGTGGCGGGGCCGGGCTCCTTCGCGGACGAGCTGCTGCACGACGCAGGCGGGGTGAACATCGCGGCGGACGCGGGTACGCCCTATCCGGTGTACTCGCCCGAGCGCGCGGTGGTGGCGAAGCCGGACGTGGTCATCGACGCGGCGGACGTGGACGTGGGCAAGGACAAGCTCCGAAACCTCCCCGGGCTGCGCGAGGCGCGCTGGGCGCAGGTGCCCACGCGTGCGCTCCTCCAGCCAGGGCCCAGCCTGGGCCGCGGCCTCGAAGAGCTCTACGCGTTGCTCCATCCCGAGAACTGAGTGTCCCATCTCCCTCTGGGAGAGGGCTAGGGTGAGGGAAGAAGCCTTTCGCAGATGACCACCACGCGTTCCCAGCACCTCACCCGCGGTCACTTCTCCACCGCGCGCCTCTACGCGCTGTGCGGGCTCTTCCTGCTGCTCGCGGTCGCAGCCTTCCTCGTCGCTGCGCGCTTCGGCGAGCAGCCCATCTCGCTCACCGCGGCCTTCTCCGACCCCACCTCCACGGATGCGACGATCTTCTGGTCGCTGCGCCTGCCGCGCGCGCTCCTCGGAGCGCTGGTAGGCGCAGGGCTCGCGGCCTCGGGCTCCACGCTGCAGGGACTCTTGCGGAACCCGCTCGCGGACCCCTTCGTGCTGGGCGTCTCGGGAGGCGCGGCGCTGGGGGCCACGCTCGCGCTCGCGGTGGGGCTGGGCACGGTGGGCGAGCTCGCGCCGGGCGTGCACGAGAGCGTGGCGCAGCTGTCCGCGCCCAGCCTCTTCGCGTTCCTCGGGGCGGGGGCGGCGGTGGCGGTGGTGCTCGCGGGAGGCCGCGCGCACGGCTCGCGCGCGCCCTACGCGGCGCTGCTCACGGGCGTGGTGTTCAACTCCTTCGCGTCCGCGGCCATCACGCTGGTGAAGACGCTCACCAACCCGGACCGGCTCGCGGAGATTCTGTACTGGCTCGCGGGCACGCTCGGCTACGAGCGCCCCGCGGTGCTCGGGCTCGCGGCCGCGCTGCAGGTGGGCACGCTCGCGGTGATGGTCGCGCTCTCCGGGCGGCTCAACCTCCTGAGCCTCGGAGACGACGACGCCGCGGCGCTCGGCGTGCCGGTGGCCTCCACGCGGCGCTGGCTGCTCGTCGCGGCGAGCGCGAGCGTGGCGGGTGCGGTGGCGCTCACCGGGCTCATCGGCTTCGTGGGGCTCATCGTGCCGCACCTGCTGCGGCTCGCGTTCGGGCCGGACCAGCGGCTGCTCATCCCGCTCTCGGCGCTGGGGGGCGCGGCCTTCCTCACGCTGGCGGACCTGCTCGCGCGGCTCGCCTTCCCGCTCTTCGGCACGGAACCGCCGGTAGGCGTCATCACCGCGATCCTCGGAGGCCCGCTCTTCCTCCTCCTGCTGCACCGCCGGCAGCGGCAGGGGGCTGCGTAGTGGGCGCCGGTCGTGGCGTGCTGCACTGCCGCTGAGTGCGGCGCGGCGCGTCGAAGCGCTCAGACCGGGGTCCATGGAGCACCGGGCCCGCAAGTAGGGCACACTACCCAGGCCATGCCGACGCTGCCTCCGCTGCTGCTCTCGCTCGCCGTCGCTGCCGCCGCTCCAGCGCCCTCCGCCACCGTCGCCCCCGTCGGCCCCGCGGCCAACGAGGTGCGGGTGGGGGGCTCCTCCAGCATGCTGCCGGTGACGCGCATCATGGAGGCGGGCTTCGAGTCCCAGGCGCGCAGCCTGCACCTCAAGGTGCTGCAGGCCACGAGCACGGGCCGCGGCTTCAAGCAGCTGTGCGCGGGCGAGGTGGACGTGATGGCGGCGAGCCGCCCCATCGAGGACGCGGAGGTGCGCGCGTGCACCGGCGCGGGGCAGGCCTTCGTGGAGCTGCCGGTCGCGCTCGACGGCGTGGCGGTGGTGGCGCACCGCGACGCCTCCTGGCTCTCGTCCATCACGGTGACGGAGCTGCGCCGCCTCTGGACTCCGGACGCGAAGAAGCGCGTGACGCGCTGGAGCCAGCTGCGCAAGGGCTGGCCGGACGTGCCGGTGAAGCTGGTGGCGCCCGGCGTGGGCTCGGGCACCCGGGACTTCTTCGCGGAGGCGCTGGGGCTGACGGCGGGCAACCACAAGCTGCGGCCGGACGTGCGCGAGGTGGAGAGCGGTGAGGACATGGTGCGCGCGGTGGCCGCGCAGCCTGGCGCGCTCGGCTTCCTCAGCACCTCGTACCTGGAGTCGAAGCAGGACGCGCTGCGCGTGGTCGGCGTGGACGACGAGGACGCGCGCACGGGCGCAGGGCCCATCCTGCCGGGCGAGGACACCGTGCGCAGCGGCAAGTACCAACCCTTCACGCGGCCGGTGATGCTCTACGTCTCGGCGCGCGCGCTGGAGCGCGAGGGCGTGGCGAGCTTCGTGCGCTTCTACGTGGACAGCGCGGAGCGGGTGACGCGCAAGGGGGGCTACGTGCCGCTGCCGGCCGAGGTCTACCGCCTGGACCAGGCGCGCCTGCGGGCGCGGCGCACCGGCAGCCTCTTCTCCGGCAAGGTCGCGGGCGTGCCCATCGCGGAGCTGCTGCGGCGCGAGGCCGCGGACGTGGGCGCGGGGCACTGAAGCCCCGCAGCGGCCTCGCCCGGCACCGCGCCGGCTGCGCAGCGCTGCCGGACGGTGCTACGACGGAAGGGTGAACGTCCCCGTCCTGACCACCGAGCGCCTCGTCCTCCGCCGCCACCAGCTCGAGGACTTCGAGCCCGCCAGCGCCATGTGGGCCTCCCCGGACGTCGTCCGCCACATCGGCGGCCGGCCCTTCACGAAGCAGGAGACGTGGTTCCGGCTGCTGCGCTACGTGGGCCACTGGGAGCTGCAGGGCTACGGCTTCTGGGCGGTGGAGGAGCGGGAGACGGGGCGCTTCGTCGGGGAGCTCGGCTTCGCGGACTTCCAGCGCGAGCTCACCCCGCCGCTGGGGGCGGGCACCCCGGAGATGGGCTGGGCGCTGGTGCCCTCGGCGCACGGCCGGGGCTACGCGACGGAGGCGCTCTCCGCGGCGCTCGCGTGGGGTGACGCGCACTTCGAGGTCGCGCGGTCGGTGTGCATCATCGACCCCGGGAACCTCGCCTCCGTGCGGGTGGCGGAGAAGCTCGGCTTCCGCGCCTACGCGGCGGCCACGCTCGGCGGCGCGCCGACGCGCCTCTTCGAGCGCCCCTTCGTTCGCTGAGCGCCATGGCCCCCGCGCCCTCCCGGCTCCGCGCCACCTTCCACGCGCACGCAGGCGGCCTGCCGCGCCTGTACTGGGTGCTGTGGTGGGGGACCTTCATCAACCGGCTCGGCTCCTTCGCGGTGCCGTTCATCGCCCTGTACCTCACGCGCGAGCGAGGGATGGGCGCGGCCGCCGTCGGGCTGGTGGCGAGCCTGCACGGGCTGGGAGGGCTGCTCGCCGCGTACCTGGGCGGCGCGCTCGCGGACCGCATCGGCCGGCGCCCGACGCTCATCGGGGCGCTGTGCTGTGGCGCGGGCTCCATGGTGCTGCTCGCCCTCGCGCGCCAGCCCGCGCTCATCGCGCTCGCGGCCTTCTCGCTCGGCCTGCTCGGGGACATGTACCGGCCCGCGGTCTCCGCGGCCATCGCGGACGTGGTGCCTGCGGACAGGCGCGCGCAGGCGTTCACGCTCTTCTACTGGGTCGTGAACCTCGGCTTCGCCGTGGCGCTGCCCACCGCGGGCCTGCTCTCGCGCGCGGGCTTCTCGGTGCTCTTCTTCGCGGACGCCACCACCACGCTGCTGTACGCCGCCGTGGTGTGGCGCCTCCTGCCCGAGACGCGGCCCCGGCAGGCGGCAGCGGCGGCGCGCGGCGGCCTGCGCAGCGTGCTGCTCACCCTGGCGCCCTTCCGGGACCGGGCCTTCCTCGCCTTCGCGCTGCCCGTCTTCCTGCTGGTCATCGTCTTCTTCCAGCACATGGTCGCGCTGCCCCTCACGCTCGAGGCGCGCGGGATGAGCGACACCGCGTGGGGCCTGGTGCTGGGCACCAACGGCGCCCTGATCGTGCTGCTGCAGCCCTTCGCGGGGCGCTGGGTGGAGCGCCTGCCGCGAGGCGCCGTGCTCGCGGGCGCCTGCGTGCTGACGGGGGCGGGCTTCGGCCTGCACGGGCTCTCGGGAGGCGTGGCGCTCGCGGTGCTCGCGGTGGCGGTGTGGACCGCGGGTGAGATCATGCACGCGCCCGTGGCCTCCAGCGTCGTCGCGGACCTCGCGCCGCCGGCGGTGCGCGGGACCTACCAGGGCGCGTACTTCATGCTCTGGGGGCTCGCGGCCTTCCTCGGGCCGCTGCTGGGCGGCTGGGTGCTGGGGCACGCTCCGGCGAGCGCACTCTGGGCGGGCTGCCTCGCGCTGGGGCTGCTCGCCGCCGCGCTGCAGGCCGGGGCGGCGGCGGTGCGCAGGCGCCAGCTCGCGGCGCTGCGGCAGGTGCGCCCGGACATCTCCGCCGCACTGGACTGACGCAGCCCCCGCCCCGACCGCATCACTGCGCCTTCTTCGCCGTGGCCTTGCCCGTGCGCGGGTCATCCGCCTTGTCCACGTAGACGATGTCGAAGGGGCCGTTGGAGTTGAGCTGCAGCACCGTCTCCTCGGACGTGGTGAGGAAGTGCTTGTGGCCCTTGGGCATGGAGAAGTAGCCGCCCGCACTCAGCGCGGTCATCTTCGACGCGTCGAACTTCGCGCCCATGCCGATGCTCGCGTTGCCCGACAGCACCGTGAGGCGCTCGTCCTGCGAGTGGTGGTGCGGCCCGATGCGGTAGTTCGCCGGGAACTTGATGCGCATCGCGAAGGGGCCGGGCTTGCCGGGGTCTCCCTCGAGCACCGCCACCTTGGCACCCGGCGGTAGCGACGGCGGCCCGTCTCCCCACTTCAGGTCGTTCGCGGTGACGACCACGTCCTGGCCCGCGCCCATGTGCTTCGCGGCCGCGTGGCCCTCGTGGGAAGTGGGGGTGGCCTGCGCGAAGACGAGCGCGGCGGGCAGGCAGAGTGCGCCGGTCAAGAGTGTGCTGCGGAGTGTGCGGATCATGCGGACCTCCTCTGGGGTCGACTCCGGAAGCTGGGAGGGTGCGCGGGGTGTTTCCATCGCGCCCGGGTCGCAGGGCAGAGGTCGACCGCTCGCGGCGGAGGCGGCGCTGCGCACCGCTCCCCGACCGCCCAGCGGCGGGTGGAACATTCGCCTCGCCCGTCGGGTGGAGGGCAGAATGCCTCCCTCTCCCCGAGGTGCTGCCCTGAGAACCCGCCTGCTGCTGCCGCTCGTCCTCCTCGCCCTCCCCGCCGCCGCTGCTGCGCCCTCGCCCCTGGGTCCCATCTCGCCCGAGACCGGCCTGGTGCTGCGCGATGACGTCGTGCGCGCGTACATCCAGGAGAGCTCGGGGGACCGCATCCACGACAGCGTGGCGCGGCTCGCCTCGCAGGCGCGCGACGCCCAGGGTGACTACGCGCGGGCGGCCGACTGGATGAAGGGCGCGGCGGAGGCCGCGGGGCTGAAGGACGTGCACCTGGAGGCCCTGGAGGACGGGCCGCAGTGGCGCGCCACCCGCGGCGAGCTGTGGCTGAGCGCGCCGCAGCGCTTCAAGGTGACGAGCTACGCGGACCAGCCGATGAGCCTCGGGATGGGCAGCGGCGCCTTCGAGGGCCAGGGCCTCGAGCTGGTGGACGTGGGCGAGGGCAGCTCGGACGCGGACTACGCGGGCAAGGAGCTGAAAGGCAAGGTGGCCTTCACCTCGGGCATCCCGTACCCGGTGCTGACGAAGGCGGTGAAGGAGCGCGGCGCAGTGGGCGTGGTGAGCGCCTACTCCACGCCGCCGTGGAACCTGCGCAACCGCCTGGACGGCGACTTCCCGGACGAGATCGGCTGGGCCGCGGTGCCGGACGCCATGTTCCCCGAGGGCATGCGCCGGCCCTTCCTCTTCATGCTCTCCGACCGCCGGGCGCGCGAGCTGCGCACGCAGCTGAAGGCCGGCCCGGTGAAGGTGGACGTGAGCGTGCAGGCGGAGATGTACCGGGGGCACTTCGACATCGTCAGCGGCGTCATCCCGGGCAGCTCGCGCGCGAACGAGGAGGTGGTGCTCACCGCGCACCTGGACCACTACAAGCCGGGCGCGGACGACAATGCGTCGGGCTCGGCGACGCAGCTCGAGCTGGTGCGCACCTGGACGGAGCTCATCCGCCGCGGCGTGGTGCCGCCGCCCGCGCGAACGCTGCGGGTGCTGTGGGTGCCGGAGCTCGTGGGGACGCGCAGCTGGCTCGCGCACCACGCCGCGGACCCGGTGAAGCGCGTGGCCAACTTCAACTTCGACATGCTCGGCGCGAGCCTCAGCCGCATGCACTCGCGCTACGTGGTCTCGTACGCGCCGGACTGGAACGCGAGCTTCGTGAACGCCGTCGCCGAGTCGACGCTGGACTTCATGAACCGCTTCAACGCCGTGGCCTACCCCGCGCGCAAGGACCTGCACATCATCTCCGTGACGGGCTCGCGCGACCCGCTGGATGGCGTCATGGAGCGCTACACGCGCGGCTCCGACCACCAGCTCTTCAACGACCACGGCATCCCCGCCGTGTCCTTCACCACCTGGCCGGACGACGGCTACCACACCAGCGGCGACCGGCCGGAGAACGTGGACCCCACGCAGCTGCACCGCGCCGCCGTCCACGGGCTCGCCTCGGTCACGGTGGCCGCCTGGGCGGAAGGGGAGGGCGCGCTGCAGGTGGCGCGGCTCGTCTCCCTGTACGCGGTGAAGCGCCTCGCCCAGGACGAGTTCGAGGCGCGCCAGGCGCTCGCCGCCGCGCCGCTCGCCTCGCTGCCCGAGGTGTACCGCCTCACCCGCGCCGACGTGCGCGCCGCCCACCAGCGCGAGCGCCAGGCGCTGCTGTCCTGCATCCCGCTGGGCGCGCCCGAGGCCCCCGTGCAGGCGATGGTGAAGGCGCTGGGCACGGCCGAGGCGCAGGCGCTGGAGCGGCTGCAGAGCGATGCGCGCGGGCGCGACCCGAAGGTGAAGGAGCCGCGCCCCACGGAGCTCGAGCGCCAGGCGCAGCGGCGCATCCCGCGGCGCGTGAAGGGCAAGGAGGAGGCCGCCTTCGCCGAGGTCACCGAGAAGCTGCCGAAGGAGGAGGCGCCCCGGGTGGCCGCGGTGAACGCCGCGATCGACGCGGCGATCGCGGCGCTGCGCGCGCGCGGCGAGGGCGAGCTGCGCTTCTTCGAGGTGCACGAGGCCATCGCGAGCTACGCGGACGGCAAGCGCTCCGTGGCCGACATCCGCGACGCCCTCTACGCCGAGTACGGCTACGCCTTCCCCGTCCCGGCGCTGATGGACCTCTTCGACGTGCTGGAGAAGGGCGGGGTGATGACGCAGGCGCGCTGAGCCGGCGGGCATGGAGGTGCGGGGCCGGGGCGCACCTACATTCGGCCCCGGCGTGGGCGGCGCTATGGTTCTGCCCGTGAAGCCCCTCCGATTCCCCGCCCCCCGCGCCGTGACGGGCCTCGTCGCGGCGCTCGTCTCGCTCGCTGCGCGTGCCGACGAGTGCGCTCCCCCTGCGCCCCGGGACCCGCAGCCCCTGCTGCAGGCCGCACAGGCCGACGAGCTGTACGCGAAGGCCCTGACCGAGGCGGCGAATGCCTGCCGCATCCCGGGCGAGCTGTGTGACGGCGCGCTGCAGCGCTGCAATACCCACGCGACTGCGCTGAACGCCCACGCCTCCGAGCACGCCGAGGACGCGCTCCGCCAGGACCTCGCGCGCGTCCTGGGTGACGAGCACTTCGCTGCACAGCTCCCGGCCGCGCTCGCCGAGGCCCCTGCCTACTGCGCCGTCACGAACGTGGACCTCGCGGCCGCGCAGGCGAGCAAGCGCCGCGCGCAGGCGGCCTCGCACCGCCAGGTCCACGCAGAGCACACCCGGTGGAGCGCGTGGGTGCAGGCCGCCCTCACGCGCTGTGCGCAGAAGGCGCAAGGGGGCAACGCGGTCGCTGCAGCGGGAGCTGCGGGCGCCGCAGCCCCCGTGTCCCAGCCGCAGGTTGTGTCCGCTCCGACCTCGGCGACGTCTGCTCCGTCCGCCACGCCCGCCGCAGCGAGCGGCTCGGCCACTGCGGGCGCGCCCGTCGTCTCGCAGCCCAGCGCTGCTTCCACTGCGAGTGCCCCGGTGTCGCCGCAGCCCAGCGCTCCTCCGGCGCAGCGAGGGGTGTCCACCCGCGCAGCGGCTCCGGCAGCGGCGATGGCAGCCGTCCCGACGCGCGCCACGGCTGCGGTGTCGACCGTCAGCGCAGCGGGCAGCACGGCGGCTGCGACGGTGGTGAAGGCGGGCGGCGAGGCGGCACCTGCCGCGGCGGTCGCCGCTGTCGCCAGCACGAGCACCGGGAGCGCGACCCCGACGGCTGCTGTGGCAAGCAGCAGCACGAACGTGCCGACGGCGACTGCCTCGGTCCCGAGGAGCTCGCCGTCCACGAGCACTGCTCCGGCCTCCAGCAGCCCGGCACCGGCAGTGGCCGTGTCGCTCGGCACGAGCGCTGCGGCCGCGGCGCCGGCCGTCATCAAGGCGTCGGGGACGGCGCAGGCGGCTGCAGTGCCTGCGGTGAGCACGCCGCAGGCTTCTTCCTCCGCGCATACGGAGTCGCGTGCCACCGCCGACGCCCGCGCGCAGGAGGCGCGCCGCAGCGAAGACGAGGCGCTCGCGCGCGAGGAGGCGGAGCGCCGCCGCGCGCGGCTGCAGCGCGAACAGGCCGAGCAGCAAGCCCGCGCCGAGGCCGCAGCGGAGCGCCGCGAGGAGCTCGCGCGCCTGGAGGCGGAGCGCAAGCGGGCAGCGCAAGAGCGCGAGCAATCCGAGGCGCGGCTCGCGAAGGCGCGCGAGGAGCGGGAGGAGCGCGAGCGACGCGAGAAGCTCGAGGCCAGGGCGCGGGCCGAGGAGTCGAAGCGCGACGAGGCCCGCCAGCGCGCAAAGGACCTCGAAGAGGCGGCTGAAGCAAAGCAGCAGGCGCACGAGCGCGCCGTCGCAGAGCTGAAGGCGCAGCAGCAGGCGCGGCTCGAGGCCCTTCGCGCCGAGCGCGCGTCGCTGCAGGCCGCGGAGCAGCGCGCGCGCCAGGGGAAGTCGCAGTCCCTGCAGGAGCAGCGCGAGGCGCAGGCGCGCGCGGCGCGGCTCTCGGCCATCGCGCGCGAGGAGCGCGAGACGCAGGCCGCGAGCGAGGCGCGCCTGCAGCAGCTCACCGAGCAGGAGGAGCAGCGCAAGACCACGGCGGAGCAGGAGCTCGCCGAGACGCTCGACGCCGCCGAGGACCCGCACGTGCGCCCGCGCGGCGAGCTCTCGCTCGCGGCGAGCGGCGGGCTGTCCTCGGCTTCGCCCTCCGCCCCCGAGCGCGCGTACCTCGCGGGCGGAACGTTGGGCGTGCGGCTCGGCCTCTTCGGCTCGGCGCCGCTCGAGGGCGGGCTTGCCTCCGGGCTGGAGCTGCAGGCACAGGGGCAGTACCTGCGGAGCCTCGCACGCAGCGCGCGCGAGGAGCGCTTCCGCGTGGTGCCCGGCGCGCGCTACTGGCTGGGCTCGGTGGGCCTCGGCGTGTCTGGCGAGTGGCAGCGCACGACGGTGACGAACCCGGCGCTCGGTCTCTCGTCCTCGGACAGCGCGCTGCTCGCGGGGCCGCAGGTGGCCTTCGCGCTGGCGGACGGCCCGCGGCGGCGCCTGGTGCTGAGCGGCCGCTGGCTCCCGCTGCTGGATGGCGCGAAGGGTGCGTTCGGCGCGAACCTGGAGGCAGGCGTGGGGCCGCTGCTGCTCGGCGCGGAGCTGCTGCGCTGGCGCACGTCCGCGCTGACGGTGCCGCAGGACGGCTGGGTGGCCTCGGCCTCGGTGGGCTACCGCGCGCGGTTCTGACGCGCGCCCGGGCTCGCGGGGCCTGCGCCTAGAACCAGGCTCCCGCGAGGAGGCCGAAGCCGCTGCCGTCGATCGTCTCGAGGCCGCTCCCCGAGTACTTGACCCGCGTGTACCGGGCGCCGAGCTCGAAGCCGCCGTTGTTCCCGATGCGGAAGCCGTACGCGTACTGGGCCAGCGCGCCGAACGCGGTCCCGTACCGGGTGGACGTGTCGCAGAGCCCGTCCACCGCGCAGGAGAACTTCGGCGAGAGGTGCGCGGTGAGGCCCGCTCCGAGCCGGTGGCCGCGGTTCGCGTACGAGACCACCACGTCGACCGGCAGGCGCGTGAACTTGATGGAGCCGTTCGAGCCGTTGACCTGGTCGAACTTGTAGCCGAGCGTGCCCTCCACCGCGAAGGGCAGCTCCGGGCGGTACAGCACGCCTGCCGCGAAGGTCATGAGCTGACCGGCCTTCAGCTTGCCCTCGCTGCCGTCGCTCCACTGCACGCGCGCGAGCTCCTTGCCCCCGAACGCGAGGTCCATGCGGACCAGGAAGGCGACGCTGCGCGAAGGAGGCGCCGGCGCTGCGACGGCCGGCTCGGAGGGCTCGGAGGCCGCGGGGGCGGGCGCTGCGGTCTGGGCGTGCGCCTTCGGAGCAGAGGCCGCGAGCGCGAGCGCCGCAGCGGTGCACAGCCACTTCGAGTCCACCTGCATGTCCCCTCCCGGAGTGCGCGGGCCGCGGGCCCTGCGCTGTTGGGTGGCTGCCAGATACCGGGGTGCTCCAGAGCCCGTCAATCCCGAGGCGCAGGGCTTCCCCTGGCGCACGGCCGTGAGCAGGTGCGCGTGTGGGTGACGCGCGCGCCTCCGCCCAGGCTTCACCACGAGGGCATACGGGGCGCTCACCGCGCAGCGCGCGCGCGCCGGCGCCTCGGAGAGCCGGGCAGCGCGAGCATCGGCGGGAGACGCTCGGCGAGCAATTCGACGAAGAGCCGCACCTTGGGCGGGAGGCTCGCGCGGCTCGGGTAGACGGCGTGGAAGGTGCGCACCAGTGCGGGGCGGGGGCCGAAGAGCACCTTCAAGCGGCCGTCGCGCACGGCCTCGTGGCAGAGGATGCCCGGCACGCGCGCGATGCCCACGCCGGCGAGGGCCGCGTCGCAGGCCACCTCCAGGTCGTTCACCGTGAGCACTGGCTCGATGCGCGCCTTCACGCCTCCGACGCTCCAGGTCTCGAAGGCGCTCAGCGCGATGCAGCGCGCGGCGCCCAGCGCCCGCGGCTCCGGCGTGCCGTGGCGCGCGAGGTAGCGGGGGCTCGCCACGTAGTACACCGCGCCCTCGCCCAGGCGGCGCGCCACGAGCGACGAGTCGTCCAGCGGCCCCGCGTGGATGGCCACGTCCAGGCCCTCCTCGAGCACGTGCACGGGACGGTCGGCGAGCACCAGCTCCACCTGCAGCTTCGGGTGGCGGGCGAGGAACTCCGAGACCACGGGCCCGAGGTAGCGGCGGCCGAAGAGCGAGGGCGAGGAGACGCGCAGGAGGCCCATGGCCTGCGCGAGCTGCTGCTGCACCTCGGCGTTCGCCTCGTCGATCTGCGCAGCGATGGCCGCGCAGCGCTCGTAGTAGGTGGCCCCCGGGCCGGTGACCCGCAGCTGCCGCGTGGTGCGCTCCAGCAGCCGCACGCCGAGCTGCGCCTCCAGCTTGCCCAGCCGCTCGCTCGCGCTCTGCTTGGTGATGCCGAGCCGGCGCGCGGCGCGGGTGAAGCTGCCCTCGCGCACGATGGAGGCGAAGAGGAGCATGTCGGACGGGGACACCATCGCTGTCCAGCCTATCCTGACAAAGCGTCAGCGCGCCGCCGCATTGTCCGTTCGCGCGGGGCGCCGCACCCTGCGTGCATCCCTCTTCCCGGAGCACGCCCATGAAGCTCTATGCCGCCCCCAGGACCCGCGCCATCCGCCCCCGCTGGCTCCTCGAAGAGCTCGAGGTGCCGTACGCGCTGCAGCGGGTGGAGGTGTCCCAGCCCGAGGGCGTGTCGCCCGAGATGCGGGCGCTGCACCCGCTCGGCGAGGTGCCCGTGCTGGTGGACGGAGCGCTCACGCTCTTCGAGTCCTCGGCCATCTGCCTCTACCTCGCGGACCGCTTCCCCGAGAAGGGCCTCGCGCCGCTCCCCACGTCCGCGCAGCGCGGGCCCTATCTGCAGTGGCTGCTCTTCGCGGAGGTGACGCTCGAGCCGCTGGTGCTCGAGCAGCGCCTCCATGCGATGCGGCCGGAGGCGCCGCGCCCCGCGCCGCCCGCGCGGCTCGGGGAGGTGCTCGGCGCGCTCGAGCGGCACCTCGAGGGCCGCGAGTACGTGGCGACGGAGGGCTTCACCGCCGCGGACCTCGTCCTCTCCTCCATCCTCCACCTCGCGCACACCCTGCGGCTGCTCGAGCGCTACCCGCGGCTGAGCGAGTACACGCTGCGCTGCACGAAGCGTCCTGCGGTACGACGGGCGGTCATGGGCTAGGGGCCCGCGCTAGGGTGTGGGGCGAGCCCTCATCGAAGGAGACCCCGTGACGTCCGCGACCCTGAGCGCCCTGCAGCAGTTCCCCTCCCAGCTCCGGCAGCTCTTCGACGAGGTGCCGCGCGAGCACTGGCACTGGACGCCCGCGTCCTGGGAGGGCATCCCGAGCGAGGCTCTCGACCCGGTCGGGCAGCTGTGCCACGTGCGGGACATCGAGCAGCTCGGCTACCACGTGCGCTTCAGGCGCCTGCTCGAGGAGCGCGAGCCCGTGCTCGCATCGCTCGATACCGAGGCGCTCGCGGTGCAGCAGCGCTACGCGGAGGCCGACCCCGCGCAGGCGCTCACCGCCTTCGCTCGCGCCCGCGAGCACACGATGGCGCTGCTGCAGGGGCTCTCCACCGCGCAGCTGCAGCGGCGCGGCTCCTTCGACGGCTACGGCGAGGTCACCGTGCAGTCGCTCATCCACTTCCTGAGCAGCCACGACCAGCAGCACCTCGCCGGGATGCAGTGGCTGCTGGGGCGCATCGCCAGCCTCGGTGGCTCTGCTCACTGAGCGACGCCGCCGCGGCCCAGCGTTCAGCGCCGGGCGGCCCGCGAGGCCGCACCCCTGACGAGATGCTGGCCGTGGGCGCGGCGCGGGTGTCTGCTGTGCGGCGCCCCTCCATGCGAACCGCGAAGCCCTACAGCATCGACTACGCCCCCGCCGCCTGGCGCCACATCGGCTCGCTCTCCGGCGAGGAGTTCAGCGGCCTGCAGCGGGCGCTGCAGCGCATCGCGGAGGTGGCCACCGCGGCGCTGCCGGCCGCACCCCCTGCGGGGCTCTTGCTGGAGGCGCAGGTGGCGGGCCTCGGCTTCCGCTACGCCGTGGAGGCCGAGCCACGGGTCGTACGGCTCGTGAGCCTCGAGCGGCTCGCGCGCCGCGCAGCGCGCACCCGCGCGGCCTCCTGAGCGCCGCTCCCGTCCACTCGCCGACTCCTACCTGCAGCGCGTTTTTGCCGCGACGCCGCACGCTTTCGTCCCCGCTGCCCGGCGACTACGACTCCGGTCTGAGTGCACCTTGCCGCGCAGCGAGCGCGCACCCAACTGGGCGGCCTTCCCGGGGGCGCCTCGCACCGCGCGTGCACGCCCCCCTCACTGGAGGTCCGAGCCGATGCGGAGTCTGGGGGCCGTGGCAGTGCTGCTGGTGCTGTGGACGGGGGCGGGGTGTGGCGCGGGGGACGAGGCGCTCGAGCAGCCGACGCCGGAGCCGCTCGCGCCGGGAGAGCCCGCGGTGCCGCCGGCGCTGCCGCCGGGCGCGCCGCAGGGGGTGCAGGCCGCGGTGGCGGGCGACGGGCTGCTCGCGAGCTGGAGCGCTCCGGCTGCGTCCGCGGGCGCCGGCCCCGTGCAGCGCTATAGCCTGCGCTGCACCCCGGACTGCGGGGAGCAGCAGGTGGACGCGCAGGTGCACGAGCTGCAGCTGCAGGGGCTGCGCGAGGACACGGAGTACACGCTGGAGGTGGCTGCGGTGAACACGGTCGGCGAGGGCCCCGCGGCCCTCTCCTCTCCCGTGCGCCTGCCCAAGCGCAGCCGGCTGCCGGGGGCGCCCACGGCGGTGAGCGCCGCGGCGGGGGATGCCCAGGCCACGGTGCGCTGGACGGCGCCGTCGCAGACGGGCAGCTCCGCGCTGCGCAGCTACACCGTGCGCTGCACGCCCGCGTGCACCGCGCGCTCGGTCGCCGCGCCGGCCACCAGCGTCACGGTCCCGGGGCTGAGCAACGGCACCGCCTACACCTTCCGGGTCTCGGCGGTGAACGACGCAGGCGAGGGCGCGGCCTCGAGCGCGAGCAACGCCGTGACGCCGCAGGCCCCGCTGCCTCCGCCTCCTCCGCCCCCTGCCGCTTCGGGCCGCTGGGTGTCGGCCTACTACGTGGGTTACCAGCGCAGCCTCTACCCGGAGGCCGAGCTGGACCTCAGCACGCTCACCCACCTCATCGTGGGGCGGGTGACGCCGCTGGCCACGGGCACCTTGAACACCACCTTCGACATCGACGCGACGAACGGCCCCGCCATGGCGCGCACCCTCTCGAGCCGCGCGCACGCGGCCGGCAAGAAGGCGCTGCTGATGGTGGGCGGCGCGGGTGAGCACGACACCTTCGCGGCCGCCGCCTCCTCGGCGAACCGCGCGCGCTTCGTGAGCAGCCTGCTCTCGGCGATGGACAGCCTCGGCTACGACGGGCTGGACCTGGACTGGGAGCCCATCCTCGATGCGGACCAGGCCCCGCTGCTCGCGCTGGTGCAGGCGCTGCGCGCGGCCCGGCCCGGCATCCTGCTCACGCTGCCCGCGGGCTGGGTGAACGCGAACTTCCCCGGCGACGTGGGCAGCTACTACGCGCAGCTCGCCGCGCAGCTGGATCAGCTCAACCTCATGTCCTACGACATGGCGGCGGACTGGACGGGCTGGGACAGCTGGCACTTCGCCGCGCTGTACGGCGAGAGCGCCACGCACCCCAGCTCCATCGACTCCACCGTGCGCGCCTACCTCGCGGCCGGCGTGCCCGCGGCGAAGCTGGGGCTGGGCCTGGGCTTCTACGGCTCGTGCTGGCGCGGGGTGAGCGCGCCGCGCGTGCCCGTCACGGCCTCCGTCGCGCTGCTGGAGAGCGACAACGCCATGAGCTACGCGAACATCGTCTCGCTCTACGCGCCCAGGGCCACGGCCGCGTGGGACGAGGCGGCGCAGCAGGCCTACCTCACCTCGAGCAGCGGGGCGGGGCCGCAGGGCTGCAACTTCATCTCCTACGAGGACCCGCGCTCCATCCTCGCCAAGGGCACGTACGCGCGCTCCCAGGGGCTGGGCGGCGCCATCGTGTGGACGGTGAACGAGGGGCACCTGGCGAGCGCGCCCGCGGGCTCCCGCGATCCGCTGATGCGGGCGGCCGCGGACGCCTTCCTCGCGCCTTGAAGCTCGAAGGGCCGGGCTCCGCAGAGGGGGAGCCCGGCCGGACCGCGCGTGCGCCTCAGCCGCAGCCCTGGCTGGTGAGCCAGTTCACGCCCTTGGTGCGCTCGGTGGTGCCGTTGGTGCCGCCGTAGTCCACGTTGGTGAAGGACATGGAGACGCTGGCGCCCGAGGACTGGTTGGTGATCTGCATGGTCATCGTGTTGGGGATGAGCGTGGTGGAGTTCGGGTAGTTCGCGCCGATGTAGTAGCGCAGGCGGCCGCTGGGGAGGCTCCCGCAGGTGGCCATCTTGTTCTCCAGCTGCGCCCAGTTGCCGCGGTTGAAGTTCGCGTCCTGCGGCACGATGTTCGCGCGCCCGCCCCAGCCGCCCAGCTGCGAGCCGATGAGGTGCCCGCCGTCGTAGTCGTTGCTGGGGTTCTCCGCGTCACCCCACTGCCCGATGCTGGTCTGGCAGGTGTCCTGGCGCGGCGCCGCGGCGATGATCGGCAGGTACTTGTAGGCGCGGTTCGGGCGGCCCGAGGCGTCGATGTAGTAGTACTCGCCGTCGAAGCTGTGCCAGATGCTGCGGTCGCTCGAGGGGAAGAACTTCACGCAGTCGCTGATGTTCTCGGCGTGCACGTCGTCCGTGCGCACGCGGTAGCCCACGCCATAGGGCGCGAGCGCCGCCTGGATCTCGGCCTCGGTGTGCGTGTCGAAGAACTCCGCGAGCCCGCTGGGGCCGCCGAAGTCCTGCTCCAGCTGACTGGCGACTCCGTCTCCCCCCAGGTCCGCGTCCGTGCCGCACGCGCTGAGCCACAGGACAGCCGCTGCCGCGATCACAAGCTTCTTCATGGTGCGCCTCCTCGAGTCACTTCACCGGGGTCCGCCGGTGGGAGGCTGCGTAGCAGAGTTGCAGATGCAACCGCTTGACGTCTGCGCAACGACGCGTTGCGTCTGTCCGCGATCGGAGAGAAGGCCGCGGCGTACGCGCGCGTACGCCGCGGCGGGTGCTCAGTAGAAGAGGAGCTCGGGCTGCGGCGTCACCGAGATGGAGAAGTCACCCTGGCTGCCGGCCTCCGCGGCGCCGCTGGCCGCCGTGGACTTCGTGCCGTCTCCACCGTCACCGCCCGAGGCACCGCCGCCGCCCCCCGCGGCCGCGAGCACCGTGGCGGTGCCCGAGACGGCCCCCGCTCCGGCCGCGCCACCGGTGACGATGATGTTCGCCGCGTTGGCGATGACCGGCGGATTCGCCGAGAGCATCTGCACGATGCCGCCACCGCCACCGCCTCCGCCGCCGTAGAGCTGGCCCGTGGGAGCACCCGTCGCGAGGCCGTTGGCCCCGTTGCCGCCCCCGGCGCGGATGAAGCCGTTGGTCCCCACCGAGAGGGTGCCCCGCGACACGAGGGTGAGCACGCCTCCGCCTCCTCCCCCTCCGCCCGGCAGGGCCACGCTGCCGGTGAGCTGCGCGTTGCGCCCCGCGACGTCGATGGTCCCGTTGATGACGATGTTGCCGCGCGCCGCGAGGATGAGGCGGCCGCCGGCCTCGCCTCCGAAGGCGCTGGTCGTGTTGCCGTGCTTCGGGCGGAAGCCGCCGCCCGCGCCGCTCAGGTCGAAGCGGGTGAGCAGCGCGGAGCGGCCCAGGTCCAGGCCGCGGCCGCCCTGGTAGCCGTCCGCCGCGGAGAGGGCGATGCCTCGCGAGGGCGAGTTGATGCTCTGCACCTGCTGCTCCGGGTTCACGGCGATGATGCCGAGCGGGCCGAGGGTGATGTCGCCGGTGGCGCGGATCGTGGTGCCGCTCGCGACGATGAGCGTGCCGTCGATGCGCACGTTGTGGAACATGAGGTTCGCGCCATTCACCATGCTGCCGTAGCCGATGGCCAGGTTGCGCGGCGGCGAGGTGCTGAAGAGGGTGAAGTCTCCCGCCGAGCCGTCGCCGTAGAGCGCGAGCGCGCCCGGCTCTCCCGGAGGGCCGGTGGGGCCGTCCGGCCCCTGCGCCCCCTGCGCTCCGTCCGCGCCGTTGCACAGGTAGCGTGCGGAGGTGGGGTCTGCCTCGCCCTCGTCCACCGCGCCGTTGCCGTTGCGGTCCACCGCGGCCTGCAGCAGCACCCCGCCGTGGGGGCAGTTCGTGCCCGCGGGCTCGGGCAGGGTAGCCACGAGCGCCGCAGGTCCCTGCGCCCCGGTGGCTCCCGGCTCACCCTGCGGACCCGCGGCGCCCTGAGGCCCCGGAGCACCCGCGGGCCCCTCCGAGCCCGCCGAGCCTGCAGAGCCCTTGCAGGCCGCCACGGCGAGCAGCCCCGAGCCCAGCAGGGCTCTCCCAAACGCGTTCAGCATCCGTTCCCCCTCCAGAAAGAGGCCCGCAGTCTCGCCTGCTTCACCCGGAGTGCGCCAATCCCAGGCCCTGACGGCCAGAGGCGCAGGCGCCCGACCCTGGGGTAGCGTGCACGCCGCATGGTCTCGCTCGACGCCCCCGCCCCCGACTTCGAAGCCCTCACCACCCAGGGGCAGCGCCTGCGCCTGTCCTCACTGCGCGGCCGGCCCGTGGTGCTCTTCTTCTTCCCGGCGGCCTTCACGCCCGTGTGCACGCGCGAGGCGAAGGAGTTCGGCGACGTGCTCCCGCAGCTGCGCGCGGCCGGCGCGGAGGTGGTGGGCATCTCCACCGACGAGCACCAGGTGCAGTGCGACTTCGCTGTTGCCACCGGCGCCACCTACCCCATGGTGGGAGACCCCGAGGCCGGCATCGCGCGCAGCTACGACGTGGTGTGGCCGCTGCTCAAGCGCACGCAGCGCGTGACCTTCGTCATCGATGCGCAGGGCATCATCCGCGGCATCTTCCACCACGAGCTGCGCGTGGGCCACCACGTGCGCATGGTGGTGCGCGCGGTGCAGGCGCTGGCCACCGCCGCGCGCTGATTCGAGCCTGCGGGCGCCCGCAGCGGTGATACTCCACGGGCTTCCCCCCGCCTGGAGTCCCATGCTCGCGCCCGCTCTCGCCGCCGTGCTCCTCTCCGCCTCTGCCGCACCGAAGCCTGAACCGAAGTCTGCGCCGAAGGCAGCGCCGGCGAGCGCCGCGGCGGACCCGTTTGCCGCGTGGGAGCCCCTGCTGGGTGACTGGATGGGGGAGGGGAGCGGGCAGCCCGGTGAGGCCACCGGCGGCTTCTCCTTCGAGCGCGACCTGCAGGGCCGGGTGCTCGTGCGCCGCAGCCACGCGGACTACCCCGCGAGCAAGGAGCGCCCCGCATTCCGGCACGAGGACCTCACGGTCATCGCGCTCGAAGGAGGCGCTCCGAGCGCGAGCTACTTCGACAACGAGGGCCACGTCATCCGCTACCGCGTGACGCACAGCCCGGAGACGCACCGCACCGTGTTCCTCAGCGACGCGATCCCGGGCGCGCCCCGCTTCCGGCTCACCTACGACTGGACTGCGCCCGAGCGGCTGACCCTCACCTTCGAGATCGCCCCGCCCGGCGCGCCCGAGCAGTTCAAGACCTACCTCAGCGCTCGGGCGCACCGCGCGCCGGCGAAGCGCTAGCCGGAGTGCCCGCTACTCCGGCAGCGCGGCCACCGCGGTGAGCTCCACGAGGATGCCGTCGCCGAAGTCGCCCACCGGGATGACGGCGCGCGTCGGCCGGTGCGCGCCGAGCACGCTGGCCACCGCGGCGTCCACCGCGTCCCAGTGCTCCATGCCGTGAAGGAACACGGTGAGCTGCACGAGGTGCTCGAGGCGCGCGCCGGCCGCCTCCAGCACCGTGCGCACCTTCTCCAGCGCGCCGCGCACCTGGCTGCCCACGTCCGGTCCCTCCGCGACCTGGCCGGAGACGAAGACGAGGCCGCGCGCGACGATGCCGGGGGAGTAGTGGCCTGCGGGAGGGGCGGAGGAGGGCTGGATGGAGCGCATGGCCGCGAGCATCCCACGGATGAAACGGCGCGGGGGCGGCGAGGCCCCGCTGGCCCCACCGCCCCCGCCTTCACCGCTTCACGCCGCGGCTACTGGTTCTTCCACAGCTGCACGGCGTAGTAGTTCGCCGTGGGGTCCGCCGGGCTCTCGACGATGCCCCCCATGGCCGAGACCCGGCCGGTGCGGATGACGGTGGGCACCACGATGGCGCTCGGCACGTCCTCCTCGACCACCAGGTAGTAGTCGCCGCGCGCCGGGGCGCGGAAGGAGATCTCCATCGTCGCGCTCATGCGGTTGAGGGAGCTCGGGACGCCGAGCACCTCGTCGCCCTGCTCGTGCCGCACGCTGGCCAGCACGTTGCCCTGGCGGTCGAGGATCTTCATCTTCGCGTTCAGCGCCGAGCCCCAGCTGCTGTAGTCGTCGCCCTCGTCGGACCAGTTGCCATACAGCGACACGCTCACCAGCTGGTTCGCGTCCGCCTGGAAGGCGAACGAGTCCACGTCCACGTGGGTGTCCGAGTTGGAGATGATGCCGGAGGCCCAGCCCTGCGCGTCGAAGGCGCTCGCCTGGGGCTCGGTGCCGGCGGCGGGCAGGGTGTCGTTGGGCTCGGTCTCGAAGCGGCTGGTCGCGGCGCGCTCGAGCAGGAAGGTGAAGCTGCCGGCGCGGTCGCCGCTCATGCGCACCAGGTACTCCCCGTCCTTCACCAGGATGGTGCGGTACACGTCCGCGGCGCCCATGTCCTCGAAGGGGAGCTCCTTGGCGAGGTCGCTCGCGGAGTAGAGCAGCGCGTCCACGTACACCGGGCTCACGTCGCTGTTGCCCTTGCCGAAGGGGTAGAGCTCCACCAGGTCGCCGGCCTTGCCGCTGAACTTGTACCAGCGCACGTCCGCGTCCGAGGCCACGGTGGCGCTCACGTACTGGCCGTAGGCGATGCCCATGGCGGTCTCGGAGGTGGTGTTGGTGCCCGGGTCCACCGCAGCCTGCACGCCCTGGGCGGAGAACGAGAGGAAGTAGGGGCCCGCGCCGGTGTTGCAGCAGCGGGTCACGCGGACGTAGTAGGTGCCCGGGGTGCTCAGCAGCAGCTCGACGCTCGAGTCGTACCAGTACGTGTCGTCGTTGTTCCAGAGCTGGACGCCCTCGGCCGTGTACACGTAGAGCGCGGGGTCGTAGTAGCCCGGGCGCTCCTCGGGGACGTACATGCCGTTGCGGTGCGCGGTGAGCGCGAAGCGCACGCGGGTGGGAGCGGCGATCTCGAACTTGTAGTAGTCGCCCTCGGTGGTGCCCGAGCCGGCGAGGCCCTCGTAGTAGCCGTACACCACGCCCGGCGCGATCGCCTCGGCGGCGGCGATGCTGTCGTTGCCGCCGCCCTTGCCCGCCTCCTCCTGCTCGAGCTGCAGCAGCGCGGGCGCGCCGGCCAGCTGCACCCAGGTGGCGTAGCGGCCACCGTCCAGCTCGGTGCTGTCGCCCACGTCCGGCTCGAGCACGAGCAGGTAGTCGCCGTCCGCGGGGATGCGCACCTGCTCGAGGCCGAAGTCCAGGTCAGTGCCCGTGCTCTCGTTCTGGCCGATGCGGAAGAGCACCTGCTCGTCCTTCGCGGCGACCAGGGTCACGCGGATGCCATGCTTCCAGTTCGCCTGGTCCAGGCGGGTGGCGTAGGTGGCCACCTCGAGCAGCTGGCCCGCGTGGGCGCTGAAGCGGTAGGTGTCCACGTCGTTCTTCGCCTCGCCGCCGGCCTCGGTGGCGCTCGGGGTGAGGTCGCCGAAGAGGGGCAGGCCCACCTGCAGCGGCTCCGCGGTGGCGAAGGTGTCGTTGAGCTGCGCGCCGGTGGCCGTCTTGTCCTTCGGCTCGCGCTCGTCCGCGGCGTTGCTCAGGCTGAAGGCGCCGCTGGTGGCGCTCGCGCCCGGCGCGGTCGCGCTGAGGGTGTAGCCCTGGCCCGCGCGGTCGAAGCGCAGCGCGTCGAAGGTCGCCACGCCGTCCACCGTGGTGGCCTCGGCGCCGCTCAGCACCGCGCCGGTGGGGTTGTTGCCCACGCCCAGCTTCACCGGGCGCGCCACCCTCACCACCCGCCCGTCCTTCGCGGAGACCACGCTCACGCGGAAGGCGTCGAGCGGCAGGCTCGCGCGGTAGGCCTGCACAAGCCCCTCGAAGCGCAGCGCCACCGCCTCCACGTCGAAGCTCGCGCTCTTCACCGTGCCGCCCTCGAGGTCCTCCACGCCCTCCGCGCTCGCCTCGAGCACGAGGCCCGCGCCGCCGCCCTCCACCCACGCGTCCGCGAAGGTGGCCTTGCCCCCTTGCGCGATCTGCGTGACGGTGCCGCCCAGGCTCGCGCCCTCGCCGCTGAGCTTCAGCGTCACCTTCGCCGGCACGTCCAGCGCCTTGCCGTCGCCGTCCTGCACCTGCACCACCACGCCCAGCGGCTCGCCGGCCACGCCGGATGCCGGCTGCGTGGTGATGACCAGCTTCGCCTCGTTGCCGCTGCACCCCGCCAGCGCGAGCATCGCGCTCGCGAGCAGGGCCACTGCCCCCCGGAACTGACTCATCTGAAGACCCATCCTTGCTGTGTGTCGTTTGGCTCTGCGGCCGGGCCTCGGAGGCAGCAGCCCCCCATGGCCCGTTCGCGATGGACGGCATTTGCCAGCGGGGGCGTGACAGGCGAGTGACCGGGACGGGAGGCCTACAGAGGCCTACGCGCGTGTCGGGAGCGACCGCTGGGGGCCGGGTATCGACCGCTCGCGCCGGCCGGGCGCGCACAGGGGGCGGGGCGCGGGCACTATGCTCGGCCTGGACATGCCTCCCATCCGCCCTCCCGCGCTGCCCCAGGGCTCGCTCGTGCGCAGCACGGTGCGCGCGCTGCTCGAGCCGCGCCGGCTCGCGCCCATCCTGCTGGTGTGCGCGCCCATGGTGGCCGCCCAGAGCCGCTACAGCGAGGACCCGCTCGCCGTCCCGCTCGCGCTGCTGATGTGCGCGCTCTTCGTCCTCTTCGCGCCCCTGGCCTGGCGGGTGCTCTTCCCCGAGCGGCTGCCCGCCTCGCAGGGCGCGGTGCGGCTGGTGCTCTACGCGGCGCTGGGGGCGGGCATCGTGCTCACGACCGGCCTGGTGCTGCCGGGGCTCCTGGGCATGGGGCACACCTTCCTCACCCAGCGCCCCACGCTGCTGGTGGCGGGCGCGCTCTTCCTCGTGGGCGGCTGGGGGCTGGGGCGGGACATCGGCCTCACCGCCACGCTCGCGCGCGAGCGCGCCCGGGCCGAGGCGCTGGCGCGCGCCGCCGAGGGCGCGCAGCTGCTCGCGCTGCGCTCGCACCTGGACCCGCACTTCCTCTTCAACACGCTCAACGCCATCGCCGAGTGGTGCCGCGAGGACGGCGCGGTGGCGGAGCGCGCGGTGCTGCAGCTCTCCGAGATGCTGCGCGCGGTGCTCGCGGGCGTGCGGGCCTCCACCTGGCCGCTCGAGCAGGAGCTCGCGCTGGTGGAGACGCTGTTCGCGCTGCACCTGCTGCGCGACCCGCAGCGCTTCACCTTCGCGCTGCAGGTGCCGCCCGAGGTGCGCGCGCTGCCGGTGCCGCCCCTGCTGCTCCTGCCGCTCGCGGAGAACGCCGTGAAGCACGGGCCCGCGGCGGGCCATGCGGGGGCGCTGCGGCTCACGGCCGAGCCACACGGCGCCTCCCACGTCCTGCTGCAGCTGGAGAACCCCGGCCCCTACCGCGGCCCGCGCGAGGGCAGCGACGGACTGCCCACCCTGCAGCGCCGCCTCGCGCTCGCCTACGGCGGCCAGGCCACGCTCCGGCTCGAGGAGCAGGGCGGGCGCACCTGCGCGAGCCTCCTCCTGCCCCGAGAGGGGCCCCTCCCGGATGTGCTCACATGACCCTGCGCGTGCTCATCGCGGACGACGAGCTGCTCGCGCGCCGGCGCCTGCACCGGCTGCTCGGCGCGCTGCCGGACGTGGAGGTGGTGGGCGAGTGCGGCGACGGCAAGGAGGTGCTCGCGCGCGTGCACCAGGGCGGCGTGGACGTGGTGCTCCTGGACATCCACATGCCCCACCTCAGCGGCATGGAGGCGATGCGCCTGTTCCCCGCGGACGGGCCCTACGTCATCTTCTGCACCGCGCACCCGGACCACGCGGTGCAGGCCTTCGACTCGGGCGCGGTGGACTACGTGCTCAAGCCGCTGGAGCCCGCGCGGCTGCAGAAGGCGCTGGAGCGCGCGCGCAGCCGCGACGCCCAGCGCCGCTTCGAGGCGGAGCGCGCGCGCCACCGGCCGGGCGCCGCCGCTACCGCGCCCCCCGCACTCGAGCGCCTGCCCATCCCCACCCGCCAGGGCATCGTGCTGGTGGACCCGCGCCAGGTGACGCACCTGCAGCTGGGAGATGGGCTGGTGACGGTGTTCACGCTCACCGGGCAGTACCTCAGCGACGCCAGCCTGCAGGAGCTGCAGGCGCGGCTGCCCCCCACCTTCGAGCGCGTGCACCGGCGCGCCCTGCTCAACCTCGAGCAGGTGCGGCAGCTCGAGCCCCTGGAGACCGGCGGCTACATCGCGCGCACGGTGCAGGGGCACGCGGTGGAGGTCTCGCGCCAGAGCGCGCGCGAGCTGCGGCGCAGGCTGGGGCTGCGCCGTGGGCCTGATGACGAGCCCTGAAGACGAGCCCTGAAGACGAGAGCCGCTAGCCCGGCCGCTCGATGTGCCCGTCCGCGTGGCGCGCGAAGCGCCCTTCGGACAGCGGGTGCACCGGGTCGCTCGAGTCCCAGGGCCAGCCGCCGAACTGGGTGCGCTGGTAGTCGGCGAAGGCCTGCTGGATCTCCTCGCGCGAGTTCATGACGAAGGGCCCGTACTGCACCACCGGCTCGGCGATGGGGCGCCCCTGCAGCATCAGCAGCTCGACCTCTTCCGGACCTGCCTCCAGTGCCGCGGGCGCGTCCGCGCGCAGCTCCACCGCGTGCGAGGGCGGGATGTCCCGGCCCCCGATGCGCAGGGCGCCGCCCTTGAAGAAGTAGAGGGTGCGGTTCACCCCGGCGGGCGCGGGCGGCAGGGTCCAGCGCGCGCCGGGCGCGAGCTTCAGCGTCCAGATGGCCACGTCCGAGCCCGGCTGCGAGGCCCAGGAGTCGGGCGGGGGCGGCAGGCCCTTGAGCCCCTCGAGGCCTCCCGCCACCACCACCACCTCGGTGCTGCGGCCGGCCTCGTCCCGGAACACCTGGCGCGGGATGCGCTCGCGCCAGAGCATGGAGAAGTAGGGCTCCACCATCTTGCTCTTGCGCGGGAGGTTGAGCCAGATCTGGAACAGCTCCACGGGGTTCGGCTTCTCGCGGTTGAGCAGCGGGAACATCTCCGAGTGGTTGATGCCCTTGCCGGCGGTGAGCCACTGCACGTCGCCGCCGCCGAAGCGCGCCGCAGCCCCCAGCGAGTCCGCGTGGTCCAGCAGCCCCTCGCGCACGATGGTCACCGTCTCGAAGCCGCGGTGCGGGTGGTGCGGAAAGCCCGGCACCACCTCGCCGTGGTACATGCGCCAGCCGTCCTTGCCCTCGAAGTCCTGGCCCAGGTCGCGCCCCTCCAGCGAGGCCGCCGGCCCGAAGTGCTCGTTGCCCGGCGGGAAGGCGTCGTCGTGGTGCACGCAGAAGAGGAAGGGGCTGGGCGTGCGCCAGGGCATGCCCAACGCGCTCACCGACCGCACCACGTCACTGCCCTCGCTTCGCTCCACGCTCATCGCTGCGTCTCCTTGCGCCGGCGCGGCGCATCCCCATGCATAGCGGCGGGCGTGCGGCAGTGCACGGGGCAGGGCGGGGGAGGTTGTGCCGCTGCACGCTCCCGGGCCCCAATGGTGCTCATGACCCTGGCCCCGTCGCCTCTCGCCCGCCTGCTCACCGTGGCGCTGCTCGCCTGCGGCCTGGCCCCTGCCGCCGCGCGCGCCGAGGGCCTCTTCCACAACTCCAGCGCCTCGCTGCTCTACGGCACGAACTTCCACGACGCCTCGGTGGGCAACGACCCGCCGGGCGGCAAGCTGCTCACCGTCACGCTCGAGAACTTCACCGAGTTCCCGCTCGGCGACAGCTTCTTCTTCCTCGACCTGACGAACGGGGACTACGGCGAGGGGCCCGCGGACGACTACCGCATGTACGGCGAGTGGAACCCGCGCCTCAGCCTCTCCAAGATCTCCGGCCGCAGCTTCGCCCTCGGGCCGCTGAAGGACGTGCTGCTCACGTACGAGCACAACCGCGGCAGCAGCGGCTTCGTCTCCAACAACTACGGCCTCGGGCTGGACTTCCGCGTGCCGCACGTGGCGGTGCTCACGCTCAACACCTACCTGCGCAACGACAACTTCAGCCCGCCCACGCTGCAGCTCACCTTCGTCTGGTACGCGCCCTTCATCACGGGGCCGCTGCGCTGGACCTTCGGCGGCTTCGCGGACCTGTTCCGCATCCGCGGCGCGCCGGAGGGGCAGGGCGGGTGGGATCTCATGACCCAGCCGCAGCTGCTGCTGGACGTGGGCGCGCTCGCGGGGCTCTCCCCCGAGCGGGTGAAGGTGGGCACCGAGTGGTACCTGCACCGCAGCGGGCTGGGGCTGCGCAGCGCGCCCCAGGCGATGCTGCGGCTCGCCTACTGAGCGAGGCCCGCGGCCGCGGCCTCGGCCTCCACCTGCGCGTAGTCGAGGTCCGCGTGGGCGTCCGCGTCCACGAGCGCGCCGGCCTTCTCCTCCACGTGCTCGCGCAAGGCGGGGAACAGCGCCATCACGCTGTCGGAGCGCACGGTGGAGGGCAGCGCGCGCGCCTCGGTGAGCAGCGTGCCGCGGCTGCTGCCCGCGTCCAGCGCGCCGTGGAAGCCCTCGCTGGCGATCTCGTTCGCCCCGCCCGGCAGCTTGAAGCCCGCGGAGGCGTAGGGGCGGCGGAAGGAGAGCAGCACCTGGGCGGGGTACTCCACGCTCAGGGGCTGCAGGGCGGTGCGCGCGCGGAAGAAGAGGTCCGGGTACTTCGCGTCCCGGGTGAGCGCGAACAGCTCCTCGTCCGTGTGCACGCTGAAGGGCGGCGCCTTGCCGTCCTCCCCGCTCGCATCGTCGCCGCCGTGCGCGTTCAGCTTCACGCCCAGCTCGCCGTACTTGCCGTCCGAGGGCAGGTAGTAGCGGTTCTGCGCGGGGTCGTAGCCGAAGCTGACCAGCACCTTGCCGTTTCGCCACAAGCCGTACCACTCGAGCGCCACGCCGGGCAGCAGCGCGGCGATGTCCGGCCGGGGACTGGCGCGCGCGAGCGCCACATCCACCGCGTTCAGGGTGGAGGCGCGGCGCGCCACCTCCTCCGAGAGCTCCGGGTCGGTGTGCAGCGCGAGGTAGCTCACGCGCGTGTGGATGATGGGGATGGCGTACACCTGCCCCGTGCCCCGCCCCTCCGCGAGCCGCTTCACCGGGGTGAGGCCGAGCCCCGGCATCAGGCTCTCGAAGTCCAGCAGCTCGGGGCCCCGCGCGCGCTGGAAGTCCATGCCGTGGTCGGAGAGCAGCGTGAAGACGTAGCGGCGCTCGGGGTGCTTCTTCTTGAAGTCCTGGATGCGGCGCCACACCTGCAGGAAGGCGCGCGTCACGTCCTCCTTGTGCTGGATGTGGCCCATGGCGTCCACCTCCAGCAGGTAGCCGGTGAAGGTGTGCGCGAACTCGCCGCGGCGCGGCAGCAGGAAGAAGAGGTTGTCCAGCGCGTCGCCCAGCGCGCCCTCGCTGTCGCGGTAGCTCCAGAGCGTGGAGAGGTAGCCGTCCGCGTAGCTGTCGAAGGCGCGGTAGTAGGGCGGGCCCTCCAGCAGCGGCGCGGCGGGGAACTCCGGCAGCGCGTGCGTGGCGAGCCCGGGCAGCCCCGCGCGCTTCACCTCGTCGCCCACCGGATCGTAGTACTGGTACTCGTAGCCGCTCTCGCGCGGCGTGCGCAGGATGCGGCTCCAGCTCGCGTCCGACGTCGCCGGGAACATGGAGACGAAGGGCGCCGCGCTCCACCCGCCGCCGGGCCCGAGCGCCTCGCGCAGCGAGCGGTCCTGGCGCGCCGCGTCCTGCACCGTGTCGTAGGAGAGCCCGTCCACCGCGAGGAACACCTGCACCTCGGGGTTCGCGCCCGGGTCGCCGTGCACCGGCACGCTGTTGAGCAGCGCGAACTGGTCCCAGTCGCAGCCGGCGAGCGGCAGCGCGAGGAGGCCCGCGAGCAGCGCGAGGCGGCGCGCGCGCCTCACAGCTGCAGCCCCAGGCTGAGCAGGGGCTGGCCCTGGATGCCGTCGCGGCTGTGGCGGTACACGTAGCCCAGGCGCGCCTCGAAGCTCTCCGTGTGGAAGCGGTAGGAGGCGCCGAACACCTGCATGCTGTCGCGCGCGCTCGTGCCCAGCTGCCCGGTGTGCAGGAAGAGGCCGTGGTTCTTCTTCGGGGCCAGCTCCACGCTGAGGAAGGCGCCCGGAGTGAAGGTGGTCTCCACCGGCGCGTGCCCCGTCACCCCCAGCACCGTGGCGCTGCCGTGCAGCGTGAGCCAGCGCCGGGCACTCCAGCGCGCCGCGAGGCTGAGCGGCAGCGCGAGCACCGAGCGGCCGCCGGTGTCGAAGCCCGAGGTGTAGCGCGAGGAGAGGAAGGCCTCGTTGGCGCTGGGCAGGAGGAGATACGCGCCCAGCTGCAGCGCGAGCGCGAGGCGCGGGCCCTGCAGCAGCGCCGCCTTGAGGTGCAGGTTCGGCACCCGCATCACCAGGTTCGTGGGGCTCAGGCCCACCTGCAGCCCGCCGGGAAGGCCCACCTCGGCCGCGGACGTCCCCAGGTACACACGCCCCTCGGGAAGGGTGGCGCCGGTCTGGTCCCACAGCGGGTAGAGGCCGGTGGCGGGCGAGGTGAAGGCGTCTCCGGCGGCTCCCGCGTCTCCCGGGACGATCTCGGCCGGCGGTTGGGCGGCGGACGCTGCGGGCTGTGCGCTGGGCAGGCCCGCAGCCGGGGCGGTCGCGGCAGGCGTTGGCAAGGCGGCTCTAGGACCCGCAGCCACCTGCATGGCGCACACCGCGATGAATACAGAGAGCATCGTCCCCCCTCCAACCGCGGCCGGCTCCCGCGGAGGTCCAGCGAATTCCATGAATCCTGTTCTTCTCCCGGCCGGAAGCCGACATGTAACCTGCGCAACACGCCGGAGGCAAATGGGCCTCGCGCCCTGGCTGCTGCTGGGGCTGCTGCTGCTGCCGGCCGGCTGCCGCAGCCGCTCGGCGTCCGCGGCGGAGGCCCCGCCGCCGCCGCGCGCCCCGATGAAGGGCGAGTCCCTGCGGCTCGTGACCTACAACGTCTACAACCGCCCCTGGCGCCGGGCGGCGCGCACCCACGATGCCGCCGAGCTCCTCGCGCAGCTGCAGCCGGACGTCGTGCTGCTGCAGGAGGTCTCGCGCTACGCGCACTCGAAGGACGTGCCCAGCGCGCGCTTCGCCCAGCGCCTCGGCCTGCAGGACTTCACCTACTGGATGGAGGACGGCCTCCTCTTCAGCGGCGGGCAGGCGCTGCTGTCGCGCTACCCGCTGCGCGAGGTGGCCGGGCACCCCTTCAGCAAGGACTACCGCATCGAGGCGAAGGGCTTCGTGCACGCGGTGCTGGCCACCCCCGCGGGGGACGTGGGGCTTGTGGGGGTGCACATGGCGGCGGTGAAGGGCGGCAAGGTGAAGGCGCAGCAGTTCGCCGAGCTGCAGGCCTTCGTGGAGGGCCTGCGCGCGCGCATGCCGGTGCTGGTGGCCGGGGACTTCAACGAGGAGCCCACCACGCCGCTCTCGCAGGCCTTCCGCCGCGCGCTCGGGGCGCAGAGCCTCTACGAGGCGGTGGGGCAGGGGGACCCGAAGCTCAAGAGCTACGCGCCCTACCCGCGCCCCTGCACCGACCCGCAGGCGGAGCTCATCGACGACATGCTGCTCGTCCCCGCGCACACCCCCCACGCCGCGCAGCTGAGCTTCACCCGCGGGGGCATCCAGCAGGGCCCCACGCCCGTGGCCTCGGACCACTGCCCCGTCGCCGCCACCATCCAGCTGATGCCACCCCCGCCCGACCCGGGCTAGAAGCGGCGGTGCCATGTGGCACCCCCGGTCCCTCCGCCCCCGCTCTGCCGCGCCCTCTTCTCACGGGGAGGCGCGGTGACGGCCCCGCTGCTCGAGTGTGAGGGGCTCACGGCGGGCTATGGCCCCACCCAGGTGCTCGGTGGAGCCGGCGGCCTGAGCTGGCGCGTGGGCGCGGGCGAGCTGTGGGCGGTGCTCGGCCCCAACGGCGCGGGCAAGAGCACGCTGCTGCGCAGCCTGCTGGGGGTGAGCGCCTGGACGCGCGGGAGCGTGCGGCTGCTGGGGCGCGAGCGCGCGGAGTGGGAGCCGCGGGCGCTCGCGCGGCGGGTGGCGTGGGTGCCGCAGGGGCTGGAGCCGGTGGAGGGCTTCAGCGGCCTCGAGCTGGTGCTGATGGGGCGCAGCCCGCACCTGGGGCTGTGGGGGCTCGCCTCGGACTCGGACGTGGCGCGCGCCCGCGCCGTGATGGAGGAGCTGGAACTCAGCCACCTCGCGGGGCGCATGGCGGACGCGCTCTCGGGCGGCGAGCGGCGCATGCTGCTGCTCGCGCGCGGGCTGGTGCAGGACCCCGAGCTGCTGCTGCTCGACGAGCCCACCGCCTTCCTCGACCTCAAGCACCAGGTGGCGGCGCTGCAGCGGGTGCGCGCGCGCACGGACGCGGGCCTGGGCGCAGTCGCCGTCCTGCACGACGTGAACCTCGCTGCCGCCTTCGCCACCCACGTGCTCCTGATGCAGGAGGGGCGGGCGCTCGCCGCGGGCCCCGCGCACGAGGTGCTGGTGCACGCGCAGCTCGAGCGCCTCTACGGGCTCGCGCTGGAGAGTGCGCGCGCGCCCTCCGGCGCCCAGCTCTTCGCCCCCCGCGCGCGCTAGCGGCGGGTCGGGGCGGCGGCCGGGGTGCCCGCGTCCCGGGTCCCGCCGTCTCCCATGGCGCCTCCGGCGCCCCCATCCCGAGCCCCGAGGCTGCCGCTGCCGGCCATGCCGCGCGCGCCCGGGTCCACACCGCCATCCATGCGGCTGAGCGAGTTGCCCGGCGCAGTGGAGCCCTCGCCCACGCCGCCCGAGCCGCCGGTGGCCTCGGCCTTCGGGTCCTTCGTCTCCGGCGAGAGCGGGGAGGCGAGCTTGGGGTCAGTGGTGCCCACGGTGTTCGGCTGGCTGCCGGTCTTCGGGGCGCCGCCCGTCTGGGCCTCGGGGCGGGCCTGGCGCTGCTGGGGGGTCTGGAAGGCGTCCTGGTCGCGCGGGGCGCTCTGGTCTGCGCAGGCTCCGATGCCGTAGGCCGCCACCGACACCACGCCCACCGCCACCGCCCGCCGCATGAATCGCACCATGGAAGTCCTCGCTCCTGGGGAAAGGCTGCCCAGAAAGGTAGGAATGGCGGCGCGGCTGTCAGGGAGCGGGGGAGGGCTCGGCCGCCCGGCTGCTCCCACCTCCGTGCAGGTGCTCGACACAAACCGTGCTCCCCGCCCCGGGAAATGACACTGTTGGGACACCAAGCATGTCCGCTCCGCCCAAGCCTCCCCCCCTGCAGCGCGTGCACCTCGCGCTGCGCACCCTGCCCCCCCGCCTCGAGCGCGCCGTGGAGGCGCTGCCCCCGCGCCTGCAGCGCCTGGTGGACGCGCTGCTCGCGGCGACCAACCGCGTGCACCTGCCCAGCGCCTCGGTGCTGCCCTTCGCGGGGGCGGTGGTGGGGGTGTACAGCGGGCTCGCGGCGGGCATCTTCGCGAACCTCATCGGCCTGGTGAGCGGGATGGCCTTCGGCTTCCCGCACGTCATCGACCTCTTCCGCAAGCGCAGCGACACGCGCCTCTTCCTCGCCGAGGCGCTCGCCGGGGCGCACTGGCACTTCGAGTACATCGTGGTGGCGCTGCCGCTGGCGCTGGGCGGGCTCGCGCTCGCGCGGCTCATCTCGCCGGGCGGCCCGCGCGACGTGGTGCGCCGCCGCCTGCGCGTGCTCGCGCTGCTCACGCTGGGCGCGCTCGCGCTCTACTACCCGCTGGTGGCGCTCGCGGCGGTGAACACCGTGCTCGGGCGCACGCACAACCTGGGCGCCTTCCTCAAGTACGTGCCCTGGTTCCTGGTGCTGCTCGCGCCCACGCTGGGCGGCATGGTGGTGGGGCGCATCCTGCGCAACCACCCCGAGGCGCACGGGCACGGGGTGCCCGAGGTGGTGCGCGCGGTGGAGCGCGAGGGCGCGGGGCTGCCGGCGCACGAGGGCCTGCGCAAGCTCGTCGCCTCGGCGGTCACCATCGGCTCGGGCGGCAGCGCGGGGCGCGAGGGGCCCATCGTGTTCGGCGGCGCGGCCTTCGGCTCCGAGGTGGGGCGCACGCTGGGCTTCAGCCGGCGCGACCTCTCCATCCTGCTCGCCTGCGGCGCGGGGGCGGGCATCGCGGCGTCCTTCAACGCGCCCATCGCGGGCGCGCTGTTCGCGATGGAGATCCTGCTGCGCGAGATCCGCCTCCAGGTCTTCAGCCCCATCATCCTCGCCAGCGTCACCGCCACCATGGTGGGCCGCGGCGTGATGGGCAGCGCGCCGATGCTCGCGCGCGTGAACTACAGCATGGTGAGCGGCTGGGAGATCCTCGCCTACGGCCTGCTGGGCGTGGTGTGCGGCCTGCTCGCCTTCCTCTTCCTCGAGGCGCTGCACGCGGTGGAGGCGCTGTTCCAGGGCAAGGGCAAGAGCCGGCTCTCGCAGCTGCTCGGAAAGCGCGGCCTCCCCTTCCGCGCGGGGCTGGGCGGCCTGCTCGCCGGCGCGCTCGCGCTGGTGCACCCGGCGGTGTGGGGCACGGGCCACGAGTACGCGAACGAGGCGGCGGTGGGGAAGCTCACGCTCGGGGTGCTCGCGCTCGGCTGCGTGGCGAAGCTGCTGGCCACGGCGCTGACCATCGGCTCGGGCGGCTCGGGCGGCACCTTCTTCCCGGCCACCGTCATCGGCGCGCTCGGCGGCGGCGCGCTGGGCGAGGCGCTGCACCGGCTGCTACCCGGAGTCACGGCTCCCAGCGGCGCCTACGCGATGGTGGGCATGGGCGGCACGGTGGCGGCGATGACGCGCGGGCCGCTCACCGGGATGATGATGATCTACGAGCTGAGCGGGAACTACGCGATCATCCTCCCGCTGATGGTGACCTGCACCATCGCGAGCTTCCTCTGCCACGCGCTCGCCGAGCGCCGCGCCGCGCAGCACGCGCCGGCGGAGCGCCCGCGGCGCCAGGTGCCGGTGGGCACGGGCAACCTCATCGCCTGGACGGGGGCGCTCGCGCCGGACGTGCCCGCGCTGCAGGTGCGCGAGCGGCTGCTGGCCTCGCCCTCGGGGGCGCTGCCCGTGCGCGGCGTGGACGGCGCCGTGGCGGGCGTCATCGCCGCGAGCGCCCTGGGCGCGCGCTGGCGGCTCGTGGGCGGAGAGTCCACCGCGGCCGCGCTCGCCGAGCCGGCCACCCCGCTGGGGCCGGCCACGCGCGTCGCCGATGCGCTGGAGGCGATGGACGCCCAGGACGTGGACGCGCTGCCGGTGGTGGACGGGGAGGGGGGCCGGGTGGGCGTGGTCACCCGCGGCGTGCTGCGCCGCTTCCTCGAGCAGGCCCCCGCGGCGCAGCCTCACGGCGCGCCGCCGGCCGCGCCTCCTCCCGCGCCGGAAGAGCCCTTCGCGCCGACCGAGATGCGCAGCTAGGCCGCGCGCATCCGCTCGAGCGCGCGGGCGAGCGCGTCCACCTCGTCCAGCGTGTTGTAGTGCAGCAGCGAGGCGCGCACGGCGCCGTCCGGCATCCGCCCCAGCGCCTGCATCGCGAGCGTGGCGTAGTAGTGGCCCGCGGCCACGCCGATCTCCTCCTGCGCGAGCCGCTCGGCCACCTGGCGCGGGGTGAGTCCCTGCACGTTGAAGCAGAAGGTGGCGGCGCGCCCCTCGGGAGTCCGCAGGCCGTACAGCGTCACGTGCGGCAGGGCCTGGAGGCGCTCGAGGCCCGCCTCCAGCAGCGGGCGCTCCAGGCTCTCGATGTGCCCGTACGCGCGCTGCAGCCCCTCGCGCCCCGGCAGGCCGTCGCCGAGCACCTCGCGCAGGTAGCGCAGGGAGCCCAGCCACCCGGCGAGGGCCTCGTGGCTCGCGGTGCCCGGCTCGAACTTCTGCGGGCTGTCGTCCGGGACGAACCACAGCTTGTCCGCGGGCAGCCCCGCGAGCAGCCCCTCGCGCACGTAGAGGCAGCCCAGGTGCGGGCCGAAGACCTTGTAGGGCGAGAAGAGGGCGAAGTCCGCGCCCCAGGCCTTCACGTGGGGCAGGTGGTGGGGGCTCGAGTGCACGGCGTCCACGATCAGCCAGGCCCCGGCCTCCCGCGCGAGCGCGCCCGCGGCCGCCACGTCCGGCGTCGTCCCCACCGAGTTCGCGGCGGCCGTCACCGCGACGAGCCGCGTGCGCTCGGAGAGCAGCGGCCGCAGGTCCGCCGGATCCAGGCGCCCCTCGGGCCAGCGCGCGCGCCAGGTGCGCACCTGCACCCCTTGCGCCTCGAGCGCCCGCCACGGGCTCGCGTTCGCCTCGTGCTCGAGCTCGCTCACCACCACCTCGTCCCCTGCGCGGAAGAGCCGCGAGAAGGCGCGCGCGAGCTGGAAGGAGAGCGCGGTGGCGCTGGTGCCCAGCATCACCTCCTCGGGCGTGCAGCCCAGGAAGGCGGCCGTCTCGGCGCGCGCCCGGGCCTTCACCTCGGTGGCGCGGCGCGAGGCGGGGTAGGGCATCCCCACGTTGCAGCTGCCCGCCGTGAGGAAGTCCGCAATCGCCTGGATGCAGTGCGTGGGCACCTGCGCCCCGGCGGCGTTGTCCAGGTAGCGGAAGCCCGAGCGCAGGGCCGGGAAGTGCGAGCGCACGGAGGCGGGGCTGGGAGGGGAGGAGCGCATGGTGCGCGCGAGCATAGCGCCGCAGGAGACGCGCGGGCCGGGTAGCATCCCCCCATGGCTCAGCAGGCGATGCTGCACTTCATCTGTGGGAAGGCGGGCTCGGGGAAGACCTCGCTCGCCCGGGCGCTCGCGGCGCGCGAGCGCGGGGTGTTCTTCTGCGAGGACGCGTGGCTCGCGCGGCTCGGGGCCCCCATCGCCTCGGTGCAGGACTACGTGGCGGCGGCGGCCCGGGTGCGCAGCATGATGGAGCCCGTCATCGCCCAGCTGCTCGCGCTGGGCGTGCCGGTGGTGCTGGACTTCGCGGGCAACACGCCGCGCGAGCGCGCCTGGGTGCGCTCGCTCTTCGAGCGCGCGGGAGCCGCACACACCCTGCACCTGCTCGAGCTGGACGACGAGACGTGCTGGGCCCGCATCGCGCAGCGCAACGCCGAGCGCCCCGAGGGGCTCTTCTTCGGCGAGGTGTCGCGCGCGCTCTTCGACGCCGTCACCCGCCACTTCGCTCCGCCCACGCCCGAGGAGGGCTTCACCCTCGAGCGCCATCCCCAGGGCTGAGGGGCCTCACTGCCCCGCGCGCGGGCGCAGCAGCGCGGCCGAGTCCACGTGCAGCGCGAGCCGCCCCAGCGCCTGCCCGCGCACGACGAAGCCGTCGCCCTCCGCGTACACGCCCAGCGGGGTGAAGGCCTCCACGTGCCCCTCGAGCCGCAGGCCCGGGGCGAGCTCGCGCTGCAGCCCGGCCTCGGCGAGGCCGCGCAGGCGCTCGAGCTGCGCGCGCACGGGGAAGCGCGCGTTCTGCGCGAGCAGCTCGCGCAGCGTCTCGTGCCCCCAGCGCTCGGCGTAGCGCGCGAGCGCGTACTCGGTGCCCAGCGCGTACTCCACGTCCTCGAGCACCAGCGCGCCGCTCGCCGCGTCGTAGCGCGGGCGCGCCGTGAGGTACACGTCCCCCTCCAGGCGGCGCAGGCCGAGCAGCCCGGTGTGCAGCGTCACGTGCACGCGCAGGAGCGCCCCGCCGCCGCTGCCCTCCACCCCGACGTCGTCGATCTTCAGCCGGTGCCCCTGCAGAGAGAGCGCGCGGCCCCGCAGCTGCTCGCGCAGCCGCGCCCCCAGCTCCGCGAAGCCGATGCGCGCGTCCAGCGCGAGCTGCGCCGGAGCGTCGTCGCCGTCCGCGGGCAGCAGCGGGGGCAGGGGCTGGGGCTCGACCTCGGGCGCGCGCCCCACCGAGAGCAGCGGGCGCACGCGCACCCGCAGCGTGGCGGAGACGCGGAGCCCCTCGCCGTGGGGCGGCGTCACCTGCACCGCGCTGGGGCGCAGCGCGAGCCACACCCCGCTGCCCAGCGCGAGCGGCCGCTGCAGCTGCTGCCACACGGGCGTCACCCGCGGGCGCAGCTGGGTGAGCTGGGGCACGCGCGCATCCAGCTGCGCGAGCGCCGCGTCCAGGCGCGGGGTGAGCGCGGCGCGCAGCCGCTCCGTCACGTCGTAGCGCAGGAAGGTCACGCGGCAGGGGGAGGGGAAGTCGAGCGTGTAGCCGCTCTTCGCGCGCAGGTGCCAGTCGCGGGACCACGAGAGCCCGGAGCGCAGCGCGAGCGAGAGCGTGGGCGACTCGCCGCTCGCGCCGCAGCTGGCCACCTCCGGGCACAGGGTGCGGCTCACCCGCAGGCAGGCGCGCGCGAGGTAGCGCGCCCCGAAGCGGGCATGCAGCTCCGCGCCCTGCACCTCCACCTGGAAGGGCGCGCGCTCGACGCGGTACTTGAGCCCCACCCGGCCGTTGGCCACCGGCGTCCACGCCTCCGTCTCGTCCACCACCCGGGGCACCTGCTGCTCGAGCGCCGCGAGCGCGCCCTTCAGGTCCAGCTCCACCGGCAGCGCCACCACCGACTCGGGCAGCTCGGGCGGCGGGGGGCTCGGGCGCAGCGCGGGCCGCGGCACCTCCAGATGCTCGGTGCAGCCGCCGCGCCCCAGCAGCCCCAGCGCGCCCCCGAGGAGCAGCAGCGTCAGCACCCCCCAGGGCAGCCACCTGCGCGCGCGTGAGTGTCGAGCCGCCATTCCCCTCCTTCTACCCCAGGCCGCGTGCAGATTCAGTTGCGCGCAATCGAATTGCGAGCAATATACATCCCATGGACCCGCTGCTCCTCGAGCACCAGCTGTGCTTCGCGCTCTACGCCGCCACGCGGGCGATGACGCAGGCGTACGCGCCGCTGCTCGAGCCGCTGGGGCTGACCTATCCGCAGTATCTGGTCATGCTGCTGCTCTGGGAGGAGGACGGTCTGGCCGTGCGCCAGCTCGGCGAGCGGCTGGAGCTGGACTCCGGCACCCTCACCCCGCTGCTCAAGCGCCTGGAGGCCGCGGGCCTCTTGCGCCGCGCGCGCGACCGCGCGGACGAGCGCGTGGTGCGCATCCACCTCACGGCCGCGGGCCGTAGCCTCAAGGCGCGCGCGCGGGGCATCCCGCGCGCCGTGGCCTGCAGCGCAGGCCTGCAGGCGGGCGAGCTCACCCGCCTGCGCACCGAGCTCCGTCGTCTCACCCACACCCTGAAGGAGAATCGCCCATGACCCCCCTGTACACCGCCACCGCCACCTCCGAGGGAGGCCGCGCCGGCCGCGTGAAGAGTGACGAAGGCACGCTCGACTTCCAGCTCGCCGTGCCCAAGGGGCTGGGCGGGCCGGGCGGCGCGGGCACCAACCCCGAGCAGCTCTTCGCCGCCGGCTACTCGGCCTGCTTCGCCGGCGCGCTCGGGCTGGTGGCGCGCACCCAGGGCGTGAACCCCGGGCCGCACACCATCACCGCGAAGGTCTCCATCGGCAAGGACGCCACCAGCTACGGCATCGCCGTGGAGCTGCACGGCAAGTTCGCCGAGCTGCCGCGCGAGAAGGCCCAGGCGCTGATGGAGGCCGCGCACCAGGTGTGCCCCTACTCCAAGGCCACCCGCGGCAACATCGACGTGAAGCTCCTCGTCGATTGAGCCGGCTGAGCCGCCTGCGCTAGGCGCTCTCCTTCCAGGCCTCGAGCCCCTGCGCGTCGAGCGCCTGGAAGTCCGCGTCGCTCAGGCGGATGCGGGCCGCGGCCGTGTTCTCCTCCAGGTGCTTCACCTTCCCGGTGCCCGGGATGGGGAGCATCACGGGGCTGCGGCGCAGCACCCACGCGAGCGCCACCTGCGAGAGGCTCGCCCCCAGGCGCTTCGCGAGCGTGTCCAGGAGGCTGTTGGGCGTCGCGAGGCCGCCGGCGGCGAGCGGGTACCAGGGGATGAAGCCGATGCCGTGCTGCTCGCAGTAGCGCAGCACCTCCTCGCTCCCGCGCTCCACCAGGTTGTAGCGGTTCTGCACCGTGGCCACGCGGAAGTGGCGGCCGGCCGCCTGCACCTCCTCCACGCTCACCTCGCTCAGGCCCACGTGCTGGATGAGCCCCTCCTTCTGCATCTCGGCGATGGCGCCGAACTGCTCGTCGCGCGGCACCTTCGGGTCGATGCGGTGCAGCTGCCACAGCGCGAGGCGCTCCTGCTTCAGCCGCCGCAGGCTCATCATCACCTGCTGGCGCAGGTACTCGGGGCGCCCCAGCGGGCGCCAGATGTCCGGCCCGTGCCGGGTGAGGCCGCCCTTGGTGGCCACCACGAGGCCGCGCGCGTACGGGGCGAGCTCCTCGCCGATGAGCCGCTCGCTCACGTCCGGGCCGTAGCTGTCCGCGGTGTCGATGAAGGTGATGCCCAGCTCGGGCAGCCGGCGCAGCACGCGGCGCGCCTCGGCCACGTCCGCGGGCTCGCCCCAGATGCCCTTGCCGGTGATGCGCATCGCGCCGAAGCCGAGCCGCACCACCTCCAGGTCTCCGCCAATCTTGAACGTGCCGCTCGCCACAGCGCTGCCTGCGCTCGTTGGGCTCATTTGGGTGTACCTCCGGGTGAAGGGGGGGTGAGAGCCCCTGCACTAATCACCGTGGGGCGGGTGCGCTAGGCCGGAACGAGGCAGTAGAGCGTGGTCACCTCGCGCGAGCGCGCGGCGTGCAGGGGGTCCGAGGTGTCCTTCGCCTTGCCGTGGCGCGCGGGGGTGGAGCGCTTCCACTTCACCTTCAAGCCCGCCTCCCGCAGCTGCGCCTCGAGCCAGCCCTCCGCGCGCAGTCCGAGCAGCACGGCCAGGTCCGAGAGGACGAGCAGCCCCTCTCCGCCGGGGGTGAGGTGCGCCGGCAGCTCCGCGAGGAAGCGGCGCAGGAAGGCGCTGTCCTCGTCGAACACGGCGCGGTCCACGCGGTTCTTCGGGGGCTCGGGGATCCACGGCGGGTTGCTGATGACCAGGTCCGCACGGCCCTCGGGGAACAGGTCCGCCTGCGCCACGCTGAAGCGCTCGGCGAGCCCGAGCCGCTCGGCGTTCTCCCGCGCGCAGGCGACCGCGCGCTCATCCACGTCGGTGGCCTGCACCGAGTGCGCGCCGTGCTGCAGGAGCAGGAAGGAGAGCACGCCGGTGCCGGTGCCCACGTCGAACACGCGCCGGCCCTCCACGCCGGGCAGGCGCAAGAGCAATTCCACGTAGTCCGTGCGGGTGGGCAGGTACACGCCGTAGTGCGGGTGCAGGCGCCCGGCGAGCCCCGGCACCTCGAGCCCCTTGCGGCGCCACTCCGCCGCGCCCAGCATGCCGAGCAGCTGCTTGAGGGGCACGCGCGTCGTCTCGGCGGTGGGCTCGCCCCAGGTCCAGCGGCAGGCCTGGGACACGTCCGGTGCGCGGGCGAGCGAGAGCCGGTAGTCGCGGTCCAGCTCCACCACCAGGTGCGAGAGCACCTCGTGCTCGAGCTGGCGCGCGCGGCGCTCGGCGCGGAAGGCCTCGAGGGGGCTCTTGACCGCGGGCGTGCGCGGGAGCCTGCGCGCGAGCGCCCCCAGCAGCTGCTTCGCGTTGTGGAAGTCCCCCGTGTACAGCAGGTACTCGCCGCGCCGCAGCCGCTTGAGGGCCGCGTCCGCGCTGAGTCGATCGTCCACGGGGCTGAGCCGCGCGGGGGCGGGCGCGTCGCTCTCGGAGTGCCAGGTGAGGGAGTCCACGGAGGGCACCCTACACGCCGGGGCGCGCGCGCGGGGGCCCGCGTGTGGGCCTTCCGGGACAGAATGTCCGCGCAGGTGGCCGCAGGGCCGCGCTTCGGGCGCGGCCGTGCAGCCGCAGGGCAGGGGCCCTCCAGGGGAGCGGGGCGCTGGCACGCGGCCTGCTCTGGCGCCGGCCCATGCGAAACCTCCTGGCCATCGGCTTCATCTGGGTGGGCTGCGCGCTCGCGTGGACCATCCTCGGCTCCACGCTCGTCGCGCGCTCGGGCGAGTCCTCCTCGGAGCTGCTCGGGGAGGTCCATGCGCTGTGGGGCAGCCCCATGGTGCAGGAGCCTCCCACGGCGCTCTACCGCGAGAAGCGCACGGTGACCGAGACCGTGAGCGTGAACGACGCGCAGGGCCTGCCGCACGTGCAGACGGTGCAGCGCGAGGAGGAGGTGCCGCGCGCGGCGGCGCTGGAGCGCAGCAGCCTGGAGGCCTCGCTCTCGCTCGAGCAGCGGCGCAAGGGACTGCTGTGGTTCCCCACCTACGCGGTGGACTTCCGCGGCCAGTACGTCTTCGTGAACCCGGATGCGCAGCCGCAGGAGCTGGAGTTCAGCTTCCCGCTCCAGAAGGACAGCGTGGGCTACGACGGCTTCGCGGTGCACGATGCCGCGGGCGCACTGGTGCCCACGAGCATCGCGGACGGGACGGCGCGCTGGCGCGCACGGGTGGGGCCGGGCGAGCGCACCTCGTTCTCGGTGGGCTACCGCTCGCGCGGCACCGAGCGCTGGGAGTACGCGCTCACGGAGGGCACCGGCCAGGTGCGCCACTTCTCGCTGCTGCTGCGCACGGACGATGCGCGCGTGGACTTCCCCGTGGGCTCGCTCTCGCCCTCGCGCCACGCGGCCACGGGGCGCGGCTGGGAGGGAGAGTGGGAGTTCGAGAGCCTGGTGTCCTCGGCCCGCGTGGGCGTGGCGCTCCCGGGGCGGCTCAACCCGGGCCCGCTCGCCGCGCGCATCACCTTCTTCGCGCCGGTGGGGCTGCTGTTCTTCTTCTTCGTGGTGGGGATCCTCGCCACCGTGCAGGGCCAGCGCCTGCACCCGGCGAACTACTTCCTCTTCGGCTGCGCCTTCTTCGCCTTCCACCTGCTCTTCGCGTACCTGGTGGACCACCTGCCCATCGCCCCCGCCTTCACGCTCGCGGCGGTGGTGAGCGTGGCGCTCGCCACCACCTACGCGCGGCTCTTCGTGGGCTGGCGCTTCGCGCTGCGCGAGCTGGGAGGCGCGCAGCTCGTGTACCTGGTGCTCTTCAGCCTCACCTTCATGTGGGAGGGCTTCACCGGGCTCGCCATCACCGTGGGCGCCATCCTCACGCTCTTCATGGTGATGCAGGTGACGGGGCGCGTGGACTGGCGCCAGCTGGGCCTGCCGCGAGACCCCGTCACGGGCGCGCCCAAGCTGGGCTAGCGCGGCGTCCTTCGGAGCGCTGTCGACGTGCGCGTCCGAGCGGCTACGCTCGCGCGCACCATGTCGCCACGTGCCCTGTGCCTCGCGCTCTCGCTGCTGCTCTCCTCCGCGGTCGTCGGCTGTGCGAGCGGTGCCCGGACGCTGCCAGGAGCGACCGCGGGCGTGGTGGAGCGGCTCTACTTCGGGCGCACCTTCCCGGGCGGCGAGGTCTCGGACGCGGACTGGGCGGCCTTCCTGCGCGACGAGGTCACCCCGCGCTTTCCCGCCGGCCTCACCGCCTGGCCCACGCAGGGGCAGTGGCGCGATACGGCCACCGGCGAGGTCACCCGGGAGCCGGGCTTCGTGCTCGAGCTGCTGCACCCCGCACAGGAGGACGCGGCGCAGAGGGTGGAGGGGCTCTGCGAGGCATACCGCGCCCGCTTCCACCAGAAGGCGGTGCTCTGGATGCGCAGCGAGGTGCAGTGGCGCGAGGTCGCTGCGCCGGCCGTCGCACCACCGGCTGCCACCGTGCCGCAGTCTCGCGGGGCGCCCGCGCTCGTGCCCTAGGCCGGGCCTCAGCGCTGCGCGATGAAGGGCGCCGGGCCGCTCTCCTGCGCCGGCGCCCCCGGCAGCGCAGACACCGTGCCCGGCGCGCCGCGGCGCGGGCGCCAGTCCAGCCCCACCAGCGCGACGAGGAGGCAGCAGGGCGCTCCGAGCGCGAGCGCCCCGTAGCGCGCGTGCAGCAGGGTGCCCGCGACGCAGCCGCCGAGGAAGGAGCCGAGGAGGAAGACGTGCAGCCACGCTCGCTCGAACTCCACCGCGTGCAGCAGGTCGCGCAGCGCGCGCGCGAGCCCCAGCGCGCCGCGTCCGCGCGCGTGGTCGCGCACCCAGGTGCCCATGCGCACCAGCTCGATGCCCAGGTCCGTCACCATCCCCGTCACGTGCGAGGTGCGCACCACCGCGCCGGACACGCGCGTGACGAGCGCGTTCTGCAGGCCCATGGCGAAGCTCAGCCCCCACGCGAGCGCCGGCTCGCGCTCGCCCGGGTGGCGCCAGCAGAGGAACGCCACGCCGCCGAGCATCAGCAGCTCCAGCAGCAGCACCAGCGAGTGCCGCCCGCGCGAGCGGTGGCGCGCGGCGTCCATCAGCAGGCTGGAACTCACCGCGCCGCAGAAGAAGGCGAGCAGCAGCCGCGCCGCGGCCGCCGCGTCCAGCCCGTGGCCCGAGGCCAGCGCCTCGCCCAGCTCGGATACCTTGCCGCTCATGTGCGAGGTGTGCGTGCCCAGCAGGTAGAAGCCGACCGCGTTCACGCTGCCCGCCACGCCCGCCAGCAGCATGGCGAGCAGCGCGTTCTCTCGGCGGGCCTGGGGAGAGCCCTCGCGGTTGAAGAGCATGAGCGCGAGCGAGTCTAGCTCCCCTGGAGCCGGGCCGCGCCTAGCCTGGCGGCCAGGTGAGCGGACGGCCGGCGAGCACGTGCAGGTGGATGTGGAACACCGTCTGCCCCGCGTCGCGGCCCGCGTTCATCACCACCCGGTAGCCCGAGTCCGCGTAGCCGCGCTCCTTCGCCAGCTTCGCCGCCGCGACGTAGAGGTGGCCCGCCAGCTCGCGGTCCCCGGAGGCGATGTCCCCGATGGTGGCGATATGCTTGTTCGGGATGACGAGCACGTGCATCGGCGCCTGGGGATTGATGTCCTCGAAGGCGAGGCAGTGCTCGTCGCGGTAGACGACCTTGGCCGGAATCTGGCCGTCGCGGATGCGGCAGAAGAGGCAGTCGGACATGGGCGGGCAGTGTAGCCCTGCCTAGTCGAGCCGCCAGGAGAAGTGGGCGTCCGCGACGCATCCTGCACGCTGCAGGCGCACGAGGACGAGCGGCCCGTCGCTGGCCAGCACCTGCGCGCCGCCGTCGGAGCCCACTGCCCCGGGCACGGTGATGGCGTAGTTGTAGAGCCCCGCGCCGCGCGGCGGCCCGTCGTGCGGGTAGAGCGGCACCGGGCGGTGCAGGTAGCTGTAGCCGCCGGTCCACGCCAGGTGCGCGACCTCCACCTTGAGCCCGCACAGGTCCGGCGCGTGCCCGGCCCGCTCGAGCAGCCGGTTGATGGGCCCCGCGTCGTCCCAGGCGCTCGCCCGGGGGCGGCTTTCCTCGTACGCGCCCAGGTCCCCGAAGCGGAGCTGCGGGGCGCTCGCCGCCGAGAGCACGCCGACCGCCAGCAGCGCACCCGCTGCGGCTCGGGCGGCGGCGGGGTCCTGCACCTGCGAGAGCAGCGCCTCCAGCCCCACCCCGGCGAGCGCCGCCACGAGCGGGAAGAGCGGCAAGAGGAAGCGCAATTCCTTGTGGGGCTGCAGCGCGTGCACGAGGAAGAAGGCCGCGCTGAGCAGCCAGAGCGCCGGCGCGCGCCGCGCCGCGAGCAGCGCGAGCCCGAGCCCCGCGAGCGTGACGGCGGGCATGGCCTGCAGCAGCACCCGCAGGTAGTAGCCGAAGGGCGAGGTGCCCCAGCGCGCGGCGCCCCCGGCCAGGTTGAAGTCCAGGTACACGCGCGCGGACTGGAACCAGCTCCCCCACGTCAGCCGGTCCAGCAGCCCGTAGAGCAGGGCGCCCACCGCGAGCACCGCCGCGGCCTCGGCCGCCCGGGCCCAGCGCCGGCGCACGAGCAGCACGGCGAGCAGCCCCAGGCACAGCAGCCCGCACTGCAGCCGCAGCAGGGTGGCGAGCGCGAGCAGCGCCGCACCCCCGAGCGTCTGCCGGCGCGTCGCCCCCTCCGGCAGGGCGAGCGCGAGCCCCGCCACCAGGGGCAGCGCCGCGGCGTTCTCGCTCATCGCCCGGTGCGAGAAGTAGAGGGGCACCGCGCCCAGGGCGAGCAGCAGCGCCGCGCTCGCCGCGGCGAGCGCCCCCGCCCCGAGCCTGCGCGCGAGCGCGTACGCCCCGGCGATGCAGCCGGTGCCTGCAAGCGCGAAGGCGCAGCGGGTGAGGCGCAGGTAGCCCCCGGGCTCGGGCAGGTGCAGGGCGCGCGCGAGCTCGAAGAGCCCCGCCACCAGCCCCGGCAGCGCCCAGCTGCGCGCCCCGCGCGCGAACTCCCAGGCCACCAGGCCGTAGCCCCAGACGAGCCGGTGCGCGGGCTCCAGGCTCTGGTGCACCTCGTCCGGCCAGTACAGGCCGTCCTCCGTCAGGGCGAGGTACAGGCGCAGGGCACCCCCGGCCACGAGGCCGAGGAGCAGCAGCAGGAGGGCAGGGGAGGGCCGGCGCATGACGGGAACATTCCAAACGGCCCGGCCGATGATATCCAGTTCCCCGTAATGGCCTCCCTGCGCATCGCCCGGCTCCTCGAGGACCGCGACTACGACCTGAAGCTCACCCTGGTGGCGGGGGAGCGCGGCCTGCAGAAGGTCATCACCTCCCCGCGCATCCAGAAGCCGGGGCTCGCCCTCACCGGCTTCACCGAGCACCTGCACCCCCAGCGCGTGCAGGTGTTCGGCAACACCGAGATCTCCTTCCTGCGCACCCTGCCCGAGCCGCGCCAGCGCGAGGTGCTCTCCACCCTCTTCGCCGGCGACCTCGCCTGCGTGGTGGTGACCAAGAACCTGGAGTTGCCGACCGCGCTCGTGGACGAGTGCGAGCACGCCGGGCTCTCGCTGATGAAGACGCCGCTGCTCAGCAGCACCTTCATCCAGCAGGTGCAGGCCTTCCTCGAGGAGGCCCTCACCGAGACCAGCAGCCTGCACGGCGTGCTGATGGACGTGTTCGGCGTGGGCATCCTGCTGCTGGGCAAGAGCGGCATCGGCAAATCCGAGATCGCCCTGGACCTGGTGATGCGCGGCCACCGGCTCGTCGCGGACGACATCGTGGACGTCACCCGGCGCAAGAACGCGGTGCACGGCGCGGGCAACCCCGTCATCAAGCACCACATGGAGATCCGCGGCCTCGGCATCATCAACATCAAGGACCTGTTCGGCGTGGCCGCCGTGCGCGAGACCAAGGCGATCGAGATGGTCATCGAGCTGCACGACTGGGACCCGCACCAGGAGTATGACCGCCTGGGGGTGGAGGACCAGATGTTCAACATCGTGGGGGTGGACATCCCCCTCTCGGTGGTGCCCGTCCGTCCAGGGCGCAACATGACCACCATCATCGAGGTGGCGGCGCGCAACCACCTGCTCAAGTTGCAGGGCCATCACTCGGCGCGCGAGTTCGCCGAGCGCCTCAATCGGGCCATCGCAGAGGGTGCGATGCGCCGCACTCTGGGAGAAGAGGTCGAGTAGTGTCCGCCCCCACCAAGCAGATCGTCGTCATCACCGGCATGTCCGGCTCCGGCAAGAGCACGGCCATCCGTGCGCTGGAGGATGCGGGCTACTTCTGCATCGACAACCTCCCCGTGCTGCTCCTGCCCAAGCTCACCGAGCTGGCGGGAGGAGGCCACATCGAGCGCGTGGCGCTCGTCATCGACGCGCGCGAGAGCGTGTTCCTCCACGAGGCCCCGCGCATCCTCGGGGACGTGAAGCGCGCCGGGCACCAGGTGGACGTGCTCTTCCTGGACGCGAGCGACGAGAGCCTCCTGCGCCGCTTCAGCGAGACGCGCCGCAAGCACCCGCTCGCCCCCGAGGGCAGCGTGATGCAGGGGCTCACCGCCGAGCGCCACCTGCTCAAGGACCTGCGCGAGATGGCCGACCAGGTCATCGACTCGAGCGCGCTCAACGTCCACGACCTCAAGCGCATGGTGCAGGCGCGCTTCAGCCCGAACCCGGACAGCGGGCCCAGCCTCAGCCTCATGTCCTTCGGCTACCGCTACGGCGTGCCCCCGCAGGCGGACCTCGTCCTGGACGTGCGCTTCCTGCCCAACCCCTACTTCATCCCGGAGATGAAGGGGCTGACCGGCAAGAACCCCAAGGTGGCCGCCTACGTGCTGGACCGCGACGAGAGCCAGCAGTTCCTCGCCAAGGTCGAGGACCTCTGCCGCTTCCTCTTCCCGCGCTACCAGAAGGAGGGCAAGGCGTACCTCACGGTGGCGCTCGGGTGCACGGGGGGCAAGCACCGCTCGGTGGCCATCGCGGCCGAGCTCGCGCGAAGGCTCTCGGACACGCACAGCCGCGTTCAGCTGTGGGACCGGGACCTGGGCAAGGAGTAAGGTCCGCCGCCATGATCCAACGCTCCATGATTGCCAGCCTCCTGCGCGGCGACGTGCCCGTGGGCACCGCCGTCACCCTGCAGGGCTGGGTGCGCACCCGCCGCGACTCCAAGGCCGGGGTCTCCTTCATCAACGTGCACGATGGCTCGGGCTTCCACCCCATCCAGGTGGTCGCCCCCAACACGCTCGCCAACTACGAGTCCGAGGTCCTGCGCCTCACCTCCGGCGCCAGCGTGGAGATCGAGGGCGAGCTGGTGCAGAGCCAGGGCAAGGGCCAGAGCGTCGAGGTCCAGGCGAAGAGCGTGAAGGTGCACGGCTTCGTGGACGACCCGGACACCTACCCCATCAGCCCGAAGCAGCACTCCTTCGAGTACCTGCGCACGGTGGCCCACCTGCGCCCGCGCACCAACACCTTCGGCGCCATCGCGCGCGTGCGCCACACGCTCGCCATGGCCGTGCACCGCTTCTTCGACAAGCGCGGCTTCCTCTGGGTGCACACGCCCATCATCACCACCAGCGACGCGGAGGGCGCGGGCGAGATGTTCCGCGTCTCCACGCTGGACCTGGTGAACCCGCCGCGCACCGACAAGGGCGAGGTGGACTTCAGCAAGGACTTCTTCGGCCGCCAGGCCAGCCTCACCGTGAGCGGCCAGCTCAACGTGGAGGCGTACGCGCTCGCGCTCAGCAACGTCTACACCTTCGGGCCCACCTTCCGCGCCGAGAACTCCAACACCACGCGCCACCTGGCGGAGTTCTGGATGGTGGAGCCGGAGATTGCGTTCGCGGACCTCAACGCGGACGCGAACCTCGCGGAGGAGTTCCTCAAGAGCCTCTTCAAGGACCTGCTCAACGAGCGCCACGACGACATGGTCTTCTTCGCCGAGCGCGCCGCGAAGGAGGCGCAGGACGCGGTGAAGGGCAAGGCGGGCGCGGCAGGTGTGGCCAAGGAGGGGATGGACATCCTCACCCGCCTCGAGCGCTTCGCCGAGAGCAGCTTCGAGCGCATGGACTACACCGAGGCGATCAAGCGGCTCGAGGCGAGCAACCGCAAGTTCGAGTTCCCGGTGAAGTGGGGCATGGACCTGCAGACCGAGCACGAGCGCTACCTCGTGGAGACGATCGTGGGCCGCCCCGTGGTGGTGATGAACTACCCCAAGGACATCAAGGCCTTCTACATGCGCCTCAACGAGGACGGGCGCACGGTGGCCGCCATGGACGTGCTCGCGCCGGGCATCGGCGAGATCATCGGCGGCTCGCAGCGCGAGGAGCGCCTGGACGTGCTCGACGCGCGCATGGACCAGATGAAGCTGCCCAAGGAGCACTACGGCTGGTACCGCGACCTGCGCCGCTACGGCAGCGTGCCGCACGCGGGCTTCGGCCTCGGCTTCGAGCGGCTCATCCAGTACGCCACCGGCATGGGCAACATCCGGGACGTGATTCCCTACCCGCGCACCCCGGGCAACGCGGACTTCTAGGGAAGTGCGGGCGGGAGGGGCTGGCCCTCACCCCCTCCCGTGCACACCGTTGCGGGCATGTTCTTCTTCTTCAGCAACCGCTTCGGCTGCGTGGGCTCCATCCTCGTCTCGGCGGCGCTCAGCGCGCTCATCTACTTCGTCTTCATGCACGGCAGCTGCGGGGGCGCGGGCGGCCCCGTGTCCCCCAGCGGCTACTGAGCGGCGCAGGGCTCCTCGTACTCGAGCCGCAGCGTGGGCCAGCTGCCCGTGTCCGGGCTGTACGCGGAGACGAAGTCCACGCCGTCGGGTGAGTCGGTCTTGAGCCCCAGCTCGAGCCGCAGGGGTCCCTCGGCCACCATCAGCGTGTCCGTGAGATCGTAGTCGACGGCGCCCGCGCCCGAGATGCTGCGGCGGGTGGCGAGCGGGGTGAGCTCGGTCTGCGGGCGCGTGGCCCAGGTGCGGCTGTCCTGGGTCCAGGCCCCCGCCTGCACGCGGAACAGCTCGGGCGCGAGCCGGGTGCCCTCGGTGGCGAAGAGGCGCAGCGTGGCGCGGGTGAGGGTGCGGCCCTGCCGGTCCACCTGGAAGGCGAGGTACGACTCGCGCACCGGGTCGCCGTCCACGCGCAGCTCGGGCTTGCGCAGGAAGTCCTTCTCCGGGGAGTCGGCGAGCACGTAGAAGCCCTCCACGGGCCAGCTCACCTCCACGCGCTGCGCGGTGGCGCCCGCGGCGCAGTCCGCGGGCTCCGTCTGCACCACCAGCTGGGGCCGCAGGGCCTCCAGGGTGCTGTCGCGCGCGACGAAGCTCGCGCCGTCCGCGCTGTCGGTGGCGAGCAGGAAGTCGTAGTCGCCATCGCCCTGCACGGCGGCGCTCACGTCCAGCTCCACCCAGCTGTCGGCGCGCACGGCCCCGCTCGCGGCGTAGCGCGGAGCGTCCGCGGCCGCGCGGGGGCGGCTCTTCCAGGTGACGTGCTCCTCGCTCCAGCCACCCTGCACCGTTTGAGCGTAGGGCGCGTCGGTGCTCGCGCTGGTGGCGTACACGCGCAGGGTGGCGTGGCGCACGCGGCCCACGCCGCTGAGCCGGAAGTGCAGCACCGACTCCACGCGCGGGTCGCCGTCCACGCGCAGCCGGCTGTGCGCCCCGAAGGCGCGTCCCGAGCGCTCGGACTCCACGCGCGCGTCCGCGTCCGCGAGCGCGAACACGGTGGTGCTGCCGCCCAGCGCGAACTCGGCCTGGGCGAGCGGGGCCGCGTGCAGCAGCTCGTCGTCCCCCAGCTCCACGGCGTCCGGGTCCGCGTCCCCACCACAGGCCAGCGCCACGGCCGCCGCGACGGCCCATCCCCACGTCTTGAACTGCATCGGTCTCGTGCTCCCCCTGCGCCCCGCCCGGCATGGATTGCACCCGCCGTGCCGGGCTTCCCCCTCCCTCCGGGAGAGGGGCGGGGTGGGGGATCTCCCCGGGGAGAGGGAAAGAAAGTTCCCTGCCCGCGGAAGGCGGCGTGTCCCGCAGTGCAGGGTCGCTGACCTGCCGTGGGCATGGGGTGGGGGCGCTGCGTGCGGCGTCCCCCCCACCTGCCGGACCGCCGCACGCAGGGGGCAGCAGTCGCCCGGGCGCGCGCGCTGGAACAAGGGGGTGCGACGAAGCGGCCCGCAGCTGCGCTGGAGCGCCCGCCGCGTGAGGCGAAGCGGAGCCCCGCGGCAGGTTGACCCGTGCGCGGAGCGGCCCGCACAATCCCCGCCCTCCGCCATGGCGTCCGAGCCCTTCCATCCCGACGAGACGCCTCGCTCCGAGGACGACGAGGTGCGCGTGTCCAAGGCGCGCATCCAGGCGGTGGTGAACGTGCTCTCGGTGATGGCGATCGGCGGCTACGACCCGCAGACCATGCGCCTGCCGCCGCGCGAGTCGGACGCCTTCGGGCTGCTCGAGGAGGGCTTCAACCTCTTCGCGCGCGAGCACGCGGAGACCACGCAGCGCAACCTCGAGTACCTGCGCACCATCGAGCAGGCGCGCCAGGAGGCCGCCGAGCGCCAGGTGCGCGAGGCGCAGCTGCAGGAGCAGCTGATGCGCGCCCAGCTGCACACGCTGCGCATGCAGCTGCAGCCGCACTTCCTCTTCAACACGCTCAACTCCATCGCCGCGCTGGTGGAGGAGGACGTGCGCGCCGGGCAGCAGATGATCGCCCACCTGAGCGACTTCTTCCGCCTCACCCTGGAGAGCACGCGCCAGCAGGAGGTCACGCTGCGCGACGAGCTCACCCTCATCGGGCACTACCTCGACCTGGAGAAGATGCGCTTCGGGGACCGGCTGCAGGTGAGCCTGGACGTGGCCCCCGAGGCCCTGGACGCGCTGGTGCCCAGCTTCATCCTCCAGCCGCTGGTGGAGAACGCCATCCGCCACGGCATCCAGCCGGCCATCGAGGGCGGCACGGTGCAGGTGGTGGGGCGGGTGGAGGGCGAGCGCGTGCACCTGGAGGTGCGCGACGACGGCGTGGGGCTCGCGGCGCCCGCGAGCGCCGGGGCCCGGCTGGGCCCCGCGCGCCGCTCCACCGGGGTGGGGCTCTCCAACACCCGCCAGCGGCTCGCCCAGCGCTTCGGCGAGCCGCCCGAGCAGCTGCTCGAGGTGCGCGCGCGCACGCCCCGCGGCACCTGCGTCACGCTGCGCTTTCCCCGCCTCCTCGCGGCCCGCGGGGACAGGAGGACGTCATGAGTCAGCCCCTCTCCGTGGTCATCGCCGACGACGAGCCGCTCGCGCGCCGGCGCCTGCTCTCGCTGCTGCGCGACGAGCCGGGCCTGAGCGTGGTGGCGGAGTGCGCGAACGGCGTGGAGCTGGTGGACGCGGTGCGCGCGCGCAGCCCGGACCTCGTCTTCGTGGACGTGCAGATGCCGGGGCTCAACGGCCTGGAGGCGCTCGCGGCGCTGGAGGGCGAGCGCGCGCCGGTCACCGTCTTCGTCACCGCGTACGAGGAGCACGCGCGCCAGGCCTTCGACACCGAGGCGCTGGACTACGTGCTCAAGCCCATCCACGAGGACCGCTTCCGCCGCGCCGTCTCCCGCGCGCGCGAGCGGGTGCGCGAGCGGCGCGCCGCGGCGCTCAACCAGCAGGTGGTGCGGCTGCTGGGCGGCGAGGGCTCCACGGCCGACGCGGTGCCCGGCGCCGCGGGGCTGCCCGCCTCCGAGCCGCGCCTCAGCCGCATCCCCATCCGCACCGGGGACCGGGTGATGCTCCTGGACGTGGAGGAGATCCGCTGGGTGGAGGCCGAGGGCGACTACCTGCGCTTCCACACGCGCGACACCTCGCACTCCACCCGGATGACGCTCTCCACGCTCGAGCGCCAGCTGGACCCCTCGCGCTTCGTGCGCATCCACCGCTCCACGCTGGTGCGCGCCGCCGTGGTGAAGGAGCTGCAGCCGCTCACCCACGGCGAGAGCCGCGTGGTGCTGCACGACGGCACCCTGCTCAAGCTCAGCCGCACCTACCGCGAGCGCCTGCAGCAGCTGCTCACCCAGGGCGCGTAGGCGCTGCACCTACTTCACCCCCGACCGCTTCGCCGCGCGCGAGGACCGCTTCGCCGCACCCCGGCGCGCGCAGGCGTCCGGCCGAAATATGCTCGCGCCGGCCGGGTTGCAGGTCGGCAGGGCCGCAGGGCCAAGGGCACGCAGCACCCGAAGGAGACGGATGTCCAGCGCAGCAGCCGCAGCAACGCGAACGGTGGACCTCGGCGCGCTGGAGCTGACGGGCGAGGCGTTCGCGGCGATCGTCTACGGCTTCTCGGAGCGCAACCTGCTCGCCCCGCGCATCCTCGAGCGCCTGGAGCTGAGCGCGCCCGAGCGCCCCTTCACCCCCACCGGCCACTACCCCATCACGCAGGCCTTCAAGCTGCTCGCCGCGGTGGAGGGCGAGATGGGGGAGGCGGGCCTGATGAAGACCGGCAGCCTCATCCCGCGCTACGCCCTCTTCCCGGGCGGAGAGCCCGCGGACGTGCGCGCGGCGCTGCAGCAGCTGGACACGGGCTACCACCACAACCACCGCCGCGACGGCCGGCCCCTGTGGGACCCGGTGACGGGGCAGCTCGGCGAGGGCATCGGGCACTACGCCTGCGTCGAGCTGGGCACGCGCTCCGCCCGCTTCCACGTGAGCAGCCTGTACCCGTGCAGCTTCGACCGCGGCATCCTCCTGGGCCTCAGCCGCCGCTTCGAGCCGCTCGTCACGGTGAGCGAAGAGCCGGGCCGCTGCCGGCGCCAGGGCGGCGAGGCCTGCCACTACCTGCTGCGCTGGTAGGGAAACCCCTGCCTCCCCCCCGGTGACAAGGGAGGGCCGCCGGCGCTATGACGGCGGGCCTCCCTCTCCTCACAGCCGCCGGGGGCTGCCGGATGTACGAGCTGCGCAACGATGTGCCGGGCCGCACCATGTACGTCACCCTCCGCGGGGCGATGCGCGCGGAGGAGATGCGGCGCTTCACCGCCGAGCTCGAGGCGGCCTGCGACGTGTACGGCGGCCGGCCGCACCTGTGCCTCGCGGACATGAAGGGCCTCACGGTGATGGACCCCGAGGCGGCGCAGCTGCTGCGCGAGAGCATCGCCTACACGCGCCGGCGCGGCGTGGTGCTCTGCGCCCACGTGGTGGACTCCACGCTCGCGCGGCTGCAGACCCTGCGCATCGGCATCGAGGCCTCCGGGCCGGACGCCACCATCGACTGCGGGAGCGTGGAGGAGGCGGAGCGGGTGCTCGCCCACACGCGCCGCCAGCTCGAGAAAGAGCCCTAGAACTCGGCGCCCAGCGCGGTGAGCCAGCCGCGCGCCGCCGACTCGGTGGAGAAGAAGTTGAGCGTGGGGCGCTGCCCGCTCAGCTCGCTGCCCAGCTGCATCAGCAGCAGCATGGTGCGCATCTGCTCGCTCGTGTTCACGTACGCCATGGTGAGCGGCGTGCCGCGGCGAAACGCCCACTCGATGAGCAGGCGGCGCCCCTCGGGCTCGAACACCCCGTCGCCCATCTGGCCGAGGTCGCAGAACATGAACACCGGCTCGCCCTGCGGCACCACCGTGTCCACGTAGCGCACCCACGCCTCCGCGTCCGCCCCCGTCACCGAGCCTCGCACCATGAGGAAGGTCACCTTCCCCTCGCTGCGGGCCTGGTGGATGCCGACTCTCTGCTCTGTGCGGGCGCTCATTTGCAGGGGCACTGTAGCCTGAAGGGGCTCGGAGGCGCAGCCCGGCGGGGCATTTGCCAGTGTCGGCCCCACCGCGTATGGGCGGGGGATGTCCGCCTCCGTGCCGCCCGAGTCCCTCTCCGCCCACCCAGCTCCGGCGCAGTCGCAGCCCCAGGGCCTGCTCGCCCTGCTGCGCCAGGCGGTGGCCGGGGCGCACCCGGCGCACGACTTCACCACCGGCCTGCTCGGGCGCGCCATCCTCCTGCTCAGCATCCCCATGGTGCTGGAGATGGTGATGGAGTCGCTCTTCGCCATCGTGGACGTGTACTTCGTCTCGCGCCTCGGCGCGGACGCCATCGCCACGGTGGGGCTCACGGAGAGCATGCTCGCGCTGGTGTACGCGCTGGCGATGGGGCTCTCCATCGGGGCCACGGCGGTGGTGGCGCGGCGCATCGGGGAGAAGGACCCGGAGCGCGCGGCGCAGGCGGCGGCGCAGGCGCTGCTGCTCGGCGTGCTCGTCGCGGTGCCGGTGGCGCTCGCGGGCGTGCTGGGGGCAGGGCCCCTGCTGCGCGTGATGGGCGCGAGCCCCTGGGTGCTCGAGCACGGGGTGGGCTTCACCCGGGTGATGCTGGGCAGCACGCCCATCATCGTCCTGCTCTTCCTCATCAACGCCGTGTTCCGCGCGGCGGGGGATGCGGCCATCAGCATGCGCGTGCTGTGGCTCGCCAACGCGCTGAACATCGTGCTCGGGCCCTGTCTCGTCTTCGGGGTGGGGCCCCTGCCGCGGCTCGGCGTGCTGGGGGCCGCGGTGGGCACGGCGCTGGGGCGCTCGGTGGGCGTCCTCTACCAGCTCTACCGGCTCACCCGCGGGGACGGGCGCATCGCGCTCGCGCGCCGGCACCTGAAGGTGGAGGCGGGCACGCTGCTCGCCATGCTGCGCCTGTCCGCGAGCGCCACCCTGCAGATGCTGGTGGGCACCGCGAGCTGGCTCGGCATGGTGCGGATCATGGCGGGCTTCGGCAGCGCCGCGGTCGCGGGCTACACGCTCGCGATGCGCATCGTGATGTTCGCGCTGCTGCCCTCGTGGGGGATGAGCAACGCGGCCGCCACCCTCACCGGCCAGAGCCTGGGCGCGGGCCGCCCCGAGCGCGCCGAGGCGGCCGTGTGGCGCGCGGGCCGCTACAACATGTTCTTCCTCGGCGGGGTGAGCCTGCTGTTCCTGGCGCTCGCCCCGCAGCTGCTCGCCCTCTTCACCCGCGAGCCCGAGGTGCACGGCCACGCGGTGCACGGCCTACGCATCGTGAGCGCGGGCTTCGTCTTCTACGCGTACGGCATGGTGCTCACCCAGGCCTTCAACGGCGCGGGCGACACGCGCACGCCCACGTTGCTCAACCTCGTGTGCTTCTGGCTGCTCGAGCTGCCGCTCGCGTACGCGCTCGCGTATCCCGTGGGAATGGGGCCCACCGGCGGCTTCCTTGCCATCACCACCGCCTTCGTGGTGCTCACGGTGGCGAGCGGGCTGCTGTTCCGCAAGGGCGCCTGGAAGACGCGCCGGGTGTAGCTCAGGCGCGCGAGCGCGCGAGCAAGCCGCGCAGCCAGGCCTCGCCGCTCACCAGGCCGATGCCCCCGAGCACCAGCACCGCGCCCAGCACGAAGTGGAGGGTGAGCGGCTCGCCCAGCACCAGCACACCGGCCGTCACGCCGAACAGCGGCGTCATGAAGGAGAAGACGGCGAGGTTCGAGGCGAGGTAGCGCCGCAGGAGCCAGAACCACGCGAGGTAGCTCGCGAAGGACACCACCACGCCCTGGAAGAGCACGCTGCCCACGGCGACGGGCGTGAGCGCCACGTGCGACGCCTGCCCGGTGGCGAGCGCCACGCCCAGCAGGAGCACGAAGGCCACCGCCAGCTGGTAGAAGAGCGTGAGCGCGGGCGGCGCCTCGGACAGGCGCGAGGTGCGCACCACCACCGTGGTCGCGCCCCACGCGGCCCCCGCTCCCACGCCCAGCGCGTCGCCCAGCAGCATGCGCGGGTCCATGTGCGCGAAGGAGGCCCCGCCCACGAAGGCCACCGCGATGCCCACGAAGCACACCCCGATGCCCAGCCACTGGAAGGGGCGCAGCCGCTCGGAGGGGATGAGCAGGTGCAGCCCCAGCGCGCTGAACACGGGCGAGGTGTAGAGGAACACCGCGATGTGCCCCGCCGTGGTGTAGGTGAGCCCCAGCGCGATGAGCAGGAACTCGAGCGCGAAGAGGGCCCCGGCCGCGAGCCCCGCGGGCACCGTGCCCTGGCGCACGCCCTCCCAGCCCCCGCGCGCCGTCATCAAGAGCCCCACCAGCAGGGCCGCGATGCCCGAGCGCGTCGAGGCCTGGAGGATGGGCGCCACGTCGTGCGCCGCGAGCTTGATGGCCACCTGCTGCAGCCCCCACAGCGCGCACAGGAGCAGCATCAGCTGGAAGCAGAAGGCGTCGGCGCCGCGCCGCGCGCTGGGAGGGGACATGCGCGCTCCCATACGTGAACTGGCCCCCCGTGCCGAGTGCCGAATTCCGCAGCGCGAACCGTCCGAGCGTGCGCGGGAGGGCAGGGCGGGGTGGGTCCCTCTGGCCTCCCCCCGCAGGGGCCATTAGCGTGGGGCCCCGAGACGCCCACCCACGCGAGGACGACGCGATGAAGCAGGACTTCCGCACCCTCAACGAGCTGCTCGCCAGCGCCCGCCAGCAGTTCGGCGCGCGCACCTACCTCGCGGCGAAGCAGGACGGCCGCTACCAGCCGCTGAGCTTCGAGGCCTTCGGCGCGCAGGTGGACGCGGCGCGCGCGGGGCTCGCACAGCTGGGGGTGAAGCGCGGCGACCGCGTGGCCGTCATCTCGGACAACTGCGTGCCCTGGGCGGTGATGGCCTTTGCCACCTTCGGCCTCGGCGCCCTCTACGTGCCCATGTACGAGGCGCAGCTGCCGGGCGAGTGGTCCTTCATCCTCGGCGACTGCGAGGCCTCGCTGGTGCTCGCCGGGACACCCGCGGTGGCCGCGCGGCTCGCGCCGTATCTCGAGGACCTGCCCTCGGTGCGTCAGGTCGTGGTGCTGCGGCCCGGGAGCGAGGCGCTGCCCGCGGGACAGCTCGCCTTCGAGGGGCTGCTCGAGCGCGGGCGCGCGGCGCCGGTGCCGGTGGCGGAGGTGGCGCCCGAGGCGCTCGCCACGCTCACCTACACCTCGGGCACCACGGGCAAGCCCAAGGGCGTGATGCTCAGCCACTTCAACATCGCGAGCAACGTGAGCGCGGTGATGGACGCGTTCGGCATGGACCCGCAGGGGGAGCGCTCGCTCGCGTTCCTGCCGTGGGCGCACGTCTACGGGCAGGTGGTGGAGCTGTACGCGGCGCTCGCGGGCGGCTCGCAGATCTACCTCGCCGAGAGCCCCACCACGCTGCTGCAGAACCTGGGCGAGGCGCAGCCCACCGTGCTCTTCAGCGTGCCGCGCGTGTGGAACAAGGTCTACGCGGGCATCCACGGCAAGATGCTGCAGGAGGGCGGCGCGAAGCTCGCGCTGTTCCGCCGCGCGCTCGCGGTGGCGCAGGCGCGCGAGGAGCTCGCGAAGCAGGGCAAGCGCTCGGCGCTGCTGGACCTGCAGGGGCGGGTGCTCGACAAGCTGGTGTTCTCGAAGATCCGCGCGCGGCTCGGCGGCCGGCTCAAGTACGCGGTGAGCGGCGCGGCGAGCCTCTCGCCCGAGGTGGCGCGCTTCTTCAGCCACGTGGGCCTCACGGTGTGCGAGGGCTACGGCCTCACCGAGACCAGCCCGGTGGCGACGAACAACCGCCCGGGGCAGATCCGCCTCGGCTCGGTGGGCCGGGCGCTGCCCGGGGTGAGCGTGCGCATCGAGCCGGTCGAGGGAATCCCGGCGGGGCAGGGCGAGGTGGTGGTGAAGGGGCCCAACGTGATGCAGGGCTACTACCGCCGCCCCGAGGAGACGGCCGCGGTGCTGCTGCCCGACGGCTCGTTCCGCACCGGGGACCTCGGCCGCATGGACGCGGACGGGTACGTGTACATCACGGGGCGCGTGAAGGAGCAGTTCAAGCTGGAGAACGGCAAGTACGTGAGCCCCGCGCCGCTCGAGGAGGCGCTGAAGGTGAGCCCGTACATCGCGCAGGTGTTCCTCGAGGGCGCGAACCGCCCGCACGTGGTGGCGCTGGTGGTGCCCAACGCGGAGGCGCTGCTCGCGTGGGCGAAGGGCAACGGCCTGGAGGGGAAGAGCGTGCCGCAGCTCATCGGCGAGCCCGCGGTGCGCGGCTTCTACCGCGCGGAGCTCGACCGGCTCTCCACGGGCTTCAAGGGCTTCGAGCGCGTGGTGGAGTTCAGCCTCGTCCCCGAGGAGTTCACCGCGGACAACGGCCTGCTCACCCCCAGCCTCAAGGTGAAGCGCGCCGCCGTGGCCCAGCGCTACCGCGGCCAGCTGGACGCGCTCTACGCCGAGCCCGCCGCGGCGTAAGAACGAGATGGCGCTGATCTGATGCAGTTGGGCGCAGCTGTCCCCTCTCCCTCTGGGAGAGGGACGGGGTGAGGGAAGGGGACGGAGCTGCGTGACCGCCCCCTCCGCGAAGGGGGCGCCCGGTCACGGCCTCGGCGGCGGAGCCGGGTTGAGCTCCTGCGACCAGACGACCGAGGCGATCTTCCAGCCGGACTCGGTGCGCAGGAGCTGCCAGCCCTCCTTGCCCCAGTTCTGTTTGTAGGTGCCCACCGTGAAGGTGTAGTCGAACCACACCTGGGCGACCTCGCCATCGGTGTCGATGCGGACCTTCGAGAAGGTCTCCTCCAGGCGCGCCGGGTTCTGGACGACGAAGTCGATGAAGCCGGCGGGGCTGCCCCTGGCGGAGACCTTGCTCGGATGCGGCAGCTCGGGCTTCGGCCGGCTGGCGTAGAGCATCTCCGCGGAGGTGTCGGAGAGCACGCTGGCCCACGTGATGTCCTCCTTCAGGAACAGCTTCATGAAGGCGGCCTTGTCCTTCTCGAGGATGGCGGTGCGGAAGGTCTCGATGACGGCTTCGATCTCCTTCCTGCTCCGCGCCGTATCCGCGGCGCGGGCCTGCTGGGGAGGGCCTGCGGCGAGGGCGAAGGCCAGGCACACGGCGGCGACTGCAGGGTTCATCACGGCTCCGGGTGTCGAAGGAAGCGAGCACAGGCAACGCGCAGGTGCGCGAGCCGGCGCAGGTAAGCACAACGGCTTCCCGGCAAGCGCCGCTCTCCGAGCGGATGGCTCAGCGGGACCCGCGCGCCTGCAGTGACCTGTCCGAGAGACCTCCTCAGGTCGTCGGGACTCCGGGTGCGTGGTGACCCGCCCCCTGCGGGGGCTCGCGCGCACCCGTTCGTTTGCCCTCCACGCACTGTCTCGGTTTCCCCTCCCGACGCGGCTGTCGGCCCGCCCCTTTCACCCGTGGGCAGGGTCCGGCCGCACGCAGGGGCAGGGTGAATCCAGGGGGTGGACCCGAGACCCGGGGCATTTGCACCCCATTTGACACTCCAACGATAAGCGCACCTAAAATCCGCGAAAAATTTCCCTCAGCGAACGGAATATTCCTTGCGCGTTAAACAGAAGCTTCTGGCGGCCACCGCCGTGGCGACCGCCGCCGTTCTCCTCGTGCCTCCGTCCGTGAGTGCCTACCGGCGCTACGTGGACCAGCTGGCGCGCGCCAAGCTCCGCGACTTCCTCAAGGATCCGCAGGCGGGCGACGAGGGCTGGCGCGAGGCCGACCCGGACGCGTGGCGCGAGACGGCGCCCGGTGAGGGCGAGGCCGAGGGCGACGATGCGATGCGCCGCATGATCGCCGCCAAGACGCTGTGGGGGACGCGGACTCCCGAGGCGATGGAGCACCTGGCGCGCGTCTCCCACCAGGAGGCGCAGCGCTGGGCGCCGCAGCTGGCGTCCCCGCTGCGCGCCGCGCCCGGCGTGGACCAGCCGGCGATCGTGGGTGGCGCGAACGCGGCCAGCCTGTCGTGGGTGAACCTCGGTCCGACCAACGCGAGCTTCGAGTACAACGGCAGCCTCTACAGCGAGGTGGACTCGGGCCGCGTCAACGCCATCCTCGTGAGCCCCGCCGACACCCGCATCGCCTACCTGGGCACCAGCGGCGGCGGCGTATGGAAGACCTTCGAGATGGGCAACGCGAAGCCCACCTGGTACCCGGTGGCCGAGACGCTGGGCAACCTGGCCATCGGGGCGCTGGACCTGGACCCGCAGGCGCCGGACACGCTCTACGCGGGCCTGGGCGACTTCGTGGACACGCCGGGCGGCCAGGTGGTGAAGAGCACCGACGGCGCGGCCACCTGGGGCGCGCCGGTGAGCCTCTCGGGGCAGTACCCCGCCGGCTCGGGCGGCCTCTCGGTGAAGGCGCTGCGCATCCGCGCGCTGCGCGTGGACCCGACCAACTCCAACGTCGTGCTGGTGGGTACGGACGTGGGGCTCTTCCGCTCCACGGACGCGGGCGCGAGCTACAGCCTGGTGGACCTGCCCAACCAGGGCACGACGCAGAAGCCCGAGAGCGTGTGGAGCATCGTGTACACGGGCGCCGTCAACGGCGTGAGCCGCTGGGCCCTCAGCGGCGTCTACGCGTGCGATGCCGCCAGCCGGCCTCCGGATGCAGGAGTTGGCCAGGCCTCGGGCGCCACGGGCTGCACCGCGGGCAACCCGGGCGACCTCTGGACGAGCAGCGACGCGGGCGCGACCTGGAGCTCGCGCAAGGCCGCGGGCGCCATCCCCACCACGGCGGTGGGCCGGCTCACGCTCGGCGCGGGCACTCCGTCGGCCACTGCGGTGACGGTGGTGTACGCGCAGCTGGGCAACCAGGACGAGTACAACGCGCCCGCGGGCGCCGGCTACTGGCGCTCCACCGACTCGGGCGCGACCTGGGTCGCCATCAACGGCACGCTGGCGAACGCGACCAACTCCGTGGGCGGCGCGCGTGACTGCGGCACCGTCAACGTGAACGCCGGGCAGGCCTGGTACAACTCGGCGGTGGCGGTGGATCCCGCCAACGACAACAACGTGCTCATCGGCGGCATGCTCTGCGGCCTGCGCACCAGCAACGGCCTCTCCGCGACGCCCACCTGGGAGAACGTCTCGCACTGGCTGCCCAGCGGCGGCGGCGGCAACGTCACCGGCGGCACCCTGGACTACGTGCACGCGGACTGGCACGCGGCGCTCATCGTGCGCACCGCCACGGGCTACCTGGCGATGGGCGGCAGCGACGGCGGTCTCTTCGTCTCGAGCAACCTCTTCAACGCGACGCCGCCCCAGGTGGTCTGGAACGGGATGAACCAGGGCATCGTCACGCACCTGGGCTACTCGATGGCCTCGGGTGACCCGGCCACGGGCAACTCCTACCTCGCGTACACCGGCCTGCAGGACAACGGCACCCGCTTCCGCGATCCGGCCGCAGGCGCCTCCTCCACCACCTTCAACCAGGTCATCGGCGGCGACGGCTTCGGCGCGGCCGCGAGCAAGGACCCGTCGAGCAGCGCCACCGTCTACTGGGCGAGTGTGAACGGCAGCCGCCGCACCTGCGTGCCCACGTCGGCCAACAGCTTCTGCAACGCCGGCACCGCGTGGACGACCAAGAACGCGACGCCGCTGTCCACCACCACCTGCCCCGGCGAGGGCCAGCCCTTCATCATCCGCTACGCGGTGGCGCAGGCCAGCCCCAGCGTCAACACGGTGCTCACCGCGACCAACGGCGCCGTCCACCGCGTGAGCGGCACGGGGGCGTGGGCCGCCATCAGCCCCTGCCTCACCGGCGCCACCCGCAACCTCGCGGCCTCGCCCACCATCGACGGCCTGTACGGCGTGGCGATGAGCGGCGGCCGCTTCTACGTCACCAGCAACTGCACGGGCACCACCACGGCCTGCACCTGGACCCAGAGCAGCGTGCTGGGCTTCGACGCCAACGGCGACGGCACCCTCGGGGCCGACGAGAAGGTCAGCTACACGTCCATGGTCTCCTTCCCGCCCGCCACGCCGGCGGGCAAGACGGCGGGTGACGTGTACGTGGCGGCGAGCGCGGCCCCGCTCGCGGGAGACGGCAAGAGCCTGGTGTCGGACGCGCTCGGCCACCTCTTCATCACCACCAACCGCGGCGCGAGCTGGGCCCCGCTGCACGGCAACGGGACGGGCTTCGACCTGCCCAACGTGGGCATCGGCTCGGTGCGCTACGACCCGGGCGACACCGCCAACAACACCCTCTACGTGGGCACCGAGCTCGGCGTGTACCGCAGCATCGACGGCGGCCAGACCTGGCGCCGCTTCGGCAACGGCCTGCCCATGGCGAGCGTGACGGACATGTTCATCAGCCGCACCGGCTCGATGCTGCGCGTGTCCACCTTCGGCCGCGGCCTGTGGGAGATCTACCCCTCGGCCACCGCCGAGAAGGGCGTGAACGGCACCGGCGACTGGAACCGCGACCAGCAGCTGGACTTCATCGACCTCGCGGCGATGGCGAGCCGGCTCGGCACCTCGCCCGCCACCACCGAGGCCCCCCTCTACGACTGGAACGTCGACGTGACCGGCACCGTGAGCGGCACGGACGACGCGGACCTCACCCAGCTGCTCAACAAGTTCGGCGGTCGCCCGTGAACCGCGCCCCTCGTCAGGAGACGTCCATCTTGAGCCTCAAGCACCTCGCGCTGGCCCTGCTCGCGGCGGCCAGCTTCGCCTCCGGCTGCAAGGGCGCCAAGCCCCACAACGACCTGCCCGACGGTGGCTCCCCGCCGGCGCAGGTGGCCCGCAAGCTCGCCTTCACGGCGCAGCCCACGGCCGCCCAGGTGGGCGCGCACCTCGCCCCGTCCGTGCAGGTCACGGTGCAGGACGCGGACGGGAACACCGTCACGGCGGCCAACACCTCCATCACCCTCGCCCTGGGGCAGAACGCCGCGGGCGCGAGCCTCTCGGGCCTCAAGACCGTGGCGGCGGTGAACGGCGTGGCCACCTTCACCGAGCTCGCGCTGGACAAGGCCGGCGAGGGCTACACCCTGGTCGCCAGCGCCAGCGGCCTCACCGGCGCCACCAGCGCGGCCTTCTCCATCAGCGCCGCGCCGCAGAGCACGCCCACGCTGGCCTTCTCGGCGGCGCCGGACGAGGCCGACGCGGACGGCACGCTGCTGCCCGAGGTGACGGTCGCCGTGAAGGACGCGCAGGGCCATACCCTGACCGGCGCCCTCTCGGTGTCGCTCGCCCTGGGCGCGAACCCCTCGGGCGCCACCCTCCAGGGCACGCTCGAGACGGTGTCGGTGAACGGCGTGGCCACCTTCCAGGGGCTGAGCATCACGCAGGTGGGCGAGGGCTACACCCTGGTCGCCTCCGCGCCCGGCGCGGTGAGCGTCACCAGCGCGCCCTTCCGCGTGAAGCCCGGCGCGGCCCGCTCGCTCGCCTTCGTCACCCAGCCCTCCTCCACCGTGGCCGGCAGCGCCCTCGCTCCCGCGGTGCAGGTGGCGGTGCGCGACGTGCACGGCAACACCGTCACCGCCTCCACTGCCAGCGTCACGCTGGCGCTCTCGGCGGGCAGCCTCGCGGGCACCCGCACGGTGGCGGCCGTCAACGGCGTGGCCACCTTCCCGGACCTCTCCGTGGCCCAGGCCGGCACCAGCTATACCCTCGCCGCCAGCTCGGGCTCGCTCACGGGCGCCACCAGCGCCGCCTTCGCGGTCAGCCCCGGCGCTCCCGCCGCGCTCGCCTTCCGCACGCAGCCCGCGGGCGGCCCGGCCGGCGCCACGCTCGGCGCGGTGGAGGTGGAGGCGCTCGATGCATCCGGCAACCTCGTCCCGGGCTTCGCGGGCGAGGTCTCGCTCTCGCTGGGCGAGGCGCCCTCGGGCGCGGTCCTCTCCGGCACCGCGAGCGCCACCGCGGCGGGCGGCGTGGCCCGCTTCGCGGACCTCTCGCTCGCCCGCGCCGCGGCGCGCTACACGCTGGTCGCCCGGAGCACGGGCCTCGTGGACGTGACGAGCGCCGCCTTCGCGGTGACCCCCGGCGCGGCGGCCCGCCTCGCCTTCGGCGTGCAGCCCTCCGGCGGCGCGGCCGGCCAGGCCTTCAGCCCCGCCGTGCAGGTGTGGGTGGAGGACGCGCTGGGCAACCTCACCGACTCCAGCGCGAGCGTGACGCTGGCGCTCACGGGCGGCGACGCCGCGGCGCAGCTCTCCGGCGCGCTGAGCACGACCGCGTCCTCCGGTGTGGCCACCTTCGCGGGCCTCTCGGTGGACAAGAGCGGCATGGGCTACCAGCTGGTCGCCTCGAGCACCGGCCTCCCGGGCCTCTCGAGCGCCACCTTCGCCATCGTCTCGGGCGTGGCCTCCCGCCTCGCCTTCCTCACCCAGCCCACGGACACCGTGGCGGGCGCGGGCCTCGCCGCCGATGTGGTGGTGCAGGACGCGCTCGGCAACCGCGTGCTGGACTCCACCGCGAGCATCACGGTCAGCCTCTCGGGCGGCAGCGCCGGCGCGAGCCTCCAGGGCACGCGCACCGCCTCCGCCGTGGACGGCGTGGCCCACTTCTCCGCGCTGTCCATCGAGACCGCGGGCACGGGCTACCAGCTCACCGCCAGCGCCGCGGGCCACACGGGCGCCACCTCCAGCGCCTTCGCGGTGACTCCGGCCGCGGCCCACGCGCTCGCCTTCACGGCGCAGCCGGCCAGCACCACCGCGGGCGTGGCCCTGGGGGAGGTGCAGGTGACGGTGCAGGACGCCTTCGGCAACGTCGCCACGGGCGCCTCCTCCTCCATCACCCTTGCGCTCGGCGGCGGCAGCAGCGGCGCCACCCTCGCGGGCAGCAGCACGGTGGCGGCCGTCAACGGCGTGGCCACCTTCACGGGCCTCTCGGTGGCCCGGACCGGCACGGGCTACGTGCTGACGGCCTCCTCCGCGGGCCTCACCGACGCCACCAGCAGCACCTTCGACGTGGCGGTGGCGGCGGCCTCGCGCCTCGCCTTCGCCGTCGAGCCGCCGGAGAGCGCGACCGCGGCCGAGCCGCTCGCGCCCTCCGTGCAGGTGCGCATCGAGGACGCCTTCGGCAACGCCGTGGCGGACGCCACCGCGAACATCACGCTCGCGCTGAGCGGCGGTGACTCCAGCGCCGTCCTCTCGGGCACCCGCAGCGTGAGCGCGGTGGCCGGTGTGGCCACCTTCCCCGGCCTCTCCGTGGACCTCGCGCAGAGCGGCTACCGCCTCGAGGCCACGTCGGCGGGGCTCACCGCGGCGACCTCGCGCGCCTTCACCATCGTGCCGGGCAGCGCCGCGCGCCTCGCCTTCCGCGTGCAGCCCACCGGCGCCACCGCCGGCGCGACGCTCGCGGACGTGGAGGTCGCGGTCCTGGACGCGCACGGCAACACCGTGCCGGACAGCAGCACGAGCGTAGCGCTCGCCCTGGCGCCCAGCGCGCCCGTCTCCGGCCTGCTCACCGAGCTCACCGTGGGCGGCATCGCGCGCTTCTCCGGGCTCTCGGTGGACCGCGCGGGCAGCTACACGCTGACCGCGAGCGCCACGGACCTCACCGCGGCGACCTCCGCGTCCTTCGACGTGGCGCCCGCGGCCGCGGCGCAGCTCGCCTTCACCACCCAGCCCGCGAGCACCCCCGCGGGCCAGGCCTTCACGGTGGAGGTGGCGGTGCAGGACCGCTTCGGCAACCGCGTCACCAGCGGCGCTCCCGAGCTCACGCTGGCGCTCCACGGCGGCAGCGCCGGGGCCAGCCTCTCCGGCACCTCCACGGCGAGCGCCGCGAGCGGCCTCGCGCGCTTCACCGGCCTGTCCGTGCAGCAGGCGGGGACGGGCTACACGCTCAGCGCCTCCAGCGCGGGCGTGGCGGACGCCACCAGCGTCAGCTTCGACGTCGCCGCGGGCAGCGCGGCGCGCCTGGTCTTCAGCACCCCGCCCCAGGACGGCACGGCCGCCGCGGCGCTGGCCGCGGTGGTGGTCACGGCGCAGGACGGCTACGGCAACACCGCGGCCGACTTCGGCGGCAGCGTGACGGTGGCGCTCGGGAGCAATCCGGGCGTGGCCACCCTCGGCGGCACCACCACGGTGACGGCGAGCGCGGGCGTGGCCACCTTCTCCACCCTCACGCTGGACAGGGCGGGCAGCGGCTACACCCTCGCGGCGAGCGCCACGGCGCTGAGCGGCGCGACGAGCCCTGCCTTCACCATCGCCGCGGGCGCGCCCAGCCGGCTCGCCTTCAGCGTGCAGCCTCCCGCGAGCGGCGCGGCGGGCGTGAGCCTGAGCCCGGCCGTGGAGGTCTCCCTCCTCGATGCGCAGGGCAACCTCACCCCCTCCACCGCGAGCGTGACGCTGGCGCTCGGCGCGAACCCCGGCAGCACCACGCTGGGCGGCACCACCACCGTGGCGGCCGTGGGCGGCGTGGCCCGCTTCACCTCGCTGCAGGTGACGCGCGCTGCGAGCGGCTACACCCTGAGCGCCTCCTCCTCGGGGCTCAGCGGTGCCACCAGCAGCGCCTTCTCCATCACGGCCGGGGCGGCGAGCCGGCTCACGTTCGTGACCCAGCCCAGCAACATCGCCACCGGCGCCGTCATGACGCCGGCGGTGCAGGTGGCGGTGGAGGATGCGTTCGGAAACCGCACCGCGAGCGCGCTCGCCATCAGCCTGGGGCTCGCCGACGGCTCCAGCGCCGTGCTCTCCGGCACGCTCACCCGCACGAGCACGGCCGGCCTGGCCAGCTTCGGGGACCTCTCCATGGAGCAGGTGGGCACGGGCTTCCGGCTGACGGCCTCCGCCACGGGCCTCGGCGCTGGCACCAGCACGACCTTCGACGTCACCGCCGCCCTCGGCTTCGCCTTCACCGAGCCGACGAGCGGGAAGATCCGCCTCATGCGCAACCCCGCCTCCACCAGCCGCAACATCGTGCTGGACCTGGTCACCCTGGAGGACCTCACCGGCTACTCGGTGGGCATGAACCTGCCGCTCGACACCACGCGCGCGCAGGCCGGCAGCCCGCTGATGACGAACGGCAGCGCACTGCCCGCGGGCAGCGCCCCCACGGCCGCCATGGCGCTCATTCCCACCAGCGGGCCCCTGCAGGGCGTGCTGGTGAGCGGCCAGAGCCAGAAGGCCAGCGGCGCGGGGGCGGTCCTCACGGACACCCTCATCCCCGCCGGCTCGGTGCTCTACACCCTGCGCCTCAGCATGCCCACGGGCGCCACCGAGGGTGTGGTGTTCGACGGGGCGTCGCCGGGTGCGAAGTTCCGCGCCCTGCTGCGCAACAAGCTCGGTGAGGACGTCGTGGCGGGCAACGACTTCGCCATCGGCAAGCTCGAGCTGCGCTAGGCGCACGCACCTCAAGGCCGCCCCTCACCCCGTCCCCGCAGCAGAGGGCGCGGGGTGAGGTGGAGGGTCTCGGGCGAGCTCAGGGTGCGGAGAGAGGGCTGCCGGAGATGGCCTCGAGCAGCGCCTCTGCCGAGAAGGCGCCGTCGTGGCGGTGCCCGTTGATGAAGAAGGTGGGGGTGCCGTTCACGCCGCTGCGCACGCCGGTCATGAAGTCGCGCCTTATCTTGTCGTGGAAGCGGTGCTCCTGGACGCTGCTGGCGAACGCGTCCACGTCCAGGTCCAGCATGCCCGCGTACTCGATGAGCGCCTCCAGCGAGAGGTCGTCCTGGTTCTCGTAGAGGAGCTGGTGCATCTCCCAGAAGCGGCCCTCCGCGCCGGCGGCCTCCGCGGCCTCCGCGGCCTGCTCCGCGTACGGGTGCGCCTGCGTGAGCGGGAAGTGGCGGAAGACGAGGCAGAGCCGGCTGCCGAGCGCCTGCCGCAACCGTTCGACCTCGGCCTGGGCCCGGCCGCAGAAGGGGCACTGGTAGTCGCCGTACTCCAGGAGCATCACTGGCGCACTGGGGGAGCCGCTGACGTGGTCCTCCGGGCTCATGGCCACCGTGCGCGCATTCATGACGGCACCCGCGCTTCCTGCCCGGGCGCCGGGCTCGCGCGCCCGCCGGACTGGGCGTTCAGCCGCTCGAGCGCATCCAGCACCCCGTCCGCGCCAGGGTTCACGCCGACCGGGGAGCGGTAGCTCCAGAACACCTTCCCCTCGCCGTCCAGCACGTACAGCACCCGGTCGGAGACGCCTTCCTCCTCGCGGTAGGCACGGAATGCACGCGAGACCTTCCCTTTGGGCTCGAAGTCCGCGAGCAGCGGCATGTGCAGCTTCCGGTCGCGCGCGAAGGCGGCGTGGCACCACGCACCGTCCACCGAGATGGCGAGCACGTTCGCTCCCAGCTGCTTCAGCTCGGGCAGCAGCTCGTTGAACACCGCGAGCTCGTCGCTGCACACCGGGCTCCAGTCCGCCGGGTAGAAGATGAGGACCACGGAGTTGCCCGAGCAGTCCTCGAGCGTGAGCCGCTGGTCGGGCGTGACGTTGAGGGTGAAGGAGGGGGCCTGCGTGCCGGCAGCCAGCGGTGGAGCCTGGGATGTAGCCATGGGATGCACCTCGCAGTGGGGAGGAGTCACCGCAAGGGTAGGGACGCGGCGCACGGTCCACAGACACCCGCGCTCCCGTCGCTCTCGGTCGGTGCGTCGCCGGCAGCTCGCGCCTTGCGCTCGGTCGCCCGTGCTGCACGCGTCTGCCCGGTCCACCTCCAGGCTGACCCCGGCGGCCGGCGTTCCGCCCGCCACTTCGTGCGTACACTCGCGCTGAAGCCCCACCCCGAACGAGGAGCCGCGCGATGGCGAAGCTCGCATTGTTGGCACGCATGGAGGCCAAGCAGGGCAAGGAGGCAGACGTCGAGCAGTTCCTCGCGGGGGCGCTGCCGCTCGCGCAGAAGGAAGCCGGCACCACCACCTGGTTCGCGCTCCGGCTGGGACCGAGCTCCTTCGGCATCTTCGACACCTTCGACGCCGAGTCCGCGCGCCAGGCGCACCTGGACGGCCCCATCGCGAAGGCGCTGATGGCCAAGGCCGGCGAGTTGCTCGCGAAGCCGCCCTCCATCGAGAAGGTCGAGATCCTGGCCAACAAGCTCCCCGCTTGAGGGGGCGAGCAGGACGTGGATGCGGAGTGCGGGGGCTGCGACCTCAGGTTCGAACCGCAGGAGGACCGCCATGGAGCTCGTGAACGACCACCAATTCCCCATGCCGCGCGAAGGCTTCGTCGTCACGCACTTCATCACCAGTCGGGACGTCGAGCGCTCGGCGGCGTTCTACCGGGACGTGCTCGGGGGCGAGGTCGTCAGCGAGGGCAGGCCCACGGCGGTCAGGCTGGCCAACAGCTGGATCATCATCAACGACGGGGGTGGACCCACCGACGACAAGCCGGACGTCTCCCTCGAGCCACCGAGCGACGCGCACAAGACCAGCTCGTTCCTGAACCTCCGCGTCGCAGACATGGACGCGTGCTACGCCCAATGGAAGCAGCGGGGCGCCGAGTTCGTGACCCCACCCCGGAAGCACGCGCACGAGATCCGCTGCTACATCCGCGACCCTGACGGCTACCTCATCGAAGTGGGCCAGACGACTCCCTCCCCTGCATGGCCTCCCGGGCCAACGCACTGACCTGGGCTTCAGCGAGTCGGGTGGAGGCCTGCCTCGTCCAGGCGCGACTGCTCGACGTGCGCCGCTTCGAAGCGGCGCTCGCCCGGGCGCCGTACGCGGTAGACCCCGCTGCTCCTGATTCGCCATGCAGCGGCGGCCCCGCGCTCTCGCGCCGTGCCGGATGCCCAGCGCACGCTGACCGTGCAGGGCCGCAGGCGCTGGAAGCTCGCGGTGCGCGGCCTCGACGCGCTCGGGGTGAAGTTCGACAAATGCCTGCGCCAGCCCCTTCAGGTGGCCTGGCGCAGGCGGATGCGCCGGCTGACGTGGAGGGCAACGAGGAGAACGCCCACCCCGCCGGCCACGATGACCGGGGCGGTGCCGAAGCGTTCCACGCTGGTGCCCGCCAGCGCGACGCCCGCGGATTGGCCGAGGAAGAAGCTCGAGGAGAACGCGGAGACGGCCGTGCCGCGGCGCTCCGGCGCCATCTGCGTGGCATTGATCTGCAGCGTGTTGTGCAGCATGTAGAACCCCAGCCCGGCGCCGAAGCAACCGGGGACGGCCACCCACCACACCGGCGACAGGCCGGTGGCCGCGAGTGAGGCCGCGATCAACACGCCGCCCCACGAGGTGAGCCCGACCTCGCCGAGGCCACGCACCAGCCGTGCCGACAGCAGGGCGAACACCAGCCCGCCGAAGCCGAACAGCGTCACCAGCGCGCCCGCTGCGGTCAGCGTCAGGTGGTGCACGAGGTACAGGTGCGAGGCGATGAAGGCGAACGCACCGTAGAGGCACCCACCCTCGAGGAACACGGCCAGCAGCACCACCCGCGCCCACGGCCGTGAGAGCACCTGCACGAACTCCGCGGCCGTGCGGCGCAGCACGGCGCCTTCGGCGCGATGGGTGCTCCGGGCATGCTCGGGCAGACGCCCATTCAGCGAGAACAGGCCCAGGCTGATGCCGACGAAGCCGGAGGCCACGCCGAAGAACGGCAGCCGCCAGTTGTCGAAGTCGGCTGCGAGCCCCCCCACCAGCGCGCCGGCGGACACCCCGAGGATCTGGCCGATCAGGAAGCGCGCCAGGACCGGCTGGCGATCCCGGTACGGCACCACGTCGCCGATCCACGCCAGCGACAGCGGGATGACGCAGGCCGCGCTGGCGCCCGCCAGCAGGCGTGCGAGCAGGAGCAGCCGGAAGCTGGGCGCGAGGGCGCACAGCAAGGCGCTGAGCGCGCAGGCCACGCTGCTGCAGGCAATGACGAAGTATTTGCCGTAGCGGTCGCCGACCGGGCCGAAGAGCAGCTGCGACAGGCCGTAGGCGATGGAGAAGAAGGTGATCACATGCGCCGCTTCGCCGAGCGAGACGGAGAACTCCTGCGCCAGGTGCGGTAGCAGCGGGTCGGTCAAGCGCAGCGAGAGGCTGCTGCCGAAGGCGGCAAGCGAGAGCAGCGGCACGGCGAGCGCGGGGATCGATCGCGCGTCGTGCGGCACGGCAGCGTGGGCGTCGATCAGATGCGCTCGTCTCACAGGAGGGCCTCCGCTTCCCCGTTCTATGCGGGGGGCGGCGGGCACGCGGCTTGTACGAAGTTGCGCTCAGGGCGCCCGGCCCGGCTGCTGCTGGTGGCGAAGAGCCACTCGACCGACGGCGAGAGCGCGATGCGCAGTTCGGGGTCGGACGGCCATGAGCGTGTCCGTCCCCTAGAGCACGCCGTCCACCACCCAGACCCCGGGGCTGCCGGACTCGACGCACACCCAGCCGCGCGGGGCACCGGGGGCCGGCAGGCTGTTGAGCACCCGGTCTCCCCGCGACCAGGTGCCGCGGGTGGGGAGGGCAGGGGCCCCTGCCGTCTTGAGATCCTGGTCGCTGTGGAAGAGGAAGGCGCTGCCGTCCGCGGTGGTCTCGTGGTTGTCGCGGTAGTGGCTGCGCACGGCGGCGTTGCCGGGGCTCGCGTCGAAGTAGACGGAGTAGAGGCCCCGGCGCACGGGGAAGGTGTCGCGCAGCGTGTTGCCCTCGATGACCACGTCCTCGAGCCGGCTCGCGAGGTAGAACGCCGCACGGTAGGACGGCGGCACGCCCACGTTCTGCCCGAAGTCCACGAAGAGGTTCTGCGCGACGCGCACGTTGACCGCCCGCGCCCCGGTGAGGGCGTTGGCCATGCGCAGGCCCGCAACGGGCGCGCGGCTGATGAGGTTGCCCATCACCACCACGTCCTCCACGTCCCCGGCGGGCAGGAGGCTGAGGCCCGCGGTGAGGAAGGCGTCGGCCATGGGGCGGCCGTCGGCGGGCTCGTCCTCGTGGGTGACGGTGTTGCCCCGGACGACGATGCCCCGCAGCCGCCCCTCCAGCGCTCCGCTCGCGCGGTACACGAAGGAGATGCCCGCGCAGCTGCCCTGCCCGTGTGACACCTGGGCCACGGAGAGCACGTTGTCCGAGACGACGACGTTGCTCAGCACCCGGCCGGTGATGCTCCACAGCTGGATGCCCCAGTTGCAGCGCGAGAAGGTGTTGCCCGTCACCTGCAGGTCGTTGCCCGAGGGGACCTCGGGCGCGCTCCCGCTCGCCGACACGGCGTTCACCCCCGTCCAGTAGCCGTCCGAGTGGTTGCCGGTGACGAGCGAGGGGCCGCGGTGCGTCTCGATGCACGCGCGCGCCCCGCTGCCGATGGCCGCGCTGAAGGTGTTGCCCTGCGCCTCGTGGTGCGTGCAGTCGAAGTAGACGGCCGAGTTGTCGTAGTCCGCGACGCCGTCCTTCGGCCGGAAGCGGAACTCGCAGCTGCGCACGCTCACGCGCGTGAGGTCCACGCCGTTGAGCCTCACCGTGTTGACGCCCGCGCCGTCGAAGCGCACCCCCTCCACGTGCACGTCGCTGCCGGCGAAGACGCGCAGCGCGTTCTGCACCGCCGACTCCTGCCCCGTGCGCACGCTGCCCGTGCGGTTCGCCTCGGTGTTCTGGTCGATCCACAGGTTGCTGATGCGCACGTCCGTGAGCGGGGTGGCGTCCGTCGCCGCACCCAGCAGCGTGCCGTAGTCGCCGGCGTCGTCGCGCACCTTGAGGACGCTGGACAGCCCCTGCCCGGTGAGGTGCACGCCGCTGCGCAGCACGAGCCGCGTGCGCGCGCTGGGCGAGACGCGGAAGGTGCCGCTCGGGACGAGCACCATGCCGCCCCCGGCCGCCCCGGCCGCGTCCAGCGCCGCCTGGATGGCGGCCGTGTCGTCCGTGACGCCGTCGCCGCGCGCGCCGAACGCCGTGACGTCGAAAGGCTGTCCCGTGGGAGGAGGGGGGCTGCCGGGAGAAGGGGAGCCGCCACCGCAGGCCAGGAGCGCGGGCAGGGTGAGAAAGAGCCGACGGTTCATCGCGCGCTTCACGGTAGGCACGCGCCCGGGGCGCCCCCCGCCGCGCCGCCGCGCCCCTATCCACCAGCCGCAAGACGCGGCGCGGAAGTGGCGCGCAGAGGACACGGGGATTGCCCACGAGGGCGTACCGGAGCGGCGCAGCGCCCACCTTCCGCTCGCCGTGCAGGCAGGCCTGACGGCCCCCCGAGCAGCTGCCGGCATCTCGACCGGGCCGATGTTCAGCCCCAGGCCCCCGTGACGGGCTGCGCTTCTGGCCACGCCGCGGGCTCCCCACCATCGGGTGCGAGGAGGCGCGCGCATGAGCGAGCCGGAGAAGGCGCATTACTGGTGGCAGACCGGGGTCATCTACGAGGTCTACGTCCGGTCCTTCCAGGACTCGGACGGCGACGGCATCGGGGACCTCGCGGGCCTGCGGCGGCGGCTGGACTACCTGCAGTGGCTGGGGGTGGACATCCTCTGGCTCACGCCCATCTACCCCTCGCCAATGGTGGAGTTCGGCTACGACATCGCGAACTACACGGACGTGGAGCCGCTGTTCGGCACGCTCGCGGAGTTCGACGGGCTGCTCGCCGATGCGCACGCGCGCGGCATGCACATCGTGCTCGACATCGCGCCCAACCACTCCTCGCACCGCCACCCGTGGTTCATCGAGTCGCGCTCCTCGTGCACCCACCCGAAGGCCGACTGGTATCTCTGGCGGGACCCCGGGCCGGATGGCGGGCCTCCCAACAACTGGCTCAGCGCCTTCGGCGGGGAGAGCGCGTGGGAGTTCGAGCCGCGGCGCGGCCAGTACTACTACCACGCGTTCATGAAGGAGCAGCCGGACCTCAACTGGCGCAACCCCGAGGTCGAGCGCGCCCTCTTCGACGCCCTGCGCTTCTGGCTGAGGCGCGGCGTGGACGGCTTCCGCATCGACGTCATCTGGCACCTGCTCAAGGATGCCCAGTTCCGCGACAACCCGCCCAACCCCCACTACGACCCGCGCTCGATGCCGTCCAACGATGCGCAGCGCGCCCTCTACAACACGGACCGCTACGAGGTGGTGGAGATCGTGCAGCGCATGCGCAGCGTGCTGCGCGAGTTCGGCAAGGACAAGCTGATGATCGGCGAGCTGTACCACTCGCCCGAGCGCCTGGTGCGCTTCTACGGCGAGTCGGCCGGCGGCGCGCAGATGCCCCACAACCAGATGCTGGTGCTGATGCCGTGGAAGGCGGACGTCCTGCGCGACGCCATCGAGACCTACCTGGCGGCCATCCCCGAGGACTGCTGGCCCAACTGGGTGCTCAGCAACCACGACAAGCCGCGCATCGCCACCCGCGTGGGGCGGCCCGCCCAGGCACGCGTGGCGCGCATGCTGTTGTGCACCCTGTTCGGCACGCCCACGCTCTACTACGGAGACGAGCTGGGCATGGAGAACGTGCCCATCCCGCCCGAGCGGCTGCGCGATCCCTTCGAGGCGCTGGACCCCGGCCGCGGCCAGGGGCGCGATCCGCAGCGCACGCCCATGCAGTGGGAGGCGAGCGCGCCCCACGCCGGCTTCACCCGCGGCGAGCCCTGGCTGCCGCTGAGCGAAGACTGGCGCGAGGTGAACGTCGAGGTGCAGCGCGGGCGCCCCGACTCGATGCTCAACCTCACGCGCGACCTGCTCACCCTGCGCCGCGCCGAGCCCGCCTTCACGGTGGGCCGGCACCGGCTCGTGCTCAACGAGGGGCCCGTGCTCGCCTACCGCCGCGAGCACGAGCAGGGCAGCTTCCTCGTCGCGCTCAACCTGTCGCGCGACTACGCGACGCTCGCGGCGCCGCGCGGCTGGGAGGAGCTGCAGCCCGTGATGTCCACCCTGGGGCCGGTCGCAGCGGCGAGGGTGCACGGCGTCATCGCGCTGCGCCCGGACGAGGGACTCATCCTGCGCAAGGTCTGAAACCGCCCGTCACGCGCCGCGGGCCGTCTTCCTGCGCCCGTCCAGCAGCTCGACGAGGTTGTCCAGCGTCCGGCTGGTGCCCGTATGGACGCCCAGCTTCACGAACATCTCGAAGTGCTCGGCCGACGCACACTGGATCGACACGTTCATCTGGGTGCCGCGCTCATGGCGCCGCAAGGCGACCGTGCCCTTCGCGCCCAGGGCGTGGAACTCGAGCCGGCGCGGCCGGTCGACCACCGCGTACACGCCCTCGAAGGGCGGCGCGTGGCCCGCCGTCACGAAGCGGAAGGCGCCCTGTGGCTTGAGGTCGATGGTGCACGAGACGAGCGGCGCTCCGGTGGGGTCCCACCACTGCGAGATCTCCTCCGGCTGCGTCCAGGCATCGAACACCTCCTCCGGGGACGCGCTCAGGGTGCGCTCGAAGGAAACGGTCTTCTGCTCTCGGTCGATTATGTCTGTCATCGTGTTCCTCGCTGACGGTCGGACTGGGACGCCTTCTTCTTCTTCAGGTGGGCCTCGAGGCGGTCGAAGCGCCCCTCCCACTGCTCTCGGAATGGCTGCAGCCACGCATCCGCGGTCTTGAGCGCCGCAGGAACGAGCCGCCGGGGCCGGCTCTGCGCGTCGCGCCCCGTCTCGATGAGTCCGGCGGCCTCGAGCACGCGCAGGTGCTTGGAGATGGTGGGCTGCGCGAGCTGAAAGGGCTCCGCGAGCTGCGACACCGTCGCCTCGCCCTGCGCGAGCTTCGCGAGGATCGCGCGCCGGGTCGGGTCGGCGAGCGCACTGAAGACGGCCGTGAGCTGCTCGTGGGTGTGCATTGCCGATTGGCTATATAGCCAATCGGCAATGAACGTCAAATGCGTGCCGCTGTCTGCGCTCGGCGGAACGTCTACTCCCTCCAGCGCACCCGCAGCGCGCACCCCGGCGCCGGGGCGGGGAGCACCTCGACGATGGTGCCCTTCGCGCCCGTCACCTCCGCGCCCTGCTCGATGACGCCTGCGAAGTAGCCGGGGATGCGGTGCACGTCGTTGAAGTGCAGCACCATCTCGGTGGGCCCAGCCGCCTCGGTGCGCACCGCGATGTAGTTGGAGCCCGAGCGGAAGTTGCGCTCCATGCGCTCGAGCGTGCGCCGCGGGCCGAGGACCCGCATCAGCGGCGCGAGCGCCTTGCCCATGAGCGTGTCCATGTAGCCCGAGAAGAAGTGCCGCCCCACCCGGCGCAGCGCCTGCTCCTCGGGGAGCCCGGGGTACAGCACCTCGGAGGCGATGCGGACCCACCGCGCGAAGCGCTCGGCCGGGTAGCCCGCCGCGAGCGGCCGCTCCAGGTCGAGCCCCTCCTCGCGCAGCCGCCCCTTGAGCTCGGGCGACATCTTGCTGGCGAGCCCGCGCACGAACAGGCCCTCGACCGTCTGCGGAAAGATCAGCTGCTCGTCGGCGTTCACAGGGAGCCCTTCATGCGCGAAGCGTAGCATCCCCCGCGCCCGGAGGCGGCCTGCGCCAGCGCCGCCGGGGTGGGGGAGCACCCGACCTCGGGACGAGGGAAAGACGGTTGCCGGCGGCGTCGCACGGGAGGACCGTTGGGGCAAGGAGACCCACGCCATGGAGACCCGAAACGAGCACCCCGGCATCCAGCCCGCCGAGGACATGCACGGCCATCCCACCACGGTGCGCGGTGAGCCCGTGGACGGCCTGCCGCTGCGAGGCCCCAACGACGAGGAGGAGCAGGTGCACGCCGCAGACGACCCGGCTCGCTCCCACGAGCTGCCGGAGGCCGCGCCTTCCGGGGGATAGCGCCTGCCTGCACGCGAGGCAGGAGTGCAAAAGGACGAACGGACGCGTCCAACCGGCAGGCCTGCGCCGTAGCCTTGTGCATGCTCGACCCCCTCTCCGTCGTCCCGCGCGAGCGGCTCAGCGCGCTCAACGAGGTCCCCGCCGACCCCTCGCGGGACGTGGTCCTCTACTGGCAGGTGATGGCGCGCCGCACGCGCTTCAACTTCGCGCTCGAGTACGCCGTGGCGGCCGCGCGCGCGTGGAACAGGCCCCTCGTCGTGCTCGAGGCCCTGCGCGCGGGCTACCCCTGGGCGAGTGACCGGCTGCACCGCTTCGCGCTGGACGGGATGCGCGACAACGCGGCCGCGTACGGCGCCGCGCGGGTCGCGCACGTGCGCTACGTGGAGCCCGAGCCGGGAGCGGGCCACGGACTGCTCGAGGCGCTCGCGCGCCGCGCGTGCCTCGTCGTCACGGACGAGTTCCCGGAGTTCTTCCTCCCCCACATGCTGAAGGCCGCCGGCCGCAAGCTCGCGGACCTGGGCGTGCGGCTCGAGGCCGTGGACGGCAACGGGCTGCTGCCCCTGCGGGTGGCCGAGCGCGCGTGGCCCACGGCGCCGCACTTCCGCCGCATGCTGCAGCACCGGCTGCCCGAGCACCTCGGGTGGTTCCCGGCCGAGGCGCCGCTGCGCGAGGCGCGCGCCCTGCCTCCGGTGGAGGGCACGCTGAGCCGCTGGCTCGAGGGCGTGCGGGCGAAGTGGCCCAACCCAGCCGAGGCGCTGATCGGGGAGGACGCCGGCGCGGCGGCGCGCGCGCTCGCGGCGCTGCCCATCGACCACGGCGTGCCCGCCGTGCCCTTCGAGGGAGGCCCCGAGAAGGGCGGGCGCGTGCTCGCCGGCTTCCTGCAGCGCAAGTTCGACACGTACGCAACGCGCCGCAACGAGGCGGAGGACCCGAGCAACAGCGGGCTCAGCCCCTACCTGCACTGGGGCTTCGTCAGCGTGCACGAAGTCTTCGCGGCCATCGCCGAGCGCGAGGACTGGACCCCACTGCGGCTGGCGCCCAAGCCCACCGGCAAGCGCGAAGGCTGGTGGGGCATGGGCGCGAGCGCGGAGGCCTTCCTCGACGAGCTCGTGACGTGGCGCGAGCTCTCGTACAACACGGCGCACTTCGTGGACGCGCACGACACCTACGGCTCGCTGCCGGAGTGGGCGCGCGCGACCCTGCACGCGCACCGGCGTGACGAGCGCGCCGAGCTCTTCACGCGCGACGAGCTGGAGGCCGGAGGCACCTACGACGCGCTGTGGAACGCGACCCAGGGCCAGCTGCGCACCGAGGGGCGCATCCACAACTACCTGCGCATCCTGTGGGGCAAGAAGTTCCTCGAGTGGACGCGGGAGCCGGAGGAGGCGCTCGCCTTCATGCTCCACCTCAACAACCGCTGGGCGCTCGACGGGCGCAACCCCAACTCCACCGCGGGCATCACCTGGGTGATGGGCCGCTACGACCATGCGTGGCAGGAGCGGCCGGTCATCGGCAAGGTGCGGCCGATGAGCAGCGCGGCGACCGCACGCAAGATCCGCGTGACGGACTACGTGGCGAAGTACGGCGCCACACTCCCGGGCCGCACCGCATCCCACGCCGACGCCGGGGCCGAGCGCGGCGAGCCCCCCGCCCCCCGCCGCGAGCGCAAGGTGCCGCGGGACCGCGGGCCCTCGCGAGGAGCCGGCACCTCCAATCTCGACGTCCTGCCGGAGTAGCGCGGGCGGCTGCGGCGCGCCGCACCCTGAGTGACAGAGCCCGGCGCATCACGAGTCCGTCACGCGCGCCGCGTACACAGGTGGCTCCTCGCTGGTTCCCGGAGAAGAGCCCATGAAGTCTGCCTGCGCAGTCCTGCTCGCCGCGACGTTGCTCGCGGCGGGCTGTGGTGGTGAGCCGTCGAAGCCCGTGCGCTCGACCATCGTGCTCGAGGGAGGCATCTCGGGTGAGTACGAGGCCCGGTCCTCGACCGATGACATCAGCCTCACCGTGGACACGGTGGAGGGCCTGAAGGTCGTGGCCAACGTGACGGTGTGGTTCGAGGGCGAGCCGCGCGTGGGCACCTTCCACTGCCGGGACCTCTCCAACGCCGTCTGGGGCGCCGTGGACGGCGACGAGGGGAGCTGGCAGTCCGGCTGCCAGCACCTGAACCCCGGCGACCTCACGCTCGAGGTCCTCTCGGTGGAGCGCGACGGGGACGGCTACGTGCTGCACGGTTCTGCGGTGGGCGTGGCCGCGCCCTTCCAGTCGCTGGTGACGGGCCCGCTCACGGTCAACGCAGTGTTCTGAGGGCACACGGGGTAGGGTGCGCAGCCCATGCGGACCTCTGGAATCCTGCGCACGCTCGCCGCCCTTCTCCTCATCTCCCTGCCGGCGCTCGCCAGGACGCCGCGCGCGCTCATCGAGGACTTCACCAAGGAGCAGGACTTCCAGGGCGTGGTGCTGCTCGCGCGCGGCGGGAAGGTGCTGCACGCGGGCGCCTACGGGCACGCGGACTTCGAGGCCCACCGGCGCACCTCGCTCGAGACGCGCTACCAGCTCGGCTCCATCTCGAAGCTCGTCGCCTCCATCGTCGTCCTGAAGCTCGTGGACGAGGGGAAGCTCTCGCTCACCGCGCCCATCGCCACGTACCTGCCCGACTACCGCGCCGACAGCGGCGCGAAGGTGACGCTGCACCACCTGCTCTCGCATACGAGCGGCGTGCCGAACGACCTCGTTGCGTCCTTCAAGAAGGACCCGTCCATCGCCACGCTGGACCTGTCGATGGACGAGGCCGTGAAGCGCTTCGCCAGCGGCGACCTCGCCTTCGAGCCGGGCGCGCGCTTCGACTACTCGCACTCCAACTGGGTGCTGGTGAAGGCAATCATCGAGCGGGTGACGGGCCGCACCTATGCGCAGGAGGTGCAGCGCGTGCTGCTGCGCCCGCTGAGGCTGAAGAGCGCAGGCATCTTCACGGGCGACTTCGCACGCGTGCCCCGTGCCGCACAGGGCTACTCCGCCATCCACCCGGCGCCGAAGCGCGGAGGCACCCCCAACCCCTCGTTCATCGAGTGCGCGGGCGGCTACTACAGCAGCGCGAAGGACCTGCTCACCCTGACGCGCGCGGTGTACGGCGGGAAGGTGCTCTCGGCGGACGCACTGAAGCGGCTCACCACCGTGTACGTGCCGGAGGAGGCCTACAGCTACGGCGGGCGCATGCGCACGCTCACGCTCGGTGGCAGGGAGAAGCAGGCCGCGTGGCACACGGGCTCGAACGGGCCGTTCCGCTCGCGCCTCAGCCACGTGCTCGGAGACGACCTGACCTTCATCGTCCTGAGCAACGCCAACGCCAGCCTGGATGCGACCCAGACCCTCGCCGAGCAGGTGCTGGCGGCGGTGGCGCCCGCGGGTCGCTCTCCGGGCGGCGCGTCCGCCAGGCCGTGACGACGCGCCGCGAGAGGATTTGCGGGGGCGCCCTTTCTCCCACCGCATGCTCCCGAATAGTGTCTCGCGCCCGACCATGCTCCGCTCACTCGCCCTGTTGGTACTCCTGTCCGTCCCCGCATTCGCCGCGCCCACCCTGCCGCCGCTGGAGAGTCAGTCTCCGCTGTCGCTGGACCAGGTGGTGCAGGGCGCACTCACGGTCGAGGACCGCCCGCGCATCGATGGCAGTCCCTCCCCCTACGCCCAGGACGCGTTCCGCTTCCAGGGCAAGAAGGGTCAGCGCGTGCGCCTGGTGCTGCAGTCCTCGGAGTTCGACCCCGAGCTGACCCTGAACCTCGGAGGCACCGAGCCTGCGGCGCAGGCCTACGGCCACGGGGCGCGCAGCGACGACGGCGAACCCGAGCAGTCCGAACCGGCGCAGCTGGAGGTGACACTGCCCGCCAGTGGCACCTGGACGGTGCTGGTGAGCAACAGCCGGCAAGGCCAGCTGGGGCGCTACGCGCTGCGCCTGTCGCTCGTGCCGGGAACGTATCCGGTGCCCACGCTGGAGGCGCAGGTCGAGCCGATGCAGCTGGGGCAAGTGGTGCGCGGGCGCCTGGACGAGACGGACGCCCTCACCAAGGACTGGGGGCGCAGCGACGTCTACCGCTTCGAGGGCCACGAGGGACAGCGGGTCGTGGTGGCCCTGCCCATGGACTCGAACGCTGCGCGCGCGAGCCTGCACTTCGGCAGTCGCGAGACGGAGTCGCTGTCGAGCATCGGTGGACTGTCCGCGGTCACCATCTACGAGCTCGAGGGCAAGCGCATGCTCGGCTTCAAGTACGACCTCCCCAAGGATGGCACGTACTTCGTCGTCGTCCAGCCGGGCAGCAACGGCTGGACGCCCGGGGCGGACTACCTCGTGCAGGTGTACGACCTGAACCAGGGCGAGCCCCAGGAGCAAGCGGCGCAGCCGCACGCGGCGGAGCAGGAGGGCGCTTCCGGCGGCGGTGACATGGGCGCCTTCGCCTTCGGCTTCGGCGGCGGCAGCCTCGCGGACGCGTCGTACTTCTCGTTCAGCGGCCTCTTCCACATGGGCAAGCAGCTCACTCCGTCCGTGGGCGTGGGGGGCGGCGCCGCCCTGTCCCTCCAGGACGTGGAGGACGAGACCTTCTACGGCGTGCTGGCGGGGCCCACGCTGCGGTGGGGCGCGCCGGACGACCTCAGCCTCACGCTCCTGGTGGGGCCCTCGTTCTACTTCGGCACGCTCCCGGACCCGGATGCCTCCTCGCTCGGCGTCGGCGGGCGCGTGGACCTGTGCGTCATCAGCTCGAACGGGTTCTGCCTCGGCGGCTTCGCCGCGGGTCAGCTGCACGGCGGGCTCGATCCCAACCTGCAGTACGGCGTGACGATCGGCGCGCAGTGGTGAGCGGTCGCGCCGCTCCTGCGGGAGCGGCGTTGCCTCCCTCGTCGAGTGCGCAGGAGGTGCGCGAGCGGATGGACGCCCCGGAGGCCTGACGCAGCCCTGGCTACCCGAGCCCTTCCTCGTCCTCGTCAGGAAGAGACCGACCGAGCTGCTCCTCGGCGAGCGCGCGCAGCTCGGAAACATCCGAGAGGGCGAGCAGGGCACCAACGGCCATTTGTCCACGGGCCAGGGCCAGCGCTCCGAGGAGCGAGCGGAGGGTCAGCGGATCCTGCTCGGTGCGCAGGTCCGCGAGCGCCAGGTCGAACAGCTCGCGCCAGGCCTGCGCGTACGCCTGCCGGCACCAATCCGGGAGCGGAGGGTTGTCCTCGGCATGCCGCTCGACCTCGATGGTCGAGAGCAGGCCGTAGAGGTTCCAGTCTCGGCGGGCCCACCCCTTGGCGATGCGTACCAGGTGCGGGACCGCAGCGTAGGACGCCTCGTCGACGTCTCCCTGGTGGTGCAGCTCGTTCCAGAGCTCTTCCCAGACGTGCGCGCCACGCTGCATGCGCTGGAGGGTCACGGCGGCATTGTAGGGCGTTCGATATCCGCCCCTCAGCGTCTTCCACTTCGGGTCATCCAAGGTCAGCATTGCGGCACCTCCGCACATCCCTCACCCCGACCCTCTCCCAGGGGGAGAAGGGGCAATGACGCGGCTTCGTCAGGGAGCCTTCAGGCGCGCTCCAGCACCACCGCGATGCCCTGGCCCACGCCGATGCACAGGGTGACGAGGGCATAGCGCCCGCCCGAGCGCTGCAGCTGGCGCGCGGCCGTGAGCGCGAGCCGCGCCCCCGAGGCACCGAGCGGATGGCCCACCGCAATCGCGCCGCCGTTCGGGTTCACGCGGCTGTCCTCCGCGCTCACGCCCAGCTGCTGCAGGCAGCCCAGCACCTGCACCGCGAAGGCCTCGTTCAGCTCGACCACGTCCATCTGCGCGAGCGTGAGCCCCGCGCGCTCCAGCGCCTTGCGCGAGGCGGGCACCGGCCCCAGCCCCATGGTGCGCGGCGCCACGCCCGCGACGGCCGCACTGACCACGCGCGCGAGCGGCTTCACCCCCGCGCGCTCACCCACCGCGCGCGTGCCCACCAGCAGCGCCGCCGCGCCGTCGTTGATGCCCGAGGCGTTGCCCGCCGTCACCACACCGCCCTCGGAGAGCGGGCGCAGTGCGGAGAGCTTCTCCAGCGTGGTCTCGGGTCGCGGGTGCTCGTCCGCCGTCACCGTGCCCGCCTTGCGCCCGGGCAGCTGCACCGGCACCAGCTCGCCCTCGAAGAAACCATCCGCCAGCGCCGCGGCGTACTTGCGCTGGGAGGCCAGCGCGAAGCGGTCGCTCGCCTCGCGCGTGAGGCCCAGCTCGCGCGCCACGTTCTCCGCCGTCTGCGGCATGGTGTCGGTGCCGAAGCCCTCCTCGAGGCGCGGGTTGGGAAAGCGCACGCCCAGGGTGGTGTCGTAGATGCGCGCGTCGCGGCTGTAGGCTGCCTCGCCCTTGGCCACGGCGAAGGGCGCGCGGCTCATGCTCTCCACGCCGCCGGCGACGAAGAGCTCGCCCTGGCCCAGCGCCGCCGCGCGCGCCGCGTCCGCCACGGCCGCGAGCCCACTGCCGCACAGCCGGTTCACCGTGAGGCCCGCGACCTCCACGGGCAGCCCCGCGAGCAGCAGCGCGTGGCGCGCCACGTCGCGGCTGTCCTCTCCGGACTGGTTCGTGCAGCCGGCAATGACATCCTCCACTTGCTCCGGCTTGAAACCGCTGCGCGCCAGCAGCGCACGGATGCAGCCCGCGAGCAGGTCGTCGGGGCGCACGGGGGCGAGCGCGCCGGCGTGGCGGCCGAAGGGGGTGCGCAGGCCGTCGTAGAGGAAGGCGTCGAGCGGGGCAGTGACGGGCACGGGTTCAACCCTCCGGAGTGAGCAGCGAGGCGCCGAGCCGCGCGCGGCGCGAGAGCCAGAGGCTGGGCCTGTAGCGCGGATCTCCCGTCGCGGCGAGCAGCGCCTGGAGGATGTGCAGCACGCGCAGCGGGCCCAGGGCATCGCCCCACGCGAGCGGCCCGCGCGGATAGCCCAGCCCCAGCGTCACGGCGGCGTCGATGTCCGAGGGGCTCGCGATACGCTGCTGCGCGATGTCACAGGCCACGTTCACCACGCAGGCGAGCACGCGCTGCGCGACGAAGCCCGGGCTGTCGTGGATGCGCGAGACGGGGGTGCCATCTGCCGAGAGCAGCGTGACGGCGGAGGCGAGGAACCCGGGCCGCGTCACCGGCGTGCTCATCACCGTGCGCCGGCGCTCGAGCCCGTGCAGCAGGTCCACCGCCACGCAGCGCTCCGCGTCCAGCCCGAGCGCGAGTGCCGTGGAGGTGGCATCGCGCCCCAGGGGCGCGAGCAGCAGCAGGGCCTCGGCGGAGGGCCTCGCCGCCTCCTCCAGCGTCCAGCCCGCTGCGCGCACCCGCGCCTGCAGGAGCTCGAGCGCCGCGGGCTCCTGGGCGCACGCCCACACGGGCCGCTTCTCTCCTGCGGGAAGGGGAGGGGGCTCGGCGGGAGGCAGCGCCTTGCCGCCCTCGTAGCGGTAGAAGCCCTCGCCGCTCTTGCGGCCCAGGAGCCCCGCCTCGAGCCGGCTGCGCAGCACGTACGAGGGGCGGAAGCGCGGCTCCTCGTAGAACTGCGTGTACACGGACTCCATCACCGGGTGGCTCACGTCCAGGCCCACGAGGTCCAGCAGCTCGAAGGGGCCCATGCGAAAGCCCGCGGCCTCGCGCAGCACGCGGTCCAGCTCCCAGAAGGGGGCGACGCCCTCCTGCAGCAGCCGAAGCGCCTCGGTGCCGTAGGCGCGCCCCGCGTGGTTCACGAGGAAGCCCGGCGTGTCCGAGGCGCGCACCGCGCGGTGCCCCGTGCGCCCCACCAGCGCCTGCAGTGCGTCCACCACCTGGGGCTCGGTGCGCGCCCCCGCCACCACCTCCACCACCTTCATCAGGGGCACGGGGTTGAAGAAGTGCAGGCCCGCCACGCGCCCCGGCTTCGCGCAGGCCGCGGCAATCGCGGTGACGGAGAGCGAGGACGTGTTCGTGGCGAGCACGCAGCCCGGGCCCACCACCGCCTCGAGCCGCGCGAAGAGGGCGCGCTTCACCTCGAGGTCCTCCACCACTGCCTCCACCACCACGTCGCAGCCGGCGAGCGCGGCCTCCCTGCCCACGGGCTGCAGCCGCGCCACGGTCGCGCTCGCGGCGGCCTCGGCGAGCTTGCCCTTGGCCACCAGCGCCTCGAGCGCCGCGGCCACGGAGGCCCGCGCTTCTTCGGCCGCCCCGGCGCGCGCATCGAGCAGGCGGACGTGGATGCCCGCCGCGGCCGCGAGCTGGGCAATCCCGCGCCCCATGGTGCCGGCACCCACCACGCCCAGGACCAGGTCGCTGCGCTGCGCATCCAGCACGTGGAGCCTCCCGCTGCAGAAGTTTCGCAGTGCGAAATGCAGTTTCGCATGCGTTGACCGTCACGGTACCGACCCCTATGGTCGGCGGCAATTGCGCTCTATCCCCGGAGAGCACATGCCGCGCACCGCCAATGCCCGCCTCGCCGCGCTCGCTGCGGATGCCAGCGCCGAGCGCGAGCTGCTCCACCCGCTCGGAGAGGACGAGCCGCGCAAGGACCGCCAGTTCGTCACGGCGCTCGCGCGCGGCCTCGAGCTGCTGCGCGCCTTCACGCCGCAGGCCCCGCTGCTGGGCAACCAGGAGCTCGCGCAGCTCACCGGCCTGCCCAAGCCCACGGTGTCGCGCCTCACGCACACGCTCACGCGCCTGGGCTACCTCACGCGCAGCGAGCGCCTGGGCAAGTACGCGCTCAACACCGGCGTCCTCTCGCTCGGCTTCACGGCGCTCTCCAGCATGGGCGTGCGCGAGGTGGCGCGCCCATTGATGCAGGAGCTGGCGGAGTACGCGAACGTGCCGGTGTCGCTCGGGCAGCGCGACCGGCTGAACATGGTCTACGTGGAGCACTGCCGCTCGGCGGCCTCCGTCACCCTGCGGCTCGACCTCGGCTCGCGCCTGCCGCTCGCCACCACGGCGATGGGGCGCGCGCTGCTCGCAGCGATTCCGGAGCGCGAGCGCAGCTACCTCATGGACCACCTCGCCCGGCGCGACCGCACGGCGTGGCCGCAGCTGCGCAAGAGCATCGAGCAGGCGCTGCGCGACTACGAGGAGCGCGGCTTCACGCTCTCGGTGGGGGACTGGGACCGCGACGTGGTGGCGGTGGGCGTGCCGCTCATCCCGCCGGACGGCAGCGGCATCGTGGCCTTCAACTGCGGCGGGCCCGCCTTCTCCCTCACGCGCGAGCGGCTCGAGGGAGAGCTGGGCCCCCGGCTCGTGAACCTCGCGCGCGTGGTGCAGGCCCGGCTCGTGCGCCGCTGAGGAACCCCCCATGCTCGCTGCGCTCCTCGCCGTCCCCCTCGCGCTCGTGGCCACGCGGCAGTGGCTGCTGCACCGCAAGAGCTCGCCGCGCCACCGCGAGGCCTTCGACGGCGTGGTGTACCGCGTGGGCGACGCGGTGGTGGCCGAGCGGAGCTGCGAGACCCCGCGCGCGACCGTCGTGTGCATGCACGGCTTCGTCGAGGACCTGCGCTACTTCGCCGGCTACTACCGGGACGCGGACGTGCAGCTCATCGCGCTGGCGGGCGCCGGCTACCACGTGCCCATCCACGGGCCGGTGGTGAAGCACGCGCCGTGGGCGCGCGAGCCCGCGCAGCCGCACGGCAGCATCGCCTACGACGCCGAGGTGCTGGTGCAGGCGCTCGAGCACCTGCCCCGAAGCCGCAGCGTGCGCGTGCACGGGCACTCGCGCGGCGGCGCGGTGGTGCTGGAGGCGGCGCGGCTGCGTCCGGACCTGTTCCGCGACGTGGAGGTGGTGCTCGAGGCACCCGTGCTTCCGCAGGGGCGCGCGGTCATGGAGCCCACGTCGCTCGAGATGTGGGCCTTCGCCTTCCGCGTGCAGCTGTGGCGCCTGCAGCCGCTGCACCCCACGGTGACGCGCGCGTACGGGCCGCTCACGGACGCGCGCAAGCGCGAGCTGCTCTCGGGCTTTCCGCACAGCACCGAGCGCGTGGTGACGATGGTGCACAACATGCGGGACATCGAGCGCTGGATGCGCGAGCGCGACGACTCGCTGTTCCAGAACCTGCGCCGCGGCACGGTGCTGGTGCCCACGGGGGACCGGGTGCTGGTGCCCGAGGCGATGCTCGCGAGCGCGAGCCGCGGTGCGCCTCCGCTGGAGGTGCGGGTGCTCGAGGGCTGCAGCCACTTCGTGCTGCTCGACCGCCCCGAGGCCCTGCCGCCTTTGAGCAAGTCCAACCCAGGAGCCCCGTGATGAGCGCGAGGTACGAGGTGCATGGCTCGGTGCCGGTGGCGGTGGTCACGCTGGACAACCCGCCGGTGAACGGGCTGGGGCTCAGCACCCGCGAGGGGATCGCGGACGCGCTGAAGCGGGCGGAGGCGGACGGCGGGGTGCAGGCGGTGGTGCTCGTGGGCGCGGGGCGCGGCTTCTCGGGCGGCGCGGACATCCGCGAGTTCGGCACGCCGAAGGCCCTCTCCGAGCCCAGCCTCGCCGCGCTCATCGAGCGCCTGGAGCGCTCGGCGAAGCCCGTGGTGGCGGCGATTCACGGCGTGGCGATGGGCGGGGGCCTCGAGCTCGCGCTCGGCTGCCACTACCGGGTGGCGGCGCCGGGCGCGCAGGTGGCGCTGCCCGAGGTGAAGCTGGGCATCCTCCCCGGCGCGGGCGGCACGCAGCGGCTGCCGCGGGTGCTGGGGGCGGAGCGCGCGCTGGAGATGATCGTCAGCGGAGAGCCCGCGCGCAGCGAGGACCTCGCGGCGCTGCCCGGACAGCGACTCTTCGACCGCATCGTGGAGGGAGACCTGCTCGAGGGCGCGCTCGCCTTCGCGGGTGAAGTCAGCGCGCGCCGCCCGCTGCCGCGCGTGCGCGACCTGCGCGCGGAGCTGCCGGACCGCGAGGCCTTCTTCCAGAAGGCGCGCGAGCGGGTGCGCGCCGCGAGCAAGCACCAGCCCGCGCCCCTGCGCTGTGTGGACGCGGTGGAGGCGGCGCTCACCTTGCCCTTCGATGCGGGGCTCTCGCTGGAGCGCTCGCTGTTCCTCGAGCTCGTCGCCACGCCCGAGAGCCGCGCGCTGCGCCACGCCTTCTTCGCCGAGCGCGCCGCGGGCAAGGTGCAGGGCGTGGCGGAGGACACGGCGCTGCGCGAGGTGAAGCGCGTGGGCGTGGTGGGGGCGGGCACCATGGGCGGCGGCATCGCCATGACCTTCCTCAACGCCGGGCTCCCGGTGACGCTGGTGGAGACGAAGCCCGAGGCGCTCGAGCGCGGGCTCGCCACGCTTCGCCGCAACTACGAGGCGCAGGTGCAGAAGGGCAAGCTCACGCCCGAGGCGCTCACCCAGCGCATCGCGCTGCTCTCCTCCACGCTGAAGCTCGAGGATCTGCGCGAGGTGGACCTGGTGGTCGAGGCGGTGTTCGAGGAGCTGGGCGTGAAGGAGCAGGTGTTCCGCCAGCTCGACGCGGTGGTGAAGCCCGGCGCCATCCTCGCGACCAACACGTCGACCCTGGACGTGAACCGCATCGCCGCGTTCACGAAGCGCCCGCAGGACGTGCTGGGCATGCACTTCTTCAGCCCGGCGAACGTGATGAAGCTGCTCGAGGTGGTGCGCGGCGAGCGCACCGCGAACGACGTGCTCGCCACGGTGATGGCTCTTGCGCGGCGCATCAAGAAGACGGCGGTGGTGTCCGGCGTGTGCGACGGCTTCATCGGCAACCGGATGATCGAGCAGTACAGCCGCCAGGCGATGTTCCTGGTGGAGGAGGGCGCCTCGCCGCAGCAGGTGGACGGGGCCCTCGAGCGGTGGGGCTTCGCGATGGGGCCCTTCCGGATGAGCGACCTGGCGGGCAACGACATCAGCTGGGCCATCCGCAAGCGCCGCTACGCCGAGCAGCCCGCGCTGCGCTACAGCCGCGTGGCGGACCGCCTCTGCGAGCAGGGCCGCTTCGGCCAGAAGACGGGCGCGGGCTGGTACGACTACGCGCCGGGAAAGCGCGAGGCGCAGGTGAGCCCGGTGGTGGAGGCGCTCGTCTCGGAGCACCGCCAGGCGCTCGGCATCGCCCCGCGCGCCATCGGGGACGAGGAGATTGTCCTGCGCCTCGTCTACGCGCTGGTGAACGAGGGCGCGCGCCTGCTCGAGGAGGGCATCGCCGCGCGCGCGAGCGACATCGACCTGGTGTACCTCACGGGCTACGGCTTCCCGCTGCACCGCGGCGGGCCCATGCACTACGCCAACGAGCAGGGGCTCGCGCGCGTGGTGGAGACCATGGCGCGCTTCGCCCAGAACCCGCACGACGACGCGGAGTTCTGGCGTCCCGCGCCCCTGCTCGCGAGGCTCGCCGCCGAGGGCAAGCCCTTCGTCTAGTGTTCCGGTGGGGGATTAGTGCCCCTGCGCCGGCTGCGCGGGGGCCTGCTGCGCCGGAGCCGCCGGCTGCTGCGCCGCGGACTCCGGCGCCGCGCGAGGCCAGCGCTGCGTGCGGCCCAGCAGCGAGAACCCGATGAAGCCGCGCACCTTGAGGACCTTGCCGCCGTCCTCGAGCTCGAGCTTGCACTTGTAGGTCTTGCCGTTCTCCGGGTCCATGATGGTCCCGCCGCTCCACTTGTTGTCCCCGTCGCGCTCGAGGCCGCGGAGGATGACCATCCCGATGACGGGCTTGCCCTTGAGCGCGCCGTCGCACTTCACGCACATGGGGTTCTGGTCCTCGTTGGGGGCGCGGTACAGGCGCTCGACCTTGCCGAAGAGCTTGCCGTTCTCCTCGTAGATGGAGACCACCGACTTGGGCTTCTTCGTCTCGTCGTCGATGGTGGTCCAGCGGCCCACAGGGGTCGCGGCGGCCTGGGCCAGCGCGTTCGCGGTCCACAGCAGGGTCACCAGGGCCAGTCCCATCCCACGGCTCGCGGTCATTCCAGGGTCCTTCCGGCGCAAGGGGGGCAGCACTCGCAGGGGCGGCCTGCGCCAGCGTGGGGCGCCCCTGCACGGTTCCGGTGGTCAGCCTACGCCAACGACGCCTGCTTGCTCCTGGCGCACGTTTCCGCAAGTTCCACTACTGGCTCCCGGTCGTTTCGGACCCGGTATCCGCGACCACTTTCCGCCCCGGGCGGAGCGCGCTGGGCTATGGGCCCGCCCGCTGCGCACGCCCGGCTGCTGTGCCGCCTGCTCACCCGCCCATCGCGTCTCCCACGCGACACGGATGGGTGATCCAGGCGTCCTACAATTGGGCGCTGGCAGTGGCTCGGACTTAGGTTCAAAGTGTCGATGTGATTGGGCAGCCTCGAAGCCGAGGCGGGAATTTGGCCGGTGTTGCGCCGAAGCGCTTTCGGGCGTAGAGGCACAGCCGGGGGGTTGGCAGAGGTGAACATGGTCGGCCTCGTAGTGGCGACCCACGGGCGTCTGGCGGATGAGATGGTGGCAACCGCCGAGCAGATCGTGGGGAAGTTGCCCCTGGTAGCAACGTGCAGCATCGAGCCGGGCACGGCGCTGGAGGAGCTGCGGGCGAAGATCAAGGGCGCCATCCACCAGGTGGACCAGGGCGAGGGCGTGATCGTGCTCGCGGACCTGTTCGGCGGCACCCCGTGCAAGGAGTCGCTGATGATGTGCCAGCGGCTGAATATCGAGGTGCTCGCGGGCGTCAACCTGCCCATGCTGCTCAAGGCCAACAGCCTGCGCAACGAGCGGCTGCCGCTGCAGGAGATGGGCGCGATGCTGGCTGCCTACGGACAGCGCAACATCACGTGCGCCTCCGCGCTGCTGCGTGAAGCGCAGGTGCCGCGAACTTGACGTAGGGCCGGTCGTCGGCGATTCGAGAAGACCGTGATCTCCCTCGTCCGCGTCGACAACCGCCTCATCCACGGCCAGGTCGTCGAGGCCTGGCTGCCGCACCTCAAGGTGTCGCGCGTGGCGGTGGCCGACGACGAGGCCGCCAGCAGCCCGCTCGTACGCGCCGCCATGGCGCTCGCGGTGCAGAGCGCGATCGAGGTCCTCATCCAGCCGCTCGAGCGCATGGACTTCGCGGCCCTCAGCCGCGACGCGGTGCGCACCCTCGTCCTCGTGCGCGAGGTGGGCGGCGCGGCCTACGCCCGCGAGCACGGCCTGCAGGCCGCCGAGCTGAACCTGGGCAACGTGCACTTCGCGAGCGGCCGGCGCCAGGTGAGCCCCTCCGTCTTCCTCTCCCCCGAGGAGCTCGCGCAGCTGCAGGGGCTCGCCCAGGCGGGCGTGCGCGTGGAGGCGCGCGCGGTGCCGAGCGAGCGGCCGCTGGAGCTCGCCGAGCTGCAGGAGCGCTGGGAGCGGGCCCGGGGAGACGCGTGAGCGTCGCCTGGGGCCAGGTGGCGCTGGCGGCTCTGTGGGGCGGCGTGGTCGCGCTCGAGCGCAAGGCGTTCCTCCAGGCGATGCTCAGCCGTCCCCTCGTCGCGGCCACCGTGATGGGCCTGCTGCTCGGGGACGTGCCCAGCGGCCTCTTCGTGGGGATGTTCCTCGAGCTCTTCTACCTGGGCGCGGCGAACCTCGGCGCGAGCCTGCCGGAGAACGACACGCTCGCGGCCACCGGCACGGCGGCGGCCGCCGCGTGCATGGCGCTCGCCACGGGCGCGGGCAGCACGCCGGCGCTCTGGAGCATCGCGCTGCTCGTCTTCATCCCGCTGGGGCGCGCAGGCCGCCTGCTGGACCGGCGCCTCGAGGCCTACAGCGCGCGGCTCGCGGCGGTCGCCCTCAGCGCCGCGGAGGCCGGGCACCTCAACCGCGCGGTGCGCCAGAACCTGTGGGGCATGTGGCCGCACTTCGTGATCTACGGCGCGGCCACGGCCGCCTGCGCGGTGGCGGGCTTCGCGCTGGGGCCGCTCGCCGAGCGGCTGCCGCTGGGGCTGCTGCGCGGGCTCGCCTGGGCCTACCCGGCCATGGGCAGCGTGGCGGCGGCCATCGCGGCGCGCGGCAGCAACGCGCGGCGCGCGCACCTCTGGGCGCTGGTGGGCGCGGGGGCGGGGCTGCTGCTGGTGGGCGCGCTCGCGCTGCGGAGTGGGCGTTGAGGCCCGAGCGACGCGAGCGCTCGGGAGGGGCGCGGGAGCCGGGCTGGCGCCTCAGCCGGCGCGTGCGGCTGCGCGTCTTCTTCCGCTCGCTCTTCCTGCAGGCCTCGTGGAACCCCAAGGGGATGCAGAACCTGGGGCTCGCGTACGCCGTCTACCCCGCGCTCGAGGAGCTGTACCCCGAGCGCGAGGCGCTCGAGCGCGCGCTGCGCCGCCACCTCGTGTTCTTCAACACCCACCCCTACGTGGCCGCGGCCATCGTCGGCGGGGTGCTCTTCCACGAGCAGCGCATCGCCTCGGGCGAGGAGCCGCCGGACAAGGTCGTGGCCTTCAAGGCGGCCCTGATGGGGCCGCTCGCGGCGCTGGGGGACGGCTTCTTCTGGCTCAGCCTCAAGCCCGCGGTGGGCGCGCTGTGCGCGGCGCTGGTGCCCCTGCTCGGCGTGTGGAGCGCGGTGCTCTTCCTCGTGCTCTACAACGCGGTGCACCTGTCCCTGCGCGCGCGCCTGTACTGGCTCGGGCTCTCCCTGGGCGACCGGCTGGTGGAGTCGGTGGCGCGCGCGAACCTGCCCACCCGCGGGGCGCGCCTGCGGGCGCTCGCCGCGGTGTGCGCGGGCGGCATCGCGGCGTGGCTCGCCGCCACCTTCGGCGCCCACGCGGGTGGAGCGCGCGCGCCGCTGCTCGCCGGCGGGTGCCTGGGGATGGGGGTGCTCGCCTACCTGCTCGTGAGCCGGCGGGTGCCGAGCTACGTGGTGCTCTACCTCGCCGCAGCGCTCGCTTGCGCGGCGGGGGCATTTCTGTGAACCGTGAGGACGCAATGGCAACCGTGGCCGAAGGGGAATACGAGATCGTCAACGCGCTGGGCCTCCACGCGCGGGCGGCCGCCCAGCTCGTCAAAGTCGCCAACCGTCACAAGAGCGACGTCACGGTCGCCTGCGAGGGCCAGACGGCCAATGCCAAGAGCATCATGGGCGTGCTGATGCTGGCGGCGGCGAAGGGGATGCGGGTGAAGGTCACCTGCAAGGGCGAGGACGCACCGGCGTGCCTCGCAGAGATTGCGAAGCTCATCGCGGACCGCTTCGGAGAGGGGCAGTGAGCACCCACGCCACCCCCACCTTGAGCCTCAGGGGCATCGGCGCCTCGCCCGGCGTGGCGGTGGGCCATGCCTTCGTGCTGGACCGCAAGCGCGTTCGCACCCCGAAGCTGCGGCTCGCCGAGGCGGAGGTGGAGCCGGAGCGCATGCGCATGAAGACGGCGATCGAGCTGAGCGACCGCCAGCTCGCCGACCTGCGCGAGACCATTGCCCAGGGCGAGGGCCACGACCACGCGCTCATCCTGGACGCGCACCGGCTCATGCTCCACGACCCCATGCTCGTGGACGAGGTGAACAAGCTCATCACCCAGGACCGCATCAACGCGGAGTGGGCAGTGCGCCGGGTCGCGCGCAAGCTCAAGCACATGTTCGACAACATCCCGGACGAGTACTTCCGGGAGCGCCGCTCGGACGTGGACTACGTGGCGGACCGCGTGGTCCGCAACCTCATGGGCCAGGTGGTGGACGAGGACGTGGAGGTGCCGCCGGGCGCCATCGTCATCGCGCACGACCTCTCCCCCGCGGACGCCGCCATGCTCGCGCGGCGCGGCGGGGTGGCGGGCTTCGTCACCGACCTGGGCGGGCAGACGAGCCACACCGCCATCGTGGCGCGCGCGCGCGAGGTGCCCGCGGTGGTGGGCCTGGGGCGCGCGAGCGAGCAGGTGTCCCCGGGCGACCTCGTGGCCCTGGATGGGCAGCGCGGCCAGGTGCTGGTGAACCCCAGCGAGGCGCAGCTGCAGCTGTTCCGCGAGAGCATGCGCCGCTACCACGAGAGCGAGGCCGCGGCGCTGCAGACGCGCGACCTGCCCGCGGTGAGCGCGGACGGCTACCGCATCAAGCTCGTGGGCAACATGGAGTTCATCGAGGAGATCCCCTCGCTGCTCGCCCACGGCGCGGAAGGGATCGGCCTGTACCGCACCGAGTTCCTCTTCCTCGACCGCACCACGCCCCCCACCGAGGAGGAGCACTACCGGGCGTACCGCCAGGTGCTCGAGGCGATGGGCGGCCGCCCCGTCACCATCCGCACCCTGGACCTGGGCGGCGACAAGGTGCCCGGCAAGACGAAGCACGAGAAGGAGCCCAACCCCGCGATGGGGCTGCGCGCCATCCGCTACTGCCTCGGCCACCGCGAGCTGTTCCGCGCCCAGCTGCGGGCGCTCCTGCGCGCCAGCGTGCACGGCAACCTCAAGGTGATGTTCCCGCTCATCAGCGGGATGAGCGAGCTGCGGGAGGCGCGCAGCGAGCTGGAGGCCTGCCGCAGCGCCCTGGGCCGCGCGGGCGTGCCCATGGGGGCGCGCTTCCCCGTGGGCATCATGGTGGAGACTCCCTCGGCAGCGATGCTCGCGGACCGGCTCGCGCTGGAGGCGGACTTCTTCAGCGTGGGGACGAACGACCTCATCCAGTACTCGCTCGCCATCGACCGCCAGAACCGCGACGTGGCCTACCTCTACAAGCCCCTGCACCTCTCCGTGCTGCGGCTCCTGCAGACCATCGTGGGGGCGGCGAAGGGCGCGGGCATCCCCGTGTCCATGTGCGGCGAGATGGCGGGTGAGCCCCTGCACACGCTGGTGCTGCTCGCGCTCGGCTTCGACGAGCTGTCCATGACGGCGGGGCAGATCCCCACCGTGAAGACGCTCCTGCGCAAGGCGAGCCGCGAGGAGGCGCTGGCGGTGCTGGATGGCGCGATGCGCCTCACCACCGGCGAGGAGATCGAGCGCTACGTGCGCACCGAGATGGAGCGGCGCTTCGGCCCCGCGCTGCTCCCCATGCCCTTCGACGAGGAGTAGCTCAGGCCTCGTCGGCCTCGCGCTCCTCGGGCTCCTCGGGCTGCGCCGACTTCGCCTTCAGCCTCTTGCGCCGCTCGCGGATGGCACGCTCCACCGGGCGCAGGCCGCTGAGCGCCGCGAGCGCGAGCACCGCGGTGACGCCGGCGCCCAGATAGAAGCCGATGCCGCAGGCGAGCCCGAGGCTCGCGGTGAGCCAGAGGTTCGCCGCGGTGGTGAGCCCCTTCACCCGGCTGCCCGTGCGCAGGATGGCGCCGCCGCCGAGGAAGCCGATGCCCACCACCACCTGGCTCGCGATGCGCGTCACGTCCCCGCGCACGCCCTCCTGCGAGAGCGTCTCGGTGGCCGTGAGCGGCAGCACCACGTAGATGCTCGCCAGGGTGAAGAGGCAGGAGCCGAGGCTCACCAGGATGTGCGTGCGCAGGCCCGCCGCCTGCCCGCGCAGCTCGCGCTCCAGGCCCAGCACCAGGCCCAGCAGCGCCGCGAGCGCGAGCCGCAGCAGGATATCCACCGACTCGAGCGTGACGCCCATGGTGCGGCAGGAGAGTACGCGGCCCGAGCGAGCGCAACGGGCCTGACGCCCCACTGCCGCAAACCCCTCGCTTCACCTGCCGGACGCCACCGGGGCCGGCGCCGCTACTGCCGCTCGTGGAAGGAGAGCGGGTAGGTGGCGTTGCGGATGGTGAGCATGGGATCTGCCACCTCGATGCCTGCGAGCAGGGTGCCCGGCAGGAACAGCAGCTCCCGGTCCGAGGCCTGCGTGTTGGGCCCTCCCTCGTCGAGGCTCAGCACGCCCAGGCGCACGAGCTGCCGGGTCTCGGGCCACGCGCGGGACGGATCCTCGAGGGGGTCTCCCGGCTCCGCGAGCTGCGCGAACCAGGTGAAGCGCACGGGCGCCGCGGCGACGCGCGCGAGGATCTCCTCCATGAGGTAGTTGGCCGAGCGCTGCTTCAGCGCCGCGTCGTCGAGGTAGCGCTCGCCCGCCTCCGGCACGAACCGGTAGCGCACGGGGCGGCTCAGCCCGTCGGCGTCCGTGAAGCGGAAGGCGTTCACCCCGAAGTAGGCGGCGGTGGCGTAGCTCTCGGGCGGCGGCTTCTGGGTGGTGAGGAAGGTCTTCGCGGCGGGGTGCCCCGCGAGGAAGGTGTCGAGCGCGGTGGGCTTCGCCGCCCCGGGGCCGCTCGCGCCGATCGCCCGCAGCAGCTCGCCGAACTCGCGCGCCGTCGCGGTGGGGAAGCCGTTGAAGCTGTGGCCCACGATGTCGAGGTTCGAGCCGTCCGGCATGAGGAACTTGAGCGCGAGCCCGCGCGGGTTCGCCTCGAAGCTGTTGTCCGGGATGTTGGGGATGCCCGTGAAGTCCGAGAAGCGCGCGATGATCGGCACCGGCCGCGCGAAGAGGCTCGCCACGCACAGCGCCCGCGCCTCGGCAGTCGGGGTGAAGGTTCCCTGGAGGATGACGCCCTTCGTGTGCACCGCGCGCGCGTGGTGCTCCCCGAACGCCGCGTGGAGATCCTGCACCAGCTGCGCAGGCAGGCGCTGCGGCAGCTCGTGCGGCCCCGCGCCCGGCATGGACGCGGGGGCACGCGGACTGCTCGCGCCGGTTGAAGATTCTTGCTTCCTCATGGCACTACCGCTCCTGTCCGGACCCGCACTCACCTTTGTCGCGGGTCCGTCCAGAAAGTCATGACGCGAAGGCAGGTCTCCCACTGGCCCCAGGTGCCACGGAACTCCGCGTGGGGCCACGCGGCCGCAGCGGCCGCCTCACGCGGCGACCGCCGTGCAACCGGGTGCAGAGAGCGCTTCTGCCGCCGCGCTCAGAACAGCTCGGCGTCGCCCTTCTCCATCGTCTCCTCGTCCGTGGCGGGCGGGGTGGGCTCGGGCAGCGAGTCCAGCGTGGGGCGCAGCAGGCGGAAGGCCGGCGCGGCGTAGGGCTCCACCGAGGCGCTCAGGCCGTTGGTCCACAGCGTGGCGCTCTCCTTGAGCTGCGCGTCCTCGCTCTCGAAGGAGCCCGCGGCGTTCGCGCTCCACACCTCCTGCCCGTCCGAGCAGCGCAGCAGCTGCGCGTGCACGGCCTCCTCCACGCCTGCGTCCTTGCCGCTGCCCACGCGGCGCAGCTCGGTGGGCTCGAGCAGCAGCACGCCCTCCAGGCCCTCGGCGGCCTCGGCGCACAGACGCTCGAGCTCGGCCTTGTCCACGCGGCCCGGGAGGCTGGTGTGCGCCTTCACGATGAAGTTGCGCTTCTGGTTCACGTAGCGCCGCGCGATGCGGCTCCACAGCTCGCCGAGCTGCTCGGGCTCGGCCGGGGCGGGCGCGGTCACCACCACCAGGCGCTTGAGGCGCGTGCGGTCCACGCTCTCGTAGTCCGGCCGCACCCGGCTGTTCTTCAGCGTCGAAGCACAGCCGGTGGCGAGCAGCAGGAGCAGGAGCGGGACGGCGCGCTTCATCGGGGGCCTCGTCTTGCGGAAAGGGGAAGAGGCCCCCGGCTTATCACGCGGCTTCCTTGCCGCCCACGCTCGCGGTGCTCCCGGCGTCCGGCGGCAACGCGCCGTTGCTGCGGCCCGCCTTGCGCAGGCGCTCGTCGTGCATCAGCTGCAGCACGGCGGCGAGCACCGTGAAGGACACCACCAGCGTGGTGGTGAGGCCGATGCAGGCGATGAGCCCCATGCTCTTGAGGCCGTTGTGGCTCGCGCCCAGGAGCGCCGCGAAGCCGGCGATGGCGGTCAGCGTGCTGCTGGCCACCGCGGCGCCCACGCTGCGCAGCGCCACCACGGGGCTGGTGCCCTCGAGGAAGCGGTGCAGCAGGTACAGGCCGTGACTCACCCCGAAGCCCAGGAGGATGGGCAGGATGATCACGTTCATGAAGTTGAGCTTCTGGCCCGTCATGCTCATCACGCCGAGCATCATCAGCAGGCCCACGCCCAGGGGAATCACGCTGGCGAGCGCGAGCTTCACGTTGCGGAAGTCCGCGAAGTGCATCACGAGGATCCACAGCGCCGCGAGCAGCACGGTGAGCTTGCCGTCCGCGAGCACGATGCGCGCGAGCTTCGCGTAGAGCGGCGCGGCGCCCGCGGCGCGGAACTCGTGGCCGCTCGCGGTGTGGATGACCGTGGTCTGGTCCGCGAACTTGAGCAGCTGCGTGCCGTCCCACATGTCCACGCTCGGGTAGATGTACGTGAGGTAGCCGCGGTTCTCCGGCTTGCTCGTGGGCAGGTTGCGGAACTGCTTCGCGTAGACCTCCGGCACGCCGTGCACGTCGAAGGGCTGGGCGGCGAGGATCTTCTTGAACAGCGCCCCCTTCTCCTGCATCTCGGGCGGCAGGCTGCTCACGTCGATCTCCGAAAGCTCCTCGTTCCACTGGTCGAGGATCTTCTTGTTCGCCGCGGCGATGTCCGGTGGGGGAACGAAGGTGTAGATGCTCACCACCTGGTCCACCGCGGGGTACTTCTCCGGGTGCTGGGTGAGCTCGTCGTAGACCTCCTTGGTCTCCTCGAGCGTGCGCGTGTAGATGGCGATGGGGTCGCTGGAGATCTGGAAGCGCTCGTTGATCTCGTCCTGCAGCTTCACGCTGGGCTGGTTCGCCGGCATCAGCGCGCGGGTGTTGTAGTTGAAGAGCACGCCGTGCTTCAGGCGCTCCACCATCGTGAGCTCGCGGCCCTTGGGCGGCTCGCTCTTCGTCCACGGCACCGCGAAGGCGCACACCGCCGCCACCACCACGAGGCAGCCGGCGAGCACGAGGCCCGGGCGCGGGATGCGCAAGGAGCCCAGCGCGCCGCTCTCCGGCGGGCGCATGGTGCCCACCAGCTTCCTGGGCAGCTCGGGGTTCATGCGGCCCAGGAGCGCGAGCAGCGCCGGGCTCCAGCTGAACAGCGTGAAGGCGATGATGAAGGTGCCGCAGCCGGCGAGGAAGCCGAACTGGCTGAAGCCGCGGAACTGGCTCACCATCAGCACGAAGAAGCTTCCGGCCGTCACCACCGCGGAGACGAGCGCGGGGCGGCCCGCGTTGAGCACCGCGTCCCGGATGGCCACGTCGTAGGGCTTGCCCGCGCCCAGCTCCAGGCGCGTGCGGAACACGAAGTGGATGCCGTAGTCGATGCCGAAGCCCATCAGGATGCCACCCAGGATGCTGGTGATCATGTTGAGCTGGCCGAGCGTCACGTAGGTGAAGCCCATGGTGATGATGGTGCCGATCACCATGCCGCTCACCACGATCACCGTGGGCGCCCACTTGCGGAAGAACGCCATGGTGATGAGCAGGATGGAGATGAACGCGATGGAGGCCACCGGCGCGAGGCTCTTCTCGATGGCGTACGAGTCGTCCACGTTCGTCTGGTACGAGCCCGTGAAGCCGTACGCGACCGTGTGGGCATCGCCCATGCGGTCGTAGTCCTCCACCAGCTGCACGCCCTTCGCGTTCTTCTTCGAGTACTCGGCGAGGTCCGCGCGCAGCTTGTCGACGTACTGCTTCGTCTGGTCGATGCGGTTGGAGTCCCACATCGGCTTGATGAGCATCATCATCATCTTGCGGTCGCGCGAGATGTAGTAGTCGTCGATGATGCTCTTCTTGCCCATGCTCGAGTACTTCTGGATGAGGTCATCCATCTCGAGCTTCACCGGCTCGGTCTTCTTGAGCTCGATGTAGAAGGGGCTCGCGCGGCGGATCTGGTCCTTGAGGAAGGCGTTGATGCGCTTCTTGCCCTCGGCCAGGTCCTCGGTCTTCACGAAGAGGACCATGTTCTGCTGCACGAACTCGACCGGCACCTTGTAGGTGAGCGAGCGCACGTTCTTCGTGTCCGCCTGCAGCTGCGCCGCGAGGTCGTCCGCCACGCGCTTGAGCGTGGCCTCGTCGTCGCCGCGCAGCGCGAGCATGAGGAAGCCGCTGCCGCCCACCATGTCGATGACGCGCTTGGCCTCCTTCACCTCCGGCAGGTCCTGGCTGATCAGGTCCAGTTGGTTGGAGTTCACGGTCAGCTTGCTCGCTGCCCACAGGCCGCCGGCGAGCAGCAGCAGGAGGGTGACGAGCACGGTGCCGGGCCGGCGGACCATGAGGTTCGCGTAGGCCTGGGCAGCGCGCGGGGCGGGCTTGTGGGAAGTAGGGGAGCTCATCGAGGGCGGGGACCCTACCGCAAACGGCCCCGTGCACACACGGCACCTGGGTCCTCGGGCGCCTGCCTGGCCGGTGGGGCCGGGGTGGGATTTCAGGCCGGGTACACGCTTTCGGACGAAGCGGACGTCCCGGGGCGCAGTGCCGTCCGGGGAACCGGCATCGTGCGCGGCGGCGGCGCCGTGGCCGCCCACCCGCCGCCGGAGTCCACCGCCCATGGACGCGCACCTCGAGATGTCCCCCGCCGCCTGGGTCGTGAGCGCCGTGGTGCTCGCGGTGCTGCTCCTCGTCATCTGGTCCATCCGCCAGCACCGCGACCCCAACCTGCACCTGCACTGCGACCAGGCGATCGACACGCTCGTCTCCTCGCTCTCCGGGCTGACGCTGGGCACGGCGGTGGGCGGCAACCGGGTGGAGGTGCTGGAGAACGGCCACTTCTTCGACGTGCTGCTCGAGCGCATCCGCGCCGCCGAGCACTCGGTGCACTTCGAGACCTTCCTCTGGAAGGAGGGCACGCTGGGCGCACGGCTCGCGCAGGCGCTGAGCGAGCGCGCGCTGGCGGGCAAGCAGGTGCGGGTGCTGCTGGATGCGAACGGCTCGAGGGGGGCGGGCAAGGACGCGCTGAAGCTGATGCGCGCGTCCGGGTGCAAGGTGCAGCTCTTCCACAAGCGCTCGCTGCGCAACCTGGGCGTGATGAACGACCGCGACCACCGCAAGCTGTGCGTGGTCGACGGGCGCGAGGCCTTCGTGGGCGGCCACTGCATCGTGGACACGTGGCTGGGCAACGCCGAGGACGGCGTGCACTACGGGGACGTGAGCGTGCACCTGCACGGCCCCATCGTGCACAGCGTGCAGGGCTGCTTCAGCGAGAACTGGGCCGGCGAGACCGGCGAGCTCTTCGTGGGCGAGGCCGTGTTCCCGGAGCTCGGGCCCCAGGGGGACGTGGTCATCCACGCGGCGTTCGCCAAGCCCGAGAACTCGGCGCCCGCGGTGAAGATCCTCCACCACACCGCCATCTGCCTCGCGCGCAAGCGGCTGTGGATCCAGAACCCCTACTTCATCCCCGAGCCGGACGCGATCGACGCCTTCGGCGACGCGGTGAAGCGCGGCGTGGACGTGCGCGTGCTGATGCCCTCCGCGGGCGCCTCCGACAGCTCCATGGTGCAGCACGCGGGGCACCGCAACTTCGAGAAGCTCTTGCGCTGCGGGGTGCGCCTCTTCGAGTACCCCCACACGCTGCTGCACCAGAAGATCATGACGGTGGACGGCGTGTGGAGCGCCATCGGCTCGAGCAACTTCGACGACCGCTCCTTCGAGACCAACGACGAGCTCACGCTCGGCATCCGCGACCGCGCGCTCGCCGAGCGGCTGGACGGCATCTTCGAGAAGTACGTGGCGCGCGCGCAGGAGCTGCAGCTCGAGCGCTGGGCCCGCCGCGGCCTCGGGCACAAGCTCAAGGACAACGCCTGGTACCTGTTCAACGAGCTGTTCTGACCGGCAGCAGCCCTGCACTTTTGCGGCGCCAGCGCTCGCTGTGCCGCTCCCCGACGCGCCCGCCTAGGATGCGGGCACATGCGCTCCCTCCCCGTCCTCCTGCTCCTGGCGGCCGCGCCCGCCGCTGCCGCCGAGAAGAACGTCTCCACCGTCGCCGAGCTGCAGTCGGCGCTCGCCTCCGCACAGGCGGGCGACGTCATCGTGCTCGCGGACGGCACCTACGACCTGAGCGCCAGCCTCAGCTGCGCCGCCGAGGGCAGCAGCGCGCAGCCCATCACCGTGCGCGCGGCGAACAAGCACGCGGCGCACGTGCGCTTCAACACCCTGGAGGGCTTCAAGGTGAGCGGGCGCTCGTGGACCTTCGAGGGCCTGGACGTCGAGGGCGTGTGCGCCGTGGACACCAACTGCGAGCACGCCTTCCACGTCACCGGGCACGCGGAGAACTTCGTCCTGCGCGACAGCCGCGTGCGCAACTTCAACGCGCAGCTCAAGGTGAACGCGGCCAAGAACGGCAGCGGCGTCTGGGAGATGCCGCACCGCGGCCTCGTCGAGCGCAACGAGGTGTACGACACCCGCCCGCGCAACACCTCCAACCCGGTGACGAAGCTGAACATCGACACCGGCGACGACTGGGTCGTGCGCGACAACTCCCTGCACGACTTCGCCAAGGCCCAGGGCGACACCATCTCCTACGGCGCCTTCATGAAGAGCGGCGGCAAGCGCGGCGTCTTCGAGCGCAACCTCGTCATCTGCACGAAGGACGCCGCCCCGGGCTACGTGCGCATCGGCCTGTCCTTCGGCGGTGGCGGCACGGGCCCCGCGTTCTGCGCGCCGGCCTTCGATGCGAACACGCCCTGCGACCCGGAGCACTCGGACGGCATGATGCGCAACAACGTCGTCGTCAACTGCTCGGACGTGGCCGTGTACCTGAACAAGGCCGCGAACACGAAGGTGCTCTTCAACACCTTCATCAAGACGGGAGGCGTGGACTACCGCTACGCGTCCTCCACCGGTGAGGCCCACGGCAACGTGATGAGCTCCGTCGTCCGCAACCGCGATGGGGCGAGCTCCACCGCGGGCACCAACCTGATGAACGTGGCCGATGCCACCTGGTCCAGCTGGTACCAGGCGCCGCTCGCCGGAGACCTGCACCTCAAGGGCAACGTCTCGCAGCTCATCGGCGCCGCGGCGCCGCGCGCCACGGTGACGGACGACTCCTGCGCGCGCGCCCGGCCCTCCTCGGGCAACTTCACGCTGGGCGCGCTGGAGAGCTCGCTCGGCGACTGCGCGGCGGCCGGTGCGCCGGACGCCGGCACGGGGAGCGATGCGGGCACCCCCGGCGGGGGCGGCGGCGTGACGCCTCCGGGCAGCGGAGGCTCGGTGCCGGACGGCGGGTCTTCGGGCTGCGGCGCGGCGCCCGGGCTCGCGGCGCTGCTCGCCCTGCTGTGCGTGCCGCTGCTGCGGCGCCGGGCGCGGCCTTAGCGTGGGTGGACCCGCTCGAGGCGCTGCGCGCGGAGCAGAGTGCGTGCGGATCAGGTGCGGCCGGCCGGGAAGACGCGGATGGCCGAGCCCTCGGCGGCGATGACCGAGAGGGGCGGGGCGTCCTGCAGCACCGCCCACTTCTCTCCATAGAGGAGGCCGAGATCCACGTCGAGCTGCGGCTCTACCTGCTCCCAGGTCCGCCACACCGGGTGCCGCACCTCGTAGCGCTGCAGCGTCCCACCACGCGTCTGGCCGAAGCCCCACGCGTGCTCCTTGAGGAAGTGCGCGAGCGAGTCCTCGGGCGGCGTGCAGAGCGGTCCCTGCGCGCGCCACCCGATGCGGTGGCGCCTCCGGCCCACCTCCAGGACGTGCGCCCCTGCCTCCCGCCGGTACGGCACCGCGCGGTAGGGCTCGTTGTAGAGCACGCGCGCGAGGCCCGCGACGAGCCGGCTCGGGACGTACTCGCGCAGGAAGCACACGCCGCGCCGCCCGCCCTCACGCACGTAGAAGCGCAGGTTCAGCTCCGGAAAGCGCGTGTAGCCGGGCCAGGGGACGCCCAGCACCCGCGTGTCCGTGAAGTCGAAGGCCACGAGACTCACCAGCGCCTGGCCCTCGTGCCGGTCGAGCTCGAGGCCCGCCGGCAGGTGCGGCTGCAGGAGCGCATCGGGCACGGGCCAGGTGACGAGCAGCAGGTCCTGCCAGCGGGCGGTGAGGAAGGGGCGCATGGATTGGGAGCCTCGGCCGTCCGCAGGGGGCTGGCAAGGCGCAGCGCCCTCAGCTGAAGCCGACCACCGCGTGCGGTACGTACGGCTCCTCCAGCTGCTTGAGCTCCTCCTTCGTCAGCTTCAGCTTCAGCGCGGCGAGCGCGTCCTCGAGGTGTCCCGGCTTGGAGGCGCCCACGATGGGCGCGGTCACCTCGGGCTTCGAGAGCACCCACGCGAGCGCCACCTGCGCCCGGGGCACGCCGCGCGCCTCGGCCACCTTCGCCACGCGCTCCACCACCTGGCGGTCCGCCGCCTCGCTGGCGCGGTAGAGCGTCTTGCCGAACTGGTCGGTGCGCGAGCGCTCCGTCGCCTCGTCCCAGGGACGGGTGAGGCGGCCGCGCGCGAGCGGGCTCCACGGGATGACGCCGATGCCCTCCGCCGCGCACAGCGGGAGCATCTCGCGCTCCTCCTCGCGGTAGAGGAGGTTCAGGTAGTTCTGCATGGAGACGAAGCGCGTCCAGCCGTGACGCTCGGACGTCTGCAGCATCTTCATGAACTGCCACACGTGCATCGAGGAGGCCCCGAGGTAGCGCACCTTGCCGGCCTTCACCACGTCGTGCAGCGCCTCGAGCGTCTCCTCGATGGGGGTCTCGGGGTCGAAGCGGTGGATCTGGTACAGGTCCACGTAGTCCGTGCCCAGGCGGCGCAGGCTCGCGTCGAGCTCGGTCATGATGCTCTTGCGCGAGAGCCCCGCACCGTTGGGCCCGGGGCGCATGCGGCCGTGCACCTTGGTGGCGATGACCACCTCTTCGCGCCGCGCGTACTCCTTCAGCGCGCGGCCGAGGAACTCCTCCGACGTGCCGTCCGAGTACACGTTCGCGGTGTCGAAGAAGTTGATGCCCGCCTCCACCGCCTGGCGCAGGAAAGGGCGGCTCTTCTCCTCGTTCAGGGTCCAGGTGTGGTTGCCCCGGTTCGGCTCGCCATAGGTCATGCACCCGAGGCACAGCCGCGAGACCTCGAGGCCGGTGCGGCCCAGCTTCACGTAGTCCATTCGCTCCTCCTGCCTCTCTTGAAGCCACGGACCGCGCGGGTTGGCCAGCGCGAAAGCTGCGGAGAGGACGGCAGCGTTCGCCACGGCATTGGTGCGGCGGCCCCCGCGCGCTAGCGTCCCGCGCCACCCATGCGAACGCTCCCCGCTCTGCTGGCCTCGGCCCTGCTGCTGCTCCTCCCGCTGCACGCCCACGCGAAGACGGAGGACGCTGCGCGCTGGGCGAAGCAGGCGAAGGACGTCACCATCGTCCGGGACGACTGGGGCATCGCGCACGTGTACGGCAAGAGCGACGCGGACGCGGTCTTCGGGATGATGTACGCGCAGGCCGAGGACGACTTCAACCGCGTGGAGACGAATTACCTCAACGCGCTGGGGCGGCTCGCCGAGGCCGAGGGCGAGGCGAAGGTCTGGCAGGACCTGCGCATGAAGCTCTTCATCGACCCGAAGCTGCTGCAGGCCGAGTACGCGAAGGCGCCCGCGTGGCTGCAGGCGCTGTGCCGCGGGTGGGCAGACGGGCTCAACTACTTCCTCGCCACGCACCCGCAGGTGAAGCCGCGCGTGCTCACCCGCTTCGAGCCGTGGATGCCGCTCGCCTTCAGCGAGGGCAGCATCGGCGGGGACATCGAGCGCGTGTCGCTCGCGGAGCTGGAGGCCTTCTACGGCGAGGGCACGAAGCGTCCCGAGCCCGCGGCCGCTGACGCGAAGCTGAAGGAGCCCTCGGGCTCCAACGGCTTCGCCATCGCGCCCGCGAACACCGCCGCGAAGCACGCGCTGCTACTCATCAACCCGCACACCTCCTTCTTCTTCCGCTCCGAGGCGCAGGTGGTGAGCGAGCAGGGGCTCAATGCTTACGGCGCCTCCACCTGGGGGCAGTTCTTCGTCTACCAGGGCTTCAACGACCGGCTCGGGTGGATGCACACCTCGAGCGGCGCGGACGCGGTGGACGAGTACGCGGAGGCCGTCGTGCGCAAGGGCGAGAAGCTCTACTACCGCTACGGCAAGGCGCTGCGCCTGCTGGTGAGCGAGCGCATTCGCGTGCCGTACCGCACGGCGGCGGGCGCGACGGCCTCGCGCGAGGTGACCGTGTACCGCACGCACCACGGCCCCATCGTGCGCTCGCAGGACGGCACGTGGGTGAGCATCCGCCTCATGCAGCGGCCCGTGGAGGCGCTGAGCCAGAGCTACCTGCGCACCAAGGCGCGCGACCTGAAGGCCTTCCGCAAGGCGATGGACCTGCACGCCAACTCGTCCAACAACACCGTGTACGCGGACGCGGACGGCAACATCGCCTACTTCCACCCGCAGTTCGTCCCCAGGCGCGACGACCAGTTCGACTGGACGAAGCCCGTGGACGGCAGCGACCCGCGCACCGAGTGGGGCGCCCCGCACGGCATCGAGGACAGCCCGCACCTGCTCAACCCGCCCAACGGGTGGATCCAGAACACCAACAACTGGCCCTACACCTCCGCCGGGCCCTACAGCCCGAAGCAGGCCCAGTTCCCGCGCTACATGGACACCTTCGGCGAGAACCCGCGCGGCGTGCACGCGGTGCGCGTGCTCGAGGGGAAGAAGGACTTCACGCTCGACTCGCTGCTCGCGGCGGCGTTCGACTCCTGGCTGCCGTACTTCGCCGAGAACGTGCCGAAGCTGGTCGCCGCGTGGGAGGCGCTGCCCGCGACGGACCCCCTGCGCGCGCGGCTCGCCGAGCCGGTGGCGCTGCTGCGCACCTGGGACTTCCGCTGGTCGGCCGCGTCCGTGCCCACCTCGCTCGCCGTCTACTGGGGTCAGGAGCTGTGGCAGGGCGTGAAGGCGCAGGCGGAGAAGGAGGGCATCCCGATGTACCGCTACCTGCCTGCGCACACGAGCCCTGGGCAGCAGCTGCAGGCGCTCGCGGGCGCCTGCGAGCGGCTGAAGGCGGACTTCGGCACCTGGCGCACGGCGTGGGGGGACATCAACCGCTTCCAGCGCCTCACCGGGGACATCGTGCAGCCCTTCGACGACAAGGGCCCGAGCATCCCGGTGCCCTTCACCAGCGCGCAGTGGGGCTCGCTGGCCTCCTTCGGCGCGCGCACCTACCCGGGCACGAAGCGCATGTACGGCACCAGCGGCAACAGCTTCGTGGCGGTGGTGGAGTTCACCCCCGAGGGGCCGCGCGCGCGCGCCGTCACGGCGGGCGGCGAGAGCGGCGACCCGAAGTCCCCGCACTTCAACGACCAGGCGGGCCGCTACGCGAGCGGCGACCTGCGCGAGGTGTACTTCACCCGCGCGCAGCTGCACGCCCACACCGAGCGCGAGTACCACCCGGGAGGTTGAGCGGCGGCGCTCCAGGGCTCTGGGAGGAACGCCGCCCTTGTGGCGAGTCCCGCTGATGGCAACAATCACCCCCGGTCATCCAACCGGGAGTGAGACGCCATGGGCAGCGTGCACGCAGCAGGGGCGGGAGCGGCGCCGCTCCGCCGTCTTCCCTGGTACCGGCAGCTCTACGTGCAGGTGCTGGTGGCCATCGCGCTCGGCGTGCTGCTGGGCGCGCTCGCGCCCGAGACGGCCAAGAGCCTCAAGTGGCTGGGGGACGCGTTCATCGCCCTCATCAAGATGATGATCGCCCCGGTCATCTTCTGCACCATCGTGCACGGCATCGCCTCGATGGGAGACCTCAAGCGGGTGGGGCGCGTGGGGCTCAAGGCGCTGCTCTACTTCGAGGCGGTGTCCACGCTCGCGCTGCTCGCGGGCATCCTCGTGGGCGAGCTGGTGAAGCCGGGCGCGGGCTTCGGCGCGGACCCGAAGACGCTGGACCCCACTGCGGTGGCCACCTACGCGAGCGCCGCGGCGAAGATGACGCCGGTGGCGCACGTGCTCGCCATCATCCCGAAGAGCTACTTCGATGCGCTCGCGGGAGGTGAACTCCTCCAGGTCTTGCTCGTCGCCATCCTCACCGGCGTGGTCATCACCCGGATGGGAGAGCACGCCGCGCCGGTGACGCGGGCCATCCACACGGCGGGGCAGATCTTCTTCCGCATCATCGGGCTGGTGGTGAAGCTCGCGCCCCTGGGGGCCTTCGGCGCCATGGCCTTCACCATCGGCCAGTACGGCATCGGGAAGCTGGGCAACCTGGTGGGGCTGGTGCTGACCTTCTACGCGGCGAGCGCGCTCTTCGTCGTCGTGGTGCTCGGCGTCATCGCGCGGCTCGTCGGCTTCTCCATCTTCCGCTTCATCGCGTACATCAAGGACGAGCTGCTCATCGTGCTGGGCACCTCGTCCTCGGAGACGGTGCTGCCGCAGATGATGCTGAAGATGGAGGCTGCGGGGGCCTCCGAGTCGGTGGTGGGGCTGGTCATCCCCACCGGCTACAGCTTCAACCTGGACGGCACGAACATCTACATGACCTTGGCCACCCTGTTCCTCGCGCAGGCGGTGGGCGCGCACCTGACCTTCGGTCAGTACGCGACCATCATCCTGGTGGCGATGCTCACCTCCAAGGGCGCCTCGGGCGTGACGGGCGCGGGCTTCATCACGCTCGCGGCGACGCTGGCCGCCATCCCCAACAACCCGGTGCCCGTGGCCGCGATGGCGCTGGTGCTGGGCATCGACAAGTTCATGAGCGAGTGCCGCGCGCTCACGAACCTGGTGGGCAACGGGGTGGCGACCCTGGTGGTGAGCGCCTGGGAGGGTGAGCTCGACCGCGAGAAGCTGCGGCACCTGGGCGGCGTCGTGCCCGAGCCGCTCGCCTCGTCCGAGAGGGCGCCGAGGTAGGTCCCTGATCCCGGAGGCGGGGAAGTGTTGACCTACCTTGTAGGGAGAGGTGCTACCGCAAGGGCACAAGGCTGCAGTCGGGCTATAAAACAGGGCTGGGCGTGCTCCCCGTGCGTCTTCCCCGCGCACCGCGCCCTCCGCCGCAGCCCGGGCCCCCATGTCCTTCCGCCTCAAACTCCTGCTCGTGCTGGTGGTGACCGGAGTGGGCCCGGTGCTGCTCCTCGGCCTCTTCACCTTCTTCGCGAACCGCGACCACCTGCGCGAGACGGCGGGGCGGCTGCAGCTGCAGGCGGCGGTGGACATCGCGCGCTCCACGGGGCGCGACGTGCTGCGCGGCGTGGACGACCTGCGCGCCTCCGGCGACTACCTCGGCCTCGAGCGCCTGCAGCCGGAGCAGGTGGGCTCCGTGCTCGCCATCCCCTACCGCCAGCTGCGCGCGGTGAGTGCGCTCGCCGTGCTGGACGGGCGCGGCAACGCCGTGGCGCCCGCGGTGTACACGCCCGTCGAGCGGCCCGTGCCCGGCCGCACCGCCATGGATGCGGGCGCGCTGGAGGCCTTCTCCAGCCACGTGCCCTTCACGGCCGCGATGGCGAGCCGCGCCGCCGTGGGCCCTCCCTACGCCCCGCCCGGCGCGGCGGACGCGCGCGTGGCGCTCGCGGTGCGCCTGGGGACGGACGGCGAGGCCCCGGCGCGCCTGCTGGTGGCGGAGCTCGCGCTGCAGCAGCTGGGCGAGCGGCTGCGCGAGGCGGCCGGCAGCGGCGGCCGCGCGCTGCTGGTGGATGCGAGCGGCGCGCCGGTGACGCGTGTGACGGCGGGCGCTTCCGGCGAGGGCGCGCTGAGCGAGGGCGAGCTCGCGCTGGTGCGCGTGGGCCTGCGCGACCAGGCGCCCGCGATGCGCGCGGTGCAGGACGCCGCGGGGCGCGAGTGGCTCGCCGCCTTCGCACCGGTGCCGGACCTGGGCTGGGGTGTGCTCGTCACCCGCAGCGCCGAAGTGGCCTACGGACCGGCGCAGAGCGTGCGCCGCTACACGCTCTTCGGCACCGCGCTCGCGCTGCTCGCCGCCGCCGCGCTGGGCCTCGTGCTAGCGCGCGAGGTGAGCGCCCCGCTCGCGCGGCTCGCGGGCGCGGTGGAGGCGCTGGGCGAGGGCCGCTACGACACCCCCGTGCCCGTCACCTCCTCGGACGAGGTGGGGCAGCTCGGGCGCGCGCTCGCGCACATGGCCCAGGAGGTGCGCCGGCGCGACGGGGAGATCCGCACCTGGGGCGAGCAGCTGCAGCAGCGCGTGGACGAGAAGACGCGCGAGCTGCAGGAGGCGCACGCGCAGGTGGCCCGCAGCCGCCACCTCGCCGGCCTGGGCTCGCTCGCGGCCGGCGTGGCCCACGAGCTGAACAACCCCCTCACCGGCGTCATCGGGCTCGCGGGGCTCCTGCGCCGCGAGGTGAAGGGGCCGCCGGGCGAGAAGATGATCTCCGCGCTGCTCGAGCAGGCCCAGCGCATCGCCACCATCGCGCGGCGCGTGCGCGAGATGGTGGACCAGGAGCGCCAGGGCGCCGGCGTGCGCTTCAGCCTCCTGCAGCCGGTGCGCGCCGCGCTCGAGGAGCTGCAGCCCGCGCTCGACGCGCGCCCCAACGTCTCGCTCGTGCTCGAGCTGCCTGAAGAGCAGACCGGAGACGTGGGGGAGGACGCGCTCGAGGTGGAGGGCCACCCGGAGAGCCTCAAGCAGCTCGTCACCCACCTCGTGCAGAACGCGCTCACCGCCATGCAGGAGCGCGGCGGGCAGCTCACGGTGGGCTGCGGCGCGGGCGCGCCCGGGGCCTTGCGCCTCTGGGTGGCCGACACCGGCTGCGGCATCCCGGAGCGGCTGCGCGAGCGCATCTTCGATCCCTTCTTCACCACCAAGGCCGAGTCGAACCGCCTGGGGCTGGGGCTCTCGCTCTGCCACCAGATCGTCGACGCCCACCACGGCCGCATCCGCGTGGAGAGCACCGAGGGGGTGGGCTCCACCTTCACCGTGCTGCTTCCCCAGGCGGCGGAAGGAGCACACCTCCAGTGAGCCAGCGCCCCCCCATGCCTCCTCCCCCCAATGCCGAGGGCCTGGACCTGCTCACGCCCGGGCTCGTCCACGAGATGCGCCACCCGCTGCTGGGCATCAAGGCGGGGCTGCAGTTCCTCGAGCGCCGCCTGGGCGAGAGCCTCTCGGGCCTCGAGGAGTGGTCGCTGGTGAAGGGGCAGCTGGGAAGGCTCGAGGAGCTGTTCCGCAACTACGAGGAGTTCCTCCACCCGGAGATGGTGCAGCCCGCGCCCTTCGAGGTGCACGAGGCGATGGGGCGCGCGCTGATGCTGCTGCGCTTCCAGCTGCGCAAGCTGGGCCCGCGCTTCACGGTGGAGGGAGACGAGCCGGGCCGGCGCGCGCGCGGCACGCCCACCGCCCTGGTGCACGCGCTCACCAACGTGCTGGCGAACGCCCTGGACGCGCTCGCGGAGGCGGGCGGCACCGGCCGGCTCGCACTGCGCACGCTCACGCTTGCGGACGGCGCGCTCGAGGTGCGCGTGAGCGACGAGGGCCCCGGAATCCCACCTGACCTCGCGGAGAGCATCTTCGAGCCGCGCTTCACCACGAAGCCGCCCGGCAAGGGCAGCGGCCTGGGCCTGAGCGTCGCGCGGCACATGCTCGCCTCCGCGGGCGGGAGCATCTGCCTCGTGCAGCCAGGAGACCCGCTGCGCCTCGCGTGGGCGCGCACCGAGTTCGCCATCCACCTGCCCAGCGCGGACGCGCCGCCCGAGGAGGCCGTGGCGGAAGCCGTGCCCGCCCAGGGCCCGCTGCGGGTGCTGGTGGTGGACGACGAGGAGGTGCTGCTGCAGGTGTACCAGCAGCTGCTCGAGGAGGAGGGCATGCAGGTGGCGACCGCGCCCTCGGGCGAGGGCGCCCTGGCGCAGCTGGGCACCGCGCGCTTCGACCTGCTGCTCACGGACAAGAACATGCCCGGCATGGACGGGCTGGAGCTCGCGGGCCGCGCGCGCCAGCTCGCCCCGCACATGGCGGTGGTGATGGTGACGGCGTACGGCTCGGCGGACAGTGCCCAGCGCCTGCGCGAGCTGGGGGCCGAGGACTACCTCACCAAGCCCTTCGACCTGGAGGCGCTCGGCCTGCGCCTGCGCGCCGCCGTGGCGCGCCGCCGCCAGCGCCTCGCGGCCGCTGCGTCCTCTGGGCCCGCTGGCTCCGAGCCGCGCGGGCCCGTGGCCGTGGTGCTGCGCGAGGAGGCGCAGCGGCGCGCGGTGGGCGCGGCGCTCGAGGCCCTGCAGCGCGCGGTGGTGCAGGCCCCGGGCGTGGAGGAGGCGCTCGCCGCGGGGCCGCACGCGCTGGTGGTGGGCGCGGGCAGCCTCACGCCGCCCGCCCTGCTCGCGCTGTGGCGCGCGCAGGCGGCCGGCCGCAGGCTGCAGCTGGTGGTGCAGCGCGAGGGCGCGAGCGAGCGCGAGGCGGCCGCGGTGCTCTCCGCCGGCGCCTGCGCGGAGCTGCCCCGGGCCGCGCTCCCCGAGACGCTGCAGGTGGCGCTCGCGCTCGCGCTGGGCCCCCAGGTGCCGCGATGAGCCCCGGCACGCGAAAGGATGGGAGCGGGGCCGGGCGGCTGCTCGCGCTCTCCGCGGTGTGCCTGCTGGCGGTGGCGCTGCTCGGACTCTGGACCTTCCGCCGCTTCGTGGCGGAGCCCGAGGGAGGGCCCGCGCTCTCGCCCTCGCCGGTGCCCCCGGTCGCGCAGGCCGCGCCTTCCGCGAAGCCCGAGCTGGTGGTGACGGCGCTGGAGGGCACCGTGGAGCGCGGCGCGGCGGGCCGCTGGCAGCCGGTGCGCGTGGGCGAGGTGGTGGCGCCGGAGCAGACCCTGCGCACCGCGGCGCGCGCGCACGCAGAGCTGTCGGTGGGCGGCGAGGGGGCGCGACTCGTGCTGCCCGAGCGCTCCGAGCTGCAGGTGGGCGGGCTCACCCGCGCCTCCCACCGCTTCCGCCTCACCCGCGGCCGCGTGCAGGTGGACTACGCACCCGAGGGCGCGCGCGAGGTGCGCATCGAGAGCGACAGCGGCGCGGTGGCCCAGGCCAGCGGCGCGCGCTTCTGGATGCTCGCCTCGGGCACCGTGGTGGCGGTGGCCGCCGAGCGCGGCCTCGTCAACCTCTCGGCGGCCGGCCGCGAGGTGCAGGTGCGCGAGGGCCAGCAGGCGGTGGTGGTGAAGGGCGGCGCCCCGCAGGCGCCCACCGCCATCCCCTTGGACGTGCTGCTCTCGGTGGCGCGCACCGCGCAGCGGTCCGGCGCCTGCGCGGTGGTGGAGGGGCGCGTGGAGCCGGGCAGCGAGTTGCTCGTGGATGGCGAGCCCATGGCGGTCGTCGCCGACGGCCGCTTCCGCCTCACGCTCCCGCAGCGCGGCAGCGCGCGCGAGGCCCTGCTGGTGGTGAAGGACCCGCGCGGCAAGACGCGCGAGCAGCGCATCGCCTGCCTCACGCAGGCGCCGGAAGACGACCCCACGGCCAGCGTGCGCATCGACTGGACCCAGTGATGCGCGCCCGCCTCGTCCACATCGGCCTGCTCGCGGCCCTCGCGCTGCCCGCGCGCGCGCAGGAGGCAGTGCTCGCGCCTGCAGCGGCGGCGTCCGAGACGCCCGCGCCCGCGGCGCCGCCCTCTGCGACGCCTGCTGCGGCTGCGCCGCCCGCCGCCTCTGTGCGCGCCTCGCTCCAGCACCTGCAGCTGGGCGTGGATGCCGAGGCGCAGCTGAGCCTCACGCTGCCTGCGGGCGCGCGCGAGGTGCGCGTGCAGGCGAGCTGCGGCCGCGTGGAGGCGCTGCAGGAGGTGGCGCCCGGGCAGTGGACGGCGCGCTACCTCCCGCCCGCGCCGCTCTACCCGCAGCTGGCGATCATCGCCATGACGGCGCTGGACGGGCAGGCCCCGCTGCACACCTGGACGGTGCTCCCACTGTGGGGCAAGGGGCGCGCCGAGGTGCGCACCCGGCCGCACCGGTCCACGCTGCTGCGCATCGGGGAGAACAGCTTCGGGCCGGTGGAGGCGGACGCCTCGGGCATCGCGCGCGTCGCGGTGGTGGTGCCGCCGGGCTTTCGCGAGGGCTGGGCGGGCGAGCAGCGCGTGGACCTGCAGCTGCCGCCGGTGCCGCGCGTGTACGCGATGCCCGGCCTCGAGCGGGTGAGCGCGGACGCCGACACCGTGGTGCCCGTGCGCGTCTACGCCGTCACCCCCGAGGGCACCCCGCGCACCGACGGCGCCTTCGTGTTGGAGGCGGAGCGCGGCGCGCTCGCGCCCCTGAGTCCCCAGGGCCCCGGCGTGTACGAGACGCGCTGGAGTCTGCCGCCCGGGCCCGCCGGGGCGGTGGCGCTGAGCGGCCACTCCGAGGACGGCAGCGAGACCTTCGGCGCCCGCGTGACGGTGGAGCCCGGCCCCGCGCGCACGGCCCGCCTGCAGCTGCAGCCGGAGGTGCTGGTGGCCGGCAGCGAGGAGGGCCTGCGCGCGCAGGTGGAGGCCTTCGACCGCGGCGGCAACCGCGTCGCGGCGCCGCTGCAGCTGCGCTGGGCGGAAGGAGCGCCGAGGCCACTGCAGAGCTCGAGCGCCGAGGCCGTCTCGCTCGCACTGCCCGCTCCCTCGGACCTCCGGGGCAGGGTGCGCGCGGCGATGCAGGTGCTGGGGCCGGACGGCAGCGTGCTGACGCAGCGCGAGGTGGCGCTGCGCGCCGCGGAGCCCGCCCAGCTCGCGGTGGAGGGCGGGCCGGACGGGCTGGAGGCGGATGGCCGCACCCCCCTCGTGCTGCGCGTGCTGGTGCGCGACCGCTTCGGAAACCCCGTGCGCGAGCAGGCGCCGCAGGTGAAGAGTCCCACGGACCCGCTCCCCGCGCTGCAGCCCACGGCCGCGGGCGGCTGGGAGCTGCACTACGTGCCGCAGCCGCTCGCGCAGGAGCGCGCGGCGCAGGTGCAGGTGCGTGCCGGGGCGCTCTTCGCCGAGCGCGCGCTGCGGCTGCGACCCCACCGGCCGCGCCTCTCGGTCGCCGCGCGCGCGGGGCTGCTCGCCAACGTGGGCACGGTGCGCTCGCCCACCGTGGGCCTGCAGCTGCACGCCTGGCCGCGGCTGCTCTCCGAGGACCTGGGCCTGAGCGTGGACCTCGGCTACCTGCCGCTGGGCGCGGGCGGGAGCGTCGCGCCCGGCCTCGAGGCCCGCGCCCACGCGTGGCTGCTCGCCGCCGGGCCCAGCTACCGGCTGCGGCCGCGCGCGGGCCTCGAGCTGTGGGTGGGGGCGGGGCCCAGCGTGGGGCGGCTGAGCGCGAGCACCTCCTTCGGCGGCGGCACCCCGGTGCAGTCCTCCGGCAGCGCGCTGGGCGTGCAGGGCTGGGTGGGCGCGAGCCGGCGCCTCGGGCCGGGCGCGCCCTTCGTGGAGCTGCGCACCGTGGCGCTCTCCGACCCGGGGCTCGCCACCCTGCGCGGCAGCCTCCTCGCCGCGAGCCTCCAGCTGGGGTACCGCCTTGACCTGCGCTGAGCGCGGACCGCGCTCCGTCGGGCCGCGGGCGCTGGGCCTGCTGCTGCTGCTGCTGCTGCTCGCGGCCTGCGCGGGGCAGGGTGGGGGAGACGCGCCCGCGCCCGCCTCCGTGCACCCGGCGCGCGGCGTGAGCCTGCAGGCCACGCCGGTGGTCATCGAGGGCGCGCGCTTCGAGCCGCTCGCGGTGCGCCACCTGAGCGGGAGCGAGGCGGTGGAGGTGGACGCGCGCTTCGCGGCCGCGCTCGGTGCGGTGGCGCTCGAGCAGGTGGTGTGGCGCGACGCCGCGCACCTGGAGGCGGTGGTGCCCGCGGGCCTCGCGCCCGGGCTCTACCGCCTCACGGTGACGGGGCCCCGCGGAGCGCAGGGCAGCCTGGAGGCGGCCTTCCAGGTGGTGGACCAGCCCTTCGCGCGCCTCACCGCGCAGGCCGAGCTGCCGCGCAGCGCGATCGCTCCGGGAGAGGCGCTGGCGCTCGGTGCCACGCTCGAGAACGCGGGCGACGGCGCGCTGACGGGGCTCTCCGCCACGCTCGTGCAGGAGGGGACCGGCGCGGTGGACGTGGAGGCGGCGGCGTCCGGTGAGGAGGTGCTCGCTGCCGGCGGCAGCGTGCAGCGCGCGTGGACGGTGCGCGGCCGCAGCCCCGGCGAGGTGCGCCTCTTCGTGGAGGCGCGCGGCGTGGACGCGGAGAGCGGGCTGGAGGTGACGGCGCGCACGGCGCTCGCGCCGCTGCGGGTGCTCGGTCCCGCGGTCCTGCAGGCCTCGCTCTCGCTCACGCCGCAGACGGTGAACATCGGCAGCAACGTCGCGGTGGCGCTCACCGTGCGCAACGTGGGCGAGCTCGGCGCGCTCGACGTGCAGCCCCAGCCCCTCGCGGTGGAGGGCAGCGCCGCCCTCGTCCGGGTCAGCGGGCCGGATGCGGCGGGCTTCACCCTCGGGGCCGGAGAGGCGCGCACGGTGCAGTACGTGCTGCGGGCGCTGTCCGCGGGGCAGGCGCAGGTGCGCGCCTCCGTGAGTGCACGCGAGGCTTTCAGCGGCGCGGCCCTCGTGGCCGAGCCCGCGGCGGTTCCCCTCACGGAGCTCGTCCCGGCCACGCTGCAGGGCGCGCTCGTGCTGCCCGCGCAGGTGAGCGTGGGGCAGGACTTCGAGGTGTCCCTGGACGTGCGCAACACGGGCGAGTCCGCGGCAGAGGGACTGCAGCCCTCCGTCGTTCCGACGAGCGGCGCCGTGACGCTGACGGCCACCCCCGCGGCCCAGGACGTGCCCGGCGGGCAGCTGCGCCGCTTCACCTTCGGGGTGCACGCGAACGCCGCAGGCCGGCCCACGCTGAGCGCCACGGGCAGCGCGGTGGACGCGACGAGCGGCGCGCCCGTGTCGCTGTCCACGGGCCCCTCGCCCGAGCTCCCGGTGCAGTCTCCACCGGTGCTCACCGCGACCCTCACCGCGCCCGCGAGTGTCGAGCTCCGCGACGCCTTCGACGTGGTGCTCACCGTGCGCAACACGGGCCAGGCCGACGCGGCGGACGTCGTGCCGACGGCGCTGGCCCCCAGCGCGCCCGCGCTCGTCACGCAACTGAGCGCCCCGCCTGCCACGGGCGTCGCGGTGGCCGCGGGCAGCAGCGCCACCTTCACGTGGCGCCTTCGCGCGCAGCAGGTGGGCAGCCTGAGCTTCGCTGCGAGCGCGGGGGGACGTGACACCAACAGCGGCGCGGCGGTGTCCGCGGCGCAGGCCACCTCCGCGCCCACCCGCGTCTCGCTCGTGCGCGAGCTCGCGGCGGACCCCTTCGCCGACGGAACGTCCTTCAGCTTCCTCGCCACCTATGGGGGGCGCCTGCTCCTGGGCCCCTCGAAGAACGGCACCGGTGCGGTGGCGATGAACGCGGACGGCACGGGCGCGCAGAGCCTCGCCTTCAGCCTCCCGAGAGACCCCGGGACCGGCAAGGCCACGAGCAACAAGGCCGCGGCGCCGTACCCCTCCATCGGCGCCACCGGCTGCGCGAAGGACACGCTCGCCTGCGGGCCGGACAACGAGGACGGGCGCGGCGTCTTCTTCAGCGGCGTGGGCGGCGGCAGCGAGTTCCTCGGCGTGGCGGGTGGGCGCTCGGCCGGGGACTGGAACTACGTGTACCTCACGCGCGACAGCAGCGGCCCGCTGCGCTTCAGCTTCGTGGACCTGAAGGACGCGCCGCCCGGCCCTGCCACGCGCGGCGTGTCCTCGGCCCGCTTCGTCAACGGCGCGCTCTACCTCGGGCTGCCGGACGACGGCGGCAACCGGCCCTACTTCATCCGGCTGCGCACCTTCCCCAGTGGCCAGGGCGGCGGGCTGGACGCGGTGGGGGGCACGGACGCGCTCAACCTGGACCTGGACGATGTGCCCACGATGGGCGTGAACGGCAGCCCGAAGAACGCCGCCAGCACCATCGGTGTCGACGCGCTCGGGGACTTCGGCGGGCTGCTCTACCTCGCGAACAACGGCGGCTGGCTGCGCGCCACCGTGGCGGAGCCCCGCTCGTACGTGGCCTCTCCCGCGGACTGGAAGCTCGTCACGCCCACGGCCGCGGCCTACGGCGCCCACGTCTCGCAGGAGCTGCCGCGGAGCGCGGACCTGGAGCCCGCGGACAAGGCGGTGCCCTTCTTCGCCGTGCTGCAGGGCCGGCTCTACGCCGCGCGCAACACCCTCAGCGGCCCGCAGCTGTGGGTGTGCAACCCCGCCACCGTCGCGCCGCTCGCGGACTGCGACGCGGGCGACTGGCAGCTCTTCGCCCCCAACACCACGGGCACGCTCACGCTGAGCCAGTTCAACACCGCGGCCAACGCGCAGGTGACGCTGCTCGCCGCCTCAACCACGCGCCTCTACGTGGGCTTCAACAACGCGGGCGGTGCCGTGGTGTACCGCAGCAAGGATGCGGCTCCGGCAAGCGCGGCGGACTTCGAGGGGCAGGGCGGCTGCGCCGCGGCGCAGGGCGCGGGCAGCTGCCCGGGGCTCGGCGGCAACGGGCTGGGGGCGGGCGCGCAGCGCCTCTACGACAGCGCCGTGCTGCGCAGCTCCGGCCGGGACTTCGTCTACGTCACGGCCGGAAGCCCCGGCGCGCCGGTGCGCGTGTTCCGCATCGTGGAGTAGGCGCCAGCGCGCGCTAGCCCACCACCGCGCGCAGGAGGCGCTTGAGGGACTGGGCGTGGTGGGGCTTCTCCAGCACGCGGTCCGCGTGGCGCTCGGTGAAGGCCTGCACGCCCTGACTGAAGGTGTCCGCCGTGACGAAGAGCACGCGCTCGGCCTGCTCGGGCGCCACCTGCTGCAGCCGCGCGAAGACGTCCATGCCGGTGAGGTCCGGCATCTGCAGGTCGAGCACGATCGCGTCGTAGCGCTCGCCGGCCTCCACGGCTGCGAGCACTTGCTGGCCGCGGGTGACGGCCTCCACGTCGTGCTCGCGCTCGAGCAGCCGCGCGAGCGCCGTGCCCACCGCCTCGTCGTCGTCCGCCACCAGCACGCGCCCCCGCCGGGTGCTGCGGTCCATCACCACCACGCTCTCGCGCTTCTGGGGCGCGGCGGCGGAGAGGCCCGGCAGCTCCACCCGGAAGGTGGTGCCCTGGCCCACGCTGCTGCTGACCTGGAGGCTGCCGCCCAGCTCGTCCACGATGGACTTGCAGATGGAGAGGCCCAGGCCGGTGCCCTGGCCCGCGGGCTTGGTGGTGAAGAAGGGCTGGAAGAGGCGCGGCAGGTGCTCGGGCGCGATGCCGCAGCCCGTGTCCTGCACCTCGATGACGACGCGTTCGCCCGGCGCGCGCGCGAGCCGCACCCGCACCTTGTGCTCCAGGGGGTTGCCGGGCGGGATGGCCTGGGCCGCGTTGACGAGCAGGTTGAGCAGCAGCTGCCCCAGCTTCGCCTCGCTACCGCGCACCGGCGGCACGTCTTCGTAGTCGCGCTCGAGCTGCGCGCGCTGGCGCAGGTGCAGGCTGGCCATCTTCAGCGTGGCCTCGAGCGCGGCGCGCACGTCCACGCTGCGCTGCGCGTCCTCGTCGGGCCGCGCGAAGGTGCGCACGTCGCGCACCAGCTGCCGCATGCGCTCGGCTCCGTCGCGCGTCTCGGTGAGCACCTGCGTGAGGCGCTGCAGGCGTGCCCCCAGCGCGTCGCCCGCCCTCTGGGCCTCCTGTACCTCCGCGGTCGCGCGCGGGAGCTCGCGATGGAGGTACTCGAGGTTGGCGAGCACGTAGGTGAGCGGGTTGTTCAGCTCGTGCACGATGCCGGCCGCGAGCGTGCCCAGCGAGATGAGCCGGTCGCTCTGGCGCACCGAGCCCTGCAGCCGCTCGTGGTCCTCGGCCAGCTGGTGCTGCTCGAGCGCCCGGCCGATGCGGTGCGTGAGGCCGTCCAGGTCGAAGGGCTTGAGCAGGTAGTCCCAGGCGCCCAGCCGCAGCGCCTCGATGGAGCTCTCCAGGTTGCCGTACGCCGTCATCACCACGGCGAGGCACGCGGGCTGCTCCGCGCGCAGCCAGCGCAAGAGCTCCAGCCCGCTCTCGCCGATGAGGTTCTTGTCGATGAGGGCGCAGGCGAAGCGCTCCACCTGCGCCGCGGCGCGCGCCTCGGCCGCGGTGGAGGCCTCCACGGCCCTCACCCCCAGGTCCTCGAGCACCCGCAGGATGACGTAGCGGACGGAGGCCTCGTCATCGACGACGAGCACACATCCGCGGGAGGGGTCGAAGCGAGGGCTCATGGGGAGTGACAGCGGAGATGGGGAGGCGCGCGGATCGTGTCATGCGCCCGCCCCGCACGAAAATTCGGGCCCCTCGCCCCCTTGCCCCAGTGAACAGGCTTCCACCGGCCCCTCCCCGCGGGCCATGTAAGTGGCGCAGCTTGTCAAGAGAGCCACCCGCCTCCGGCCTCCCGCCCCATGACACGGCGCGCCTACGGGCGGGGCGGCGGACGTGTCATTTTCCTGCGCTTTCGGACGTACGCGCATGTCTCCCCGGCCCCCGCTCCCCATCGCCCCGCTCGGGGCTGCGCTGCTCTTGCTGTGGCTCGCGGCTGCGTGCGGCCGTGCGCCGGGAAGCGAGCTGGACCCGCGCCCCGCGCGCCTGGTTCCGGCGCGAGGCGTGCGCCAGCTGCCGGTGCCGGTGCGCATCGAGGGAGAGAACTTCCAGCCGGTCGCCGTGCGGCAGCTGAGCGGCGGGGCGCCGGTGCGGCTGGATCAGGGCTTCCAGGCCCTGCTCGGGGACGTGGCGCTGCAGGAGGTGGAGTGGGTGGACGCGCGCACGCTGCGCGCGCAGGTGCCCGCGGGGCTCGCGCCAGGGCTCTACCCGCTCACGGTGGTGGGCCCGCTGGGGCGGCGCGTGGCGCTGAAGGACGCGTACCGCGTGACGGACGGGCCCTTCGGCGAGCGCGCCGCGGCGCTCGTGGCCACGCTCGCCGCGTCGCCACCGGTGGTGAGCGAGGGCCAGTTGCTCACCCTCACGCTGCAGGTGCAGAACACCGGAGACGCCACGGCCCTCTCCGTCGAGCCCGGTAGCCCTGCGCTCGGCGGCAGCGCGGGCCTCGGCCTCGTCTCGGGGCCCACGCCCGCCAGCGCCAGCGTGGCGGGCGGCGCGAGCCAGAGCTTCCGCTGGACCTACCGGGCGAGCACCAGCGGCACCGCCACGCTGCAGGTGGGCGCGAGCGGCACCGACGCCACGGACGGCCACACCGCCACCGCGGCCTCCGCCAGCGCGAGCGTCGCCGTGCAGCCGCCCGCGAGCCTCGCCGCCACGCTCTCCTCGCCCGGCGTCGTCGGGCTGGGCGACACCTTCACCGTGACCCTGACCGTGCGCAACGACGGCGGCACGGCGGCGAACGCCGTCGCGCCTTCGGCGCTGCAGCCGGGCGGCACCGCGACGGCCACGCGGGTGAGCGGCCCCGCGCCCACCTCCGCCACGCTGCCGGCCGGCGCCTCGCAGGACTTCACCTGGCGCTACACGGCCACCACCGAGGGCTCCCTGTCGCTCTCCGGCAGCGCGAGCGGCACGGACGCGAACAGCGGCGGCCCCGTCACTGCTGCCTCCACGGCCACCACCTCGCTCATCCGCCGCGCCACCGAGGTGGCCAGCGACCCCTTCGGCGACGGCACCCGCTTCTCCTACGTCTTCAGGTACGACGGGCGCATCTACCTGGGCCCCAACAAGAGCGGCAGCGGCGGCGTGCGCATGCTGCCGGACGGCTCGGGCGCGCAGAGCTTCGCCTTCTCGTTCCCGAAGGACACGACGAGCCACTTCAGCATCAACACCTCGAGCGGGCCCTTTCCCTCCATCGGACGCCCGGGCTGCACGCTCAACACCTCCGAGTGCGGCCCGGACAACGAGACCGGCCGCGGGCTCTTCTTCACCGGCACCGTGAACGGGCAGGAGTGGCTCACGGCGACCGGCACGAAGGCGCAGGACTGGAACTACCTCTACATGACCCCCGACAAGGACGACGTGCTCGACTTCCGCTACGTCGATCTGAACACCTTCGCCGGTGGCCAGGCGCGCGGCCTCTCCGCCGCGCGCTTCTACGCCAACAGCCTCTACCTCGGCGTGCCGGACACCACGGGAAACAGGCCGGGCGTCTTCGTGCTGCGGCGCACCCCGGACGTGGCACCCGGCCTCGACGTGCCCAACGACGGCAGCGCGCAGGACCTGGCGCTCGGCGGCTTCGAGTACTTCGGCGGGAGCACCACCCTGGGCGCCAAGGCGAACCCCGCCGCGCTGGTGGGCGTGGACGCGATGGCCGAGCTCAACGGCATGCTGTACCTCGCGAACAACGGCGGCTGCGTGCGCACCACCCGCAACGACCCGCGCCCCTTCAAGGACTTCCCGGGCGACTGGGCCACCTGCCGCCCCACCGCGTCCGCGTACACGGCGCTCACCTCCATCACCCTGTCCTCGGGCGCGGACCTGGAGCCCGCGGACCGCGCGGTGCCGGCGCTGGTGCCCTTCGGCGGGCGGCTGTACATGGCGCGCAACACCACCTCGGGGCCGCAGCTCTTCGCGTGCTCGCCGGGCGCCACCGGCGCTGCCAGCGACTGCGACGCGGGCGACTGGTCGCTGGTGGCACCCAACAGCAGCGGCGACGCGCGGCTCACGCAGTTCGACACCGCGGGCAACACGCGCCTCACGCTGCTCGCCGCGACCGCGTCGCACCTCTACGTGGGCTTCAACAACGCGGACAACGGCCTCGTCCTCTTCCGCACCAGCAGCCCCACCGCGAGCGCGCGCAGCGACTTCCGCGGCCTGCTGGACTGCCCGGCGGACCAGGCCCCGGGAGACTGCCAGGGCCTGGGACAGAACGGGCTCGGCGTCGGCGCAACCCGCATCTTCGACAGCGTGGCGCTCGGCTTCGACGGCAAGAGCTACTTGTTCCTGACGGCCGGCACCGGGACGAGCGCGGTACGCGTGTTCCGCATCGCGGACTGAGGGCGCGCAGGAGGAGGCCTCCTGCGCGCCCGCTCGTCACGTCACGCGCGCCTCAGGGCACCGTCGCGTCGAAGGACTGGCCGTCGTCCACGCAGGCGGTGTTCACGCCCTGGTCGTGCGGCGCGCACACCTGCACGCTGCCCGCCGTCTGGGCGCCCTTGCTGTCGGTGGCGACGAAGCGCACGCGGTACACGCGGTCGCTGCCCGAGCCGGAGCGCTCCGCGCGCAGCTGTGCGCGAGAAGTGCCCACGCCGGTGGCGTCCGGCGCGGTGTTGCCCGAGCCCTGTCCGCGCACCGGCTCGTCCTGGGTGACGCCGGTGATGGTGATGCTCACCGCGTCCCCGTCCGGGTCGCGCACGTTGAGGATGTCCACCGCGGTGAGGTCGTGGTTCGCCGGCCACAGCGACGCGACGCTGGGCACCGCGCCCGAGACGTCCGGCGGGTGGTTGCCGCCGGTGCCGCCGCCGCCGTCGTCACCACCGCCGCCATCGTCCGGAGGAGGTCCGGTCACGGTGCCGATGGCCTCCGCGAGCGCGTCCACCACCTCGGAGGCGGTCGCCGCGGGGAACACCTCGCCGCCGGTGGCGTGCGACAGGTAGGTGAGCTGGGAGAGCGCCTGCCAGTCGAAGCCGATGACCACGCTGTGGATGTGCACGGGGCTGGGCGTGGTGCCGAGACTGGGCGCGGCGGCGGCCAGCGTGGTGGACGCCAGGGTCACGCTGCCCTCCGGGGCGAGCGCTGCCGCCGCGGCCGTCTGCACGCTCACGTCCTGCGCGAGCGCGATGACGCTGCCGGTGGAGGCGCCGGTGAAGGGGTCCGGATCGTGGCCGGGCGCGTCCGTCATCAGGATGATGGCGCGCTCCACCATGTCCCCCTCGCGCCAGGGCGTGAGCCCGTCCGCGTCGAGGGTGTGGGTGAGCGCCGTCATGGCCGCCTCGGGCGTGTCGTTGCCGCCGCCCGCGGACGTGGGCAGCGCGCCCACCACGCTCGCCTGTTGGTTGCTGAAGGGCAGGCGCGCCAGGTACGGGTAGTCCCCCGGGTCTCCGTAGGGGTTGCTGGGGAAGTCCTTGTAGTCCACCACGGCCACGCGCGTGCCCTCGGACACGTTGCCGTTCTCGTCCGGGGGCTCGATGAGCTTGGACACGAGGCTGGACGCGCCGGCGCGCACGGCGCCGAGGTCGTCCCACATGGAGCCGGTGGTGTCGATGGCGAGCGCCACGTCCGTGCAGTCCTTCAGCCAGGTGCAGATGCGCTGCGGCTTCTCCCAGGAGAGGCCCCCGCGCGCGTTGGTCCCGAAGGAGCGCTTGGCGGACACGAAGGTGTCGTAGCCGGTCAGCTTCTTGGGCCAGTGCCGCTCCTCGGTGCGGTTGCGGTCGAAGGAGACGAAGGGGAAGGTGAGCGGCGAGACGCCCGGCTTGCCCTCCCAGGGCTTGAAGGTGAAGCCCCCCGTGGTGCCCTCGGCCTTGGACGGGTCGATGAGCGCGCAGTCGAAGGGGCTCTTCGTGTCGGTCGCCGGGGCGCACCGGTGCCACTCCATGCCGCCCTTGGACGAGACGCTCGGGTCCTCGGTGATGACGAGCGCGTCCTTCGAGGCGTCGTAGATGTCGTTGAAGATGGTCTCGCACCCGCCGTCCTTGCAGGCGTACCAGGCACCCCACGCCGCCTTGCGCTTGCCGGCCTTGGTGGTGGCCTTGCTCGAGCGCCAGCGGCGCAGCACCTCGCCCGCCACCACGGGCGCGGCGCGCGCGGTGTCCACGGCGGCCGGGGCGGCCACGTCCGCGCCGAGGCCCGCGGAGTCCAGTTGCCACATGCCGACGCCGGCGTGGAAGAAGGCCCGCACGTACTTGGGCTGGGTGCCGCCGAAGGACTCGAGGCTGGACTGCAGGTCGAAGCGGCCCAGCGCCATGGGCGAGGGCACGCCCGTCACCTTGGCAGCGGACTCGTCGTAGGTGATGGCGATGAGCATCGCCGCGAGCTCGTTCGCCTTGAGGTCCGTCACCTTCCGGTTGGCCGCGAGGCCGGAGGCGGCCGCGCTCTTCGCGTCCGCGAGGGGCCCGCTGCCGAAGCGGTAGGCGGCGTGTGCGGGGAGCGCCAGGGCGAGCAGCAACAGCGAGAGCAGTCGATGGTTGCGCATGGCGGTCCTCACTTTCCGGAGACCCAGTAGATGCGGGACAGGGTGTGCAGCGAGGCCGCATCGGGCCCGCTCACGGTGACGGGGGCGAACTGCGCGCTCGCCTCCTCGTAGGTGGTGTCCACGTCCTCGGGCGCGGGCTCGGTGACGAGCGCGACGACGCGGCCCTTGTCGAGCCACGCCACCGCGAGCGTCACGCTCGAGGCGGGCGTGCCGAGCGCGCGGAAGCCCACGCTCTGCACGTAGGGGTAGGGCGCGTCCTGGCGCGGCTCACCGCGGAAGCTGGGGGCGCCCTGGGGCAGCTCCCAGCCGGCCTGCACCAGGTAGTCGCGGGTGGCGCCCGGCAGGGGCGCCTCCGCGCGCACGCTCCAGCGCACCTGCGCGACGCTCGTCGCCGGCACGCCCGACTCGAGCGAGAAGGGGGCGGGCTCACCCGGCCGCAGCAGCGACACCGGCGCCTGCGCGCTCAAGGTGTCCAGCACCGCGCCGTCCGCGCCCACCAGCTCCGCCTGCACCGTGGCCACGCCCACCGCGGCCGCGGTGTCGTTGCGCACCAGGCCCAGGGCGCTCCAGCCTCCGGTGCCGAAGTCGCGCACCGTGAGCGAGTCGGGCACGAGCACCACGCCCGCACCGCTCACCTCGGCCGCGTAGCCGGGGCCCTCGTAGCCGCGCAGGGCCGTGGGCACGCGCGGTGCCGCGGCGCGGGCGGCCCTCGACGGCGGCGCGCCGCACTTGCGCCCCTCGCCGGGCCGCACCGCCTTGAGGCAGCCGTCGGCGTCGTACACCTCCGGGTGCAGCGCCTCGCGCGACGGCAGCTCCGGCAGCGGCACCGGCGTGCGCGCCGCCTGCGCCCACGCCGAACCCGCAAAGACGAAACAGGCCGCGGCTGCAAGCAGCCGCACCCAGGTTCTCTCGAGCATCATGTGTGTGCTTCCCCCTCTGCCGCGCACGGATGCGCCCGGCACCTACACGGTAGGAGAAGACTTGCGGGCGCTGCTAGAGGGGGGCGCATGACGCGCGCGCCCGGCGCGCCGCGTCGAGCCCGGACTGGTCCTCGCGTGCAGTTGACGGGCGCCCGCTGCCCGAGCTGATGCGCGAGCACGGAATCACGAACGAGGAGCAGTACCTGGCGAAGCGCCCGCTCTTCGCCGCGAAGCCGGACTACACGCTCACCCTCCAGCACGGCATGCCCTGGTTCCAGCGCTACGAGCTGCGGGTGGATGGCGGCGCGTGGAAGCAGGTGCCGGGGGACACGCTGCCCCTGAAGCTGCACCCCGGGCTCAACACCCTCGAGGTGCGCGCGGTGAACCAGGCCGGGGCCGCCGGCCCCGTGAACCGGATGAAGATCCGCTGCGCGGCCGACGCCTCAAGGGGTCAGGCGCAGGCGGTGGTGCGCGAGATCGAAGGTGAGCGCGAAGCGCTGCAGGAAGCCACTGCCCACCAGCAGCTCCGTCTGCAGCTCCGGGCTGAACACCACGTGCGGGTGCTCCTCGCGAAAGGCGCCGAGCTCGAGCGGGACCGTGAGCTCGCCCACGCGGGTGTCCGTGGTGCCGAAGGCCTGGTTCCACAGGCGCGGGCCCTCCTTCGCGGGCGCGCGCAGGGGCAGCTCCGACTCCATCGCCGCCGGCACGTAGAAGTCGCCGCGCGCCCCCGTGTCCAGGTTGAACCACAGCGTGCGCGCTCCCGCCCGGAAGGGCACGTAGGGCATCCGCTCGCGCAGCGCGTAGTCCACGATGCCGCGCCCATCGGCCGGGGGGAGGGCGCCCTGCGCGGCCCAGGTGAGCGTGCGGCCGGGGTAGTCGAGCGTGAGCAGCCCCTCGGTGAAGACGTTGAAGCCGAGCACGCCATCCACGTCGAGCTCCGGCTCGACCACGGCCGCCACGTCCACGAGCCGCACGCTGCCCAGCTCGAGCGCCTGCACCTGCACCACCTCCCGGCCCTTTCCGGAGTAGAGCACCCGCAGTCCCGCCGCCTGCGCAACGGAGCGGTTCACCGAGACGACGTTGCCTCCCGCATCCACGAGGAAGCGGAAGGGGCCCTTCCCGTCCAGCCGCACGAGGACGATGGGCTGGGTCACCTCGCCGACGAGGCGCACCGAGGTGAGCGGCGCGGCGCGCTCCACGCGGGCGGCGCCGGCGCGCACCCGGGCGAGCAGCGCCGGGCTCAGGCCGGAGCCGCAGCCGAGCAGGAGCAGGAGGGAGAGACGGAACGCGAGGAACGTTGCACGCACGAGGCACCTCTTGCGCGTCGCCCCCGAGTTTCACCGTGGCACTTGGTGTCGGGCGCGTCGCGACGAGGGGTGCGCGGCGGGGTGCCTCCCGCCGTGTTGCTCGCGCGACGATGGCGGGCCGAGCGCGCAGCTGTCAAGCCGCGTGGCTGGACCACACGCCCACGCTGCAGCACGGCATGCCCGCGTTCCAGCGCTGCGGGCGGCGGGATGGAGATCCGCTGTGCCGCCGAACCCTGAGCCCCCGCTCCCGGGGCCCGCCTGCCCGCCCGCGGGTCCCCCGGGGCGGGTGTGCCCGCAACCGGACCTTCGGCGGCGGGCAGCGCGGGGCTCCGCTGCCGCCGGGGCGCGCGGCGGTTACGGTGAGGCATCCCGTACGCCCCCTCCCGCTCCCGTGACTCCCCCTTCCGATGGTGCAAGCCCCAGCGACGCCGAGCTCGAGCAGCTGCGGCTGCGGCAGTTCCTCGGCGCGATGCTGCCCATCGCGCTCGCGTACTTCGCCGTGTACGGCGCGCTCGCCCTGCTGCTGCACAGCGCGGCGCTCGCGGGTGGGGCGGTGGCGGTGCTCCCGTACGTCGTGGCGCTGCTGCTCGCGCGCCGCGCCGCCCGGCGGGGCGAGGTGCGCCGCGCGGCGCTGCTCACCGGCTACGCGCTGCTGCTGATGGTGGCGCTGGGCGCCGTCTTCCTGCACTTCCTGCTCGGCGCGCTGCTGCTCATCCCGCTCGCCGCGGTGGCCATGCTGCTGCCGCAGCTCGAGGGCCGGGCGCTGAGCCGCTTCCTCGTGGCGTCCTTCCTCGTGGAGCTGTGGGTGGTGCTCTGGGACGGGGTGGCCCCACCGCTGCTGCCGCAGCCGCCGCTGTGGCTGCAGCGCGGCGTGCTCGTCAGCGCGGTGGCCGCGAGCGTGGCGCTCACGCTGCGGCTGCTGTGGGTGGATGCGCGGCGGCTGCGCCAGAGCCTCTCGGGCGCCGAGGCCGCCGTGCGGCTGCGCGACGAGTTCCTCTCCGTGGCCAGCCACGAGCTGAAGACCCCGCTCACCCCGCTGCGCATGCGGCTGCACGGATTCGGGCGCGACCTCGCGCGCGGCGCACCGCCCGAGCGGCTGCGCACGCACGTGGAGGTGATGGAGCGGCAGGTGCGCCGGCTCGGGGACCTGGTGAACACGCTGCTGGACGTCACCCGCCTCGGCAGCGGCCGGCTCGAGCTCGCGCCGGAGCCGGTGGAGCTCGGCGCGCTGGTGCGCGAGGTGGCGCTGCGCTTCGAGCTCGAGGCCGAGCAGGCCGGCGTGCAGCTCGAGGTGGCGCCGGCCGCGCCCGTGGTGGGCGCGTGGGACCGGCTGCGGCTCGAGCAGGTGCTGGGGAACCTCGTCTCCAACGCGCTCAAGTACGGCGCGGGCAAGCCCGTGCACCTGAGCGTGGACGCCCAGGACGGCTGGGCACGGGTGGCGGTGCAGGACGCGGGCATCGGCATCGCACCCGAGGCCCAGGCGCGCATCTTCGGGAAGTTCGAGCGCGCCGTCTCCGAGCGCCACTACGGCGGGCTGGGGCTGGGGCTCTACGTGAGCCAGCAGCTCGCCCAGGCGCTCGGGGGAAGCATCGGCGTGCAGAGCGAGCCGGGCCGGGGCGCGCGCTTCACCGTGCGCCTGCCGCTGCAGGGGTAGCGCGCAGGCCGCGCGGTGCGCGGGTGTACGCCTTGACGCTCGCGGCGCGCCTGCGCTGAGGTCGAGTCCTCCCCGCGCAGGAAAGGTCTCCCGGCCATGGAAGTCAAAGGCGTCGCGTTCCTCGCGCGGCAGTCGCTCGTGATGCAGCAGCACGGAGAGGCCGCCTGGCGCGCCTTCCTCACGGACTTCGCGCGCAAGGAGCCGGTGTTCGGCCAGCCGGTGATGCCCATCAGCCGCATCCCGGCCCCCGCCTTCATCGCCTTCAACGACGCGCTGCTCGAGCACTTCGAGGGCGGCGACACGCAGGCGTACTGGCGCTACGGCGAGGCGAGCGGCCGCTACGCGCTGGGCCAGGGCCAGCTCAAGGGCATGTTCGGCCCCGGCGAGTTCCGGCGCTTCCTGCAGTTCAGCCCTGCCATCTGGCGCGGCTACTTCACCGCCGGCGAGCTGGTGGTGCAGCTGAAGGACGCGGAGACCACCGACCTGCGCATCGTGGGCGTGCCCCATCCGCACGTGTACTTCGAGTACGCGGTGATGGGCTTCGCCAAGGCGGGGCTCGAGCTGCTCAGTCCCCAGGCGCTGCAGGTGGAGCGGCTCAAGGGCTTCAGCCAGGGCGACCCCGAGGTGCACTACCGCGTCCGCGCGGCCTGAGCCCTCGCGCTGCGACCCGGGTGCAGGTGCCGGCGGGGCGCCCCGGCCCTATCTCTCGCCGATGGATGTGCGGGATGACACGGGCGTGCTGGTCCTCGGTGCGGGCGGCCACGGGAAGTCCGTGCTCGGCATCCTCCTGACGCTCGGGCGCCGGGTGGTCGGCCTGCTCGACGATGCGCAGGGCACCTGGGGCAGGCGGGTGCTCGGGGTGCCCGTGCTGGGGCCGCTCGACGCGCTTCGCGAGCACCCCGCGTGTGACGTCGCGCACGGCCTCGGGGACAACCGTCTGCGCCGCGAGCTGGTGGAGCGCTTTCCGGCGGCGCGCTGGCTCACGGTGATCGACCCGGGCGCGCGCGTGGACCCGTCGGCGCGCGTCGGCGCGGGCACCTCGGTCTTCTTCGGTGCCTTCCTCGGGCCGGACGCGGTGGCCGGTGCGCACGCCATCGTCAGCGTCCACAGCATGGTCGGGCACGACGCGGTGCTCGGGGACTTCGTGCAGGTGGCGCCCGGGGTGCAGGTGGGCGGCGGGGCGCGCATCGAGGCCGAGGCGATGCTGGGCCTCGGCAGCGCGGTCTGCCCGGGCGTCCGCATCGGGGCGCGCTGCACGCTCGGGGCGGGCGCCGTGGCGCTGCACGACCTGCCGGAGGACTGCCTCGCCGTGGGCGTCCCGGCCCGCCCGCGCCCCGCGTCGCTGCCGGAGCCGAGCAGCGCGGCTCCTGCCCGCTGAGCGGGTGGGGGGACTCGCGGACCGGGCCCGCCCGCGACCTCAGCGCGTGCCGGGCGCCGTGCCCGACGCCCCCTCACCGCGCTCGGCAGTGGCCACCGCGCGCGCGAGCGGCCTCCACAGCGCGAGCAGCGCGAGCACCACGAGGCTGTCGGTGACGGCGATGACCCACGGCACGCCCGCGCCCAGCAGGGCTTCGGGCGCGAGCCCGTCGAGGCGCGTCTCGAGCGGGCGCAGCAGCACGCTCCAGAGCATGGGCACCAGCAGGAGCGCGAGCGTCCAGCGCGCGCGCGGCCAGCCCGGGGCGGCGGCGCGCGCGAGCGCCCACACGGGTGGGCCCATGAGGGCGAGGGCAGCCACCCCGATGACGGGCCGCCACGCGCTCGCGTCGCCCAGCAGCGCGCGGGCCACCAGCCCCTCGTCGCCGCCTCGGCCCGTGGCCACCGTCACCAGGCGCGCGAGCGGCATCTGCGCCGCGAGCAGCGCCGCGCCCCACGCGGCCGCGCCTCCCCCGCGCCAGAGCAGCCCCGCGCCCACGTACATGAGGCCGTAGGTGAAGAGCGGCCCGGCGGCCGTGGCCAGCACGGCCCAGGGCCGGGCCTCGTAGCAGCCCGGCGCCACGGTGAAGGTCCAGAAGTACAGCCGCCCGAAGCCTCCGCACAGCGGCGCGGCCACCAGGTGGTGCGTGAGCTCGTGCGCCTGCGCCGAGAGGAAGGTGAGCGGCAGCAGCGCGAGCAGGAGGCGGGGCGTGGGGGACAGGGTGGGCGGCATGGAGGGCGAGACGCGCGAGCTGCCGCACCATTGCATGCCCGGGTCCGCGCAGCCCCATCCCCCGCGTTTGCCCCGCCCCGGCGGCGCGTGGTCTCCTGCGCGCTCCTGCGAAAGAGGAGTCCATGGTCGAGCAAGACGTCGGGTCGTTCGAGGCGCTCCACACCCCCGCGCTCAGCACGGGCATCGTGTACCAGGTCTACGTGTCGGAGCAGCGGCTCGTCGCAGTGAAGATCGGCGGCCAGTTCGACGGGGGCAAGGCCTTCACGATGCAGCTGGGCCTCATCGGCGCGATCATCGCGCACTTCCTGGACAAACGCGTGCAGCGCAAGCGCGCGGTGCTCCGGCAGCTGTGGGCGTCGCGGCCGCTCGACGAGCTGCGGGCCCTGGACCCGAAGAACTTCGAGCTGCCCTTCGAGGCGCTCACCGGCGTGGAGCTGAAGAAGGCGAAGCTGGGCTTCCTCGGCGGAAGCCAGGCCACGCTGCTGCTGCGCAAGAGCGAGGGCAAGCCCATGGAGCTCACGCTGCAGAGCAAGGCCGCCGCGATGGAGGCGCTGCGCGTGCTCGAGCAGCGGCTGCAGGGGCGGCTGCAGGTGGACCCCAGGCTGCGCGCGGCCTGAGCCGGTCGCTCACCCCGCGGCGCTGGCGCCGCTGCCCGCCTCGCGCTCGCAGCGGTCCTTGAGGATGGCGAGGATGTAGCGCTGCACGTCGCGCATCACGAAGTCCGTCCACGCGCCCGAGTACGGGTTGAAGTGGGTGGAGAGCCGGTGCGTGCTGGAGAGGTGCAGCCGCACGCGCCGCGCGCCCAGGGGCTCGATGCGGTAGCGACCGTCGAGCACGTCGAAGTAGGGGCCTCCCACCGTCACGTGCGCGTCCAGCGCGGTGGGCGGGATGGTGCTGGGGTCGGCGCGAATGGAGAAGGCGAGCTCGCGCTCGGGCACCCACGTCGTCACGGTCTCCACGAAGACCACGCCGCGCTCGAACGACGCGTGGCGCACGCCGCCCACGCCCTCGTGCGAGAGCGTGGCCTCCACGGGGCGCGGGAAGCCGATGAGGTGCGAGAGCGCCGGCCGGTGCTCCTCGGGCTGGAAGGCGCGCACGCGGATGATGTGCTGCCAGACGACCGCGGGCGGCGCCTCGATGTCGATGGCGGTGTCCACCTCGCGCAGCTGCCGGCTCGCTGCCACCTGGCTCTCGAGCGGCGCCATGAGGAAGGGGAGCAGCAGCACGGCCACCGTGTAGCGCCCGGTGCTCGCGCCACGTTTGCGCTGCAGGTGGCCCACGAGCCCCGCCAGCGCGCCCCCCAGGCTCGCGAGCACCATGTTCAGCGGCAGCCACAGGAAGATGCAGATGATGCCCTCCCAGGCGAGCGCCAGCGCCGCCGCGAGCGAGAGCAGCGCGGCCGCCTAGTTGGACTGCGCGAGATGCAGAAGGGCTCGCACGGGGTGTGCGCCCGGGAGGTAGGCGAGAGGGCTGGCGTGTTGCATCCCTGAGGAGGCACACGTCATGGCCCGAGCTGCTGCTGCTGC